>PDRA01000036.1 GCA_002747975.1 Candidatus Altimarinota bacterium | reverse complement strand
AAATGAAATAAAAACCTACATTGAAGCTTGAATTTTTAACTGATTTTTTATACTTGCAAGAAGTATAGGATTTATCTGACATATAATAGACCAAAAAAGGCTTTCTGAATGACTTTACAGAACTCCTTGGAATGATATTTTATATAAATAAAAATATGAAAATACGAGAAGTTTCAGCAGCGGTTTTCTATAACTGCGAAAATGAAATCCTCCTACAAAAACGAGGAAGCTACAGTAAATATGGAGAAGAATATGCTTTTTTTGGTGGAGGAAAGGAGTGAGATGAGACTCCAGAAGAAACCCTGATTCGCGAGATCAAAGAAGAGCTTTGACTTGAAATCAGCAATTTTAGATACGAATTTCTGGGTTCTTTTCGTGCAGAATTTCCAGAGAGAAATCTCATAGCTATTCGTAGTATTTTTGTCATACCGACTCAGAAAAAGGCAGAAGACTTCACCGTTCTTGAGGGTGAAGGAGCAGAGTATTTTTCTCTCGAAGATGCAAAAAAACAAAGTCTGCCAAATCCGATGCCAGAGACGTTTGAAGTATTATGAAAATACTTCAAAACACTTAAGTCATAGCTCCCCAAGTTTTGGGGCAAAGTACAAAAAATCCCCTTTTCAGGAAAGGGGATTTTTAATTAACTTCACATTTTCATGATATTGAGTTTGAGATACTGAAGCGCATTATAGAGACGAACTATATTCTTTGGGAGAGCCACATCTTGTGGATATTCTTCTAAGAGATCTTGAATTTTTGCTTCTATTTTTGCTATAATTTTCCCATGTATCATTCTTTTGTTTCGGAGTGTTTCGATCCTTTTTTCATACCTCTCAAGAGCCATATCAAGTCGAGCTTTGAGTCGAGCATTGAGAATTTTTTCCAGATGTTTGAGTAATTTCTTATCATTTTCACTGAAAACAAAATCTTCACATTCTCATTCATAAGCTATTTTTACATTTCATGCATCACATTTATTTCCATAAGTTTTCCCATCAATTCAACAAACAGGATCATATTCAGCTGTACATACTCTATCATCTCATGTAATGTTATCATGAATACATTTCCATTCTGGAACAAAATTTGGAGGGTATCACACAAGCGTAGAGGTTTCTAGATTTTCTCAAAAAAATGTATTTACTGAGTCGGTCGCAGTTTTACACTTTGGTTCAGCTTTGAGTAGTTCTTCTTTTGTTTTATAAGTTTTTTCTTTATTTTCTTCTTTTACACACTTCCATTTTGGAACAAAATTTGAAGGGTATCATATTAGAGTAGAATTTTTAAAATTTTTACCAAAAAATGTGTTTATTCAGTCGGTTGCAGCCTTGCATCTTGGTTCAGCTTTTTTAAGTTCATCTAAAGTTTTGTAAGTTCTTTCTTTATTCTCTTCTTTTGTATTCTCACATTCTCATTTATATGCGATTGGAACCAGTCAAGCCCCACAAGCATTTCCATAGGTTTGTCAATTTATTCAACATACTGGATCATAATGAGCTGTACAGACCTTATTAAGTATCTTTATACATTTCCATTTTGGAGCAAAATTTGGAAGATATGCTTTCTTTGTGATTGGAATAAATTTTCCACGAACATTTTTAAATACATTGACAGAATCAGTGGCAAAGAGGCAAAAAGCAGCATTTTCTCTCTCAAACTCCTCTTGAGCTCCCTCTGATTTTCTCTTGAGGCAAGACCATTTTTTCTTGAGTTCATTTCCATTATCATCAGTACAATACATCAGCGTTCCTCATCCAACTTTTCCATTTACTACAAAAAATGTATTACATCCATCAGTAGCAGAAATACAAGTTTCTCCTTCTGCTTTTTCAAACGCTTCTTTTGAGGCATACACTCTTTTTTTACATTCACCCCTGTAAGCTATCCTTACATTTCAAGCCGCACACCTATTTCCATAGGTTTTTCCATCAACTCAGCAAACTGGTTTATAGATGGCAGGACACATTCTAACATCTCTACATTTCCCTTTATAATCTATTTCTACTCATGCTGCTCCTGCAAAACATTTGTTGGGATACGTTCTTTTATTGACTCAACAAACCGGTGCATATTCTTTTGTACAAGGCTTACATCTTCCTTTGTGCACAACCTGTACGGAATAGAGAGATGCATAACATGCGTTTGAATATGTCTTTCCATCGACTCAGCAAACTGGTCTGTAGATAGCAGGACAAAATTTTGGCCCTCCTTCTCCCAAAAGTTTTCTAATATCTTCTATTGCATCTTTTGCAAGTCGTGTTCTTGAGCACAGTCAAACTCGCTCTTTATTACCAGATTTGCTTGTAAACACTAAATATTCTTTTCCCTCTTGAAAGTTAAAACCACACATAGCAGAATTTGAAGCGGTATAGACGACTCGACGTGAGCGATCTTCTCATTTAAATGTTTTTTTAACATGAAAAGAAACTTTCTTGTCAGGATAATATTGGTTACTCACACTATAGACACCAATAACCTTCCCGACGAAGACACTGTGTGCCATTTGTAGTGACTCTTCAACTGGAGGATTTTCCATACAACTACAGGCATATGTAGATGAAAAGCTCAAAAGTCAAACGAGAACCAGTATTCACAAAATTACTTTTTTCATAAGAATGAAAGTTAAGAGATAAAATCAGAAACACCTAATATTATATCTATTTCAAACAAAAAAACAATATATTTTCCGTGAATTTTTGGTGAATTCTTTTAAAATATGCCATATCCTCACAAAAAAAGATGCTCTATTTGCTTATAGTATTTCTCTCAAATCGGAAGCTCATTATACTCCTGTATTTCTTTGCGTATCTTGACCGGATCATCTACGATAACTCCTTGTACTTTTTTTTCATACAGGAAGTCACTTGAATCAAATCCAGCGTCAAATGACCACAGCGCAATTTTTTTGTCTTCAAAAGAATTAAAAGTATCTTTGTTCAAAAGATAGTACCAATCATTGATCATAAGCCAATCAACTTGCATATCCTCAATTTCTTCTACCTCTCAAATATAGGTTGTCACGACCAATCCTGTTTGAATATTTGGAATAATTTCTCGTATTTTTTTGAGAATACTATACTCAAGAGAAGTTACTAAAACATGCTCCTGCATTTGCGTTTTTTTGACAACCTGTGCGACCCGTTCTGCCAATTCATTTTCAAAATTTTTGGTTGTTTTTATTTCTATATTAACCTTGATATTTCCCTTTGCCATCTTCAAAAATTCTTCAAGTGTTGGAATTGGCTCTCGATCAAGAGAAGTTGAATTTTGGCGCGACCTCAGGTCAAAATTTTTGAGCTCTGCCAAAGGCGTATTTTGGACATACTTTTTTTGTTTCCCATCAAAATAGGTATAATCATGAAAAACAATAGGAACTCATTCTTTTGAAAGCTGGACATCGATCTCAACAAATTCAATTTTATTTTGTATTGAGTAGATCAGTGCCTCGATAGAATTATCAGTCCCTTTTTGCATAGAAGCCCTGTGGGCAAAGAGGGTATATTTTTTTTCTGGGATAATATTACTGTGAAAATAGTTATAAAAAAATACGCTCTGGAATCAAAAAACACATACGAAAAAAACAACAAAAAGAGTCCAGTACCGTCGAAAGTAATGACGCGAATAGGGACGAAACTTTCGAGCGAGCTGACCGTGAGCTTCAAGATATTTGCGAGTGGATCGAAGGGCAAAAAAGCTTAAATACCAATAGGATGCCGCAATTACAATGATAAGAAAAACAGTAGAACTCAATCCCAATAATAGAGAAGTCAGTATTTCATGATTTTCGCTCATCCGACAAATAAGCCAAGTAACCGAGAGCCAGACAAGTGGAAATACAATCACAAAAAAGAGGACAAGTACTCATTTGAGCAGATAAAACTGAAAAATGCGCATTTTTCTCTCTGATGAAATGGTATAATTATACACTTCGGCAATATTTTTTTTGTTTTCAAACACTCTTTGCCCCACATCTTTGTAGACGATAATTTTATCGACTACAATAATACAATTTTCTAGAACCAAGAAAAAACCGACAATATATCAAATACTATTTGGAAGTAAAAGAAAAATTGCATACAGCAAAAAACTAACAACAACAATATTTGACAAAATATACATATATTTGAGAACTTGCACCTTGAATGTCAGGCGAAAGTACTTCACAATATCCAAGAGAGTACGTCGCAGGCTTACTTTTTTTCCCATGTAGTACTGACGAGAAAGCGAAACCAGTCAAAATGTCTCGATAAAGAAACTAAAAAGAATCAATAAAATCGTAAAAATAATCCCAATAATCAAACGATCGACATGAATATAATTGAGCGTCGCAAATCCAGTTACAAACACATAATCTTCTCAAGGATTCCGCAAAATCCAATACACAAAAAAACTATAAAAAATCCCAAAAATCGTGATAATAAATACCCGAATCACCGTCTGATAAATAAACAGTGGGATTCATATATTTTTTAAGGCAACCACTTCATGCCTTGATTCTTTGATAAATCGCCGTATATAATCAATCATATGTGCAATATTACTCTTTTTCCCGAGCTGTTATTTTTGCTATAAAATACCCAAAACCAATACCAAAAACAAGAGTGTACCAAACAACAAATTCTCCATTTAAAAGTACAGGAAATATCTTGACAAGAAGTAAACCAAAAGCGACAATAGTCACTTTATAAATAGCAAAATCGAGAAAAGAAAAATTCTTAAGAAGCTGAATATTCCATCATTTACGCTTCCATCTTTTTTCGACATTTTTATTTTTCGTTATAAATTCTTTGAGAATAAAAATAATTCAAAACAAAAATACAATAAAATAGAGGAACGTGTGGACTTCGAGCAAACTTGGAAAGATTATCGCCATCAAAAACCCAGCTACCATCAAATAAGTTTCAAAGAGTCCAACCTCGAGAAGATTAAACGTATGTCCAACTTCTATTCATTTTTTTTGCAAATCTGTAAATGTGCTCATAATAATAAAAAATTAAGAAATTAAAGAATCGGAAATGATCGTTCATGTGAACCAAATAAGAAAGTATTCATATCTCTTTGCTTTTCTTCTTCTGGTAAATATTTGAAAATCTTATTTCTCGCACTTCGTATAGCTCTCTCGTAATAAATCTTATCAGCAATATGTGCTCTTTCGACAACAGATAAAAGTCTATGGTTTATTTCAAGTGCAGCTTTTCTAGTATTTTGAGCTGCATACTTATCATCTCATAAGATTTTGAGAGTTCTTCCATTAAAATTCTTTACTACTGTGCTCTTTCATAGAGTCTCAAGGTCTATTATATCACTCCAAACTCATAATAAACCCCTTTCAAAACTTCTTTTACTCTTTTTTCTTTTTCTAATTATTTTATTTTTTCCTGCCTCATGCTTGTTTGTGCAATAACTATCGTGTCAACTTCTTTTAAATGAACTTCTGGCTTGATGATCTATAATACTTAACCTTAGCGTGGACATAGAAGTGTATTAAATTATAAGTACATGCTCATTATATAGATAAATACAGAAAAATCAATGTTTTAAACCCTTATCTCCCTCAAAATATCCGTCATATACTGGCTACTATCTGCTATTTTACAAGGAATTTTTAACTCCTCACAGGCTTTTTTTATTTTTTCTAAACCTTGTTTTTCATTTATTCATCATCTTCTCACTAAAATCTGGATTTTTTGCTCTAGGATTTCTTTTTTCTTTTCCTTAAGCACATCTATAATTCCAGAAAAAGTGGTAGAAATATTTGTAAAATTTGCTATTGCTCAAGCTATAATTAAGTATTTTCATTTTATCCCATTTTCAAGCATTTGTTCAAAAAGAGTTCTTGTATATTCTCTCGTAAAATCTCTGGTTGGGTTTCCTGAGAGTTCTCCATAGTTTCAAATTTCTTTTGCAAATCATAATGCTCATAAACTATCAGTCATAACTAAACTTCATCATCATCAAGCTAGGAGTGTCCAGATTTTAGCTTTAGGATTTAAAACTTTAAATTTTAAACTTGCTCCTGTTTGACTATCAAGTTCTCTAATGTAAGCTTCTCTTTTATTTTCCTTAAAACCAAAAGTATTTGGGATTTCTAGGTCTTTCCAATGATTCTTTTGTAAAAATCCTTCTTGATCATCTATTTTTGCTACCATATCAAGTAAAACAACTTCTCCATTTTTATCAAAACAAAAAGGATTTACTTCTAAATAGACAAATCAATAGTTTTTATAAAAACTCCAGAGTTGAAGGATAGTAGACTTTATTTTTTGGATTTCAGATTCTCCTTTTTCTGTCATTCCGGACTCCGATCCGGAATCTCTTTCAAAATTTTCATTTCAAGATCCTGAAACAAGTTCAGGATGACAATTTTTTAATAAATTTTCCAAGTCTGACTCTTCCAAATTTTTATCAACTTCAACTTGTAAGTTTTTTACTTTTTCCCAATTTTCTTCTACCTCCACACCTCCTTCAAATGAAAAATTTATCTCTTCAAAATCTCTTTTTGCCTCAAAACTTATATAATATTCTTCTTTGTGTTCTACAAATTCTTCAGCTAAAAATACTTCTAAAGTTCCTGAAACTCCCGATATTTCCATTTGTCTTCAGCTCTGCTCTTGAAACCATTTTTTGATTTCATCTTTTTCAAGTCACACTCATAACAGTCCGAGTTTTCATCTTTTTCCAAAAAGCATATCTGGTTTGATAACGTATTTTTTTCACTCTTGTAATTTCTCGAGATCTTTTTCGGATTTTATTTGTAAACCTGAGTATTTTTTTCAAATACTTTCAAAGAACATACTTTTAGCATCAAACTCTCGAATTGCAACTTGTGCCATAAAATTGTATTTACCAAATAATAGACGCTATTATATATATTTTCTCAGTTTTTCAAAATCAAAATTATTTCTTGTATTTGGTGATGTCTTTTTTATATGACATTTTCTTTCTCGTCCCCTTTAAAAGGGGATTTTTTATTTTTTTGATTGTTTCAAAAGCTGGATTTTTTGCATCAATTGTTCGGCTCACTGGGCAGATTCTCTGGCAAGATATTGTTTACAAGCATTGACGCATACTTGCATTTGGGAAGAAGAAATTCAAAAAACAAATATTCAATTTTCTGTCTCTACAAACCCAACGGGAACACCGAGTTGATTGAGTTTATCTTTCGTAAATTGTACTGCTTTCTCTGATTGGATTTTGTGAGAATTCAAAAGAGCGTGTATATTAAATCTTATATACCTTCTTTTTTGCAAAAATTCTATAAACTGCTCGTAATCCCCACGCTTTATTTCTTGTTCTCCATTTCTATACAATGACAAATAATATTTTTTTGCATCTTTGATTTCATTCTCTTTGGTGGTCTCTCCAAGCCTAACAGAACAGGAAGAATTTTTCACATATACTCGAAAAAGCCTATCAATTTCTTTATCAGAAAAGTAAGGTCACTGAATCTCATGCGTATGAGAAGCACGAGAAGAGGTATCTTGAATTACTTTTTGAGAAGCGAGTAATTTCTTTTCTTTCTCAAAATATGCCTGTAAGATATTGATTCACTAGTGACTGAGAAAAATAAATCTTCTCGTCCTTTTTTTCGGTTCATAAAGCATATATGATCACATATATCGAAGAGCAGGACGCTGTCTTTGAGAGAGAATATCACGAAAACATTGTTCGACGTTAAAATTCGAAATAGAAAAATACTCTGCCCACTGTTTTGACATTCATATATATCACTTAATATCTGGACGATTGGGATGAGATGTTTCCCGAAATTCAGGATTGTCTTCAAGAGATTTTTTGTGGAAACAATTACCAAATTCTTTCATATAATTTATAATAAAAAAATTATTATATACATAATAGTATTTAAGTCAATATATTCAGAAAATTTTTATTCCTTACGAGCTTGAATCATCTTCTGCTTCATTTCACTCTCTCCTCACTCTGGTATTGAGTAAATACATCCACAGTAGTTTTGCCTGAAAATATCATGTTTTTTCGTATACTCAACACTGGCAGCAAATCCTCATCGTCTGCGAAAAGGAATATCAAGAAAGGTAATTCCAAACTTCTTGGCATATTTGTGTCCCATACGAAACAACTTTTCAAGGTCTTTTTTTGGACTGGTATTGAGTGAACTCGTGTAAAATTTAAAGCCAAATCTTTTGGCAAGTTTTGCCGCTACATACATTCGCATATCATAGCAATACGTGCATTTCTCTCATCGCTCTGGCGTATGCTCAACTCACTTAATTCGCGTGAAAAAATTTTTGACATCGTAGGCACCTTTGATAAAAGGGATTTTCTCAATTTCACAAACTTTTTTGAAAGCTTCATAGCGCTTATCATGTTCAGATTTTGGCTGGATATTTGGATCATACCAAAAACATACGAGGTCATACTCATCGCGAAGTTGGAGGATTGGCATGGTCACATCAGGTCAGCAGCAGACATGGACGAGAAGTTTTTCTTTTTTCTTTTCTGGTCGATAGAGCCTATTTTCGAGGATATATTTCGAAATTTGCTTGGAGAGTCCAGGAATATGAAAATGCTTATAATTTTCGTATAAGACAGAAATATCGGTATGATCTGGGATGATATTTCGGATCCCAGATGATGAGAGCTCTGGAATTCTTTCATGCTCAAAAAACTCATAATTCTCTATGTTTTCTAGATTTTTTTCATCAAAACACCCTTCTCTCCCCTTTCGACGGATAAAGATTTTTTGTATTTTTTTGCTGGCATATTCTTCCTTGTCCCAACCGCAAATTGTATCCACAGCATCACTCCCAAAAATGTGTACCCTTTCTCAAGTGTAGTTTTTTGCAACATATTCATCGACATCTTTTGTGATCATTTCTCATTTGAAATCAAAAAAATACTCATCGAGTACGACTCTTGTATCTCTGCATTCTTTGGTGAAAAGTCGACACATTTCTCGGCGATATTGACTGGGGATTTTGTATTTTTTGTCATCACGCTCACCTGATGGAATAATAAGAATGGTATCAGGATTTTTTGCATGTAAGATTGCTTGAATAAGAGCAAAATGACCCACATGCGGTGGGTCAAAAGCGGCTCAAAAGATATAAATTTTTGGATTATTTTCGTGCATTATCCGGTGTCTTAATATGCTTCCAAAGCTCATAGCGAGCCTGATGGCGCAAGAGATCATATTCTATTTCCATCTGTCTTTTTGGATCAATAGGAGTTTTTCATTCGGCATAGTCTCGCATAAGCTCTTCAGCTTCTTTTTTTTGAGCTTCTATATCAGCAAGATCATCTTCTTTGAATTCTCATTGCACTAGATCAGATACAAGCGTACAAGCGGTATCATCAATATGAATTACTCATCATCCTACCGCATATTCTTCAGTTTTTTGCTGTCAGTCCTCAGTATATGTGACCTGCAAAATCCCTGGACGAACAACAGAAAGAAGTGGCTCATGATCAGGGAGAACTGTAATTTCTCAGGTTTCTGTCATGACAGTCATTTTAACAAGAGAATCAGTATCAATGACAGTTCCAGATGGTGAAGTCAGTGTAAATTTCATAAAAGTTAAGAAAAGGAAAGAATTATTTTTCTGCGCTTTCAAAGTCTTTGATAACATCGTCGATCGTTCCTTTGTAGAAGAAGTGTCGTTCTGGGATATGATCGACTTCTCCATCTATAATCATTGCAAATCCTTTGATCGTATCTTCAAGTTTTGTATATTCACCAGGGTTTCCTGTAAACTGCTCAGCAACAAAGAATGACTGAGAGAAGAATCGCTCAATTTTTCGAGCTCGTGCAACAGTCGCTTTGTCTTCTTCTGAAAGCTCATCCATACCAAGGATCGCAATAATATCTTGAAGTTCTTTGTATCGTTGGAGGATTTCTTGGCATCCTCGTGCCACTCGATAGTGCTCTTCACCGACAACTTTTGGTGTCAGGACAGTAGAAGTCGAATCAAGTGGGTCCACCGCTGGATAGATACCAAGTTCGGCGATTGCACGATTGAGGACGACTGTCGAATCAAGGTGAGCAAAAGTATTTGCTGGAGCTGGATCTGTCAAGTCATCGGCAGGCACATAGACGGCTTGCACAGAAGTAATCGACCCATTTTTTGTCGAAGCAATTCGCTCTTGAAGTGTACCCATATCGGTTGCAAGTGTCGGCTGGTATCCAACCGCTGATGGAATACGACCAAGGAGGGCTGAAATCTCAGATCCTGCCTGCGTAAATCGGAAAATATTATCAACAAAGAGAAGAACATCTCTCTTTTCTCGATCTCGGAAATGCTCTGCCATCGTCAAACCAGTGAGGGCAACACGGGCACGAGGTCCTGGTGCCTCATTCATCTGTCCGAAGACCATCGCTGTCTTATCAATAACACCAGAATCTGTCATCTCATGGAAAAGATCATTTCCTTCACGAGTTCGCTCACCAACACCAGCAACAACTGAGTATCCACCATGCTCACTGGCAATATTGTGGATAAGTTCTTGCATAATAACGGTCTTACCAACACCGGCACCACCAAAAAGTCCAACCTTTCCTCCTTTCAGCATAGGAGCAATCAGGTCAATAACCTTGATTCCTGTTTCGAAAATTTCTGTTTGAGTTGAAAGCTCTTCAAAACTTGGAGATGGACGATGAATTGGATCTTTATATTCTGTTTTTGGAGCTGGTTTATCATCAATCGGCTCTCCAAGGACATTAAACATTCGTCCAAGAACATTCTCACCAACTGGTACGCTAATCGCCTCGCCAGTCGCTACCACATCAAGTCCTCGCTTCACGCCATCAACAGGATTCATAGCAATCGTACGAACCATACCATCACCAAGCTGCTGTTGCACTTCAAGTGTGAGGTCATGCGGAGCTCCTTGCACTTCAAGAGCTTCATAAATTTTTGGGATATATCCGTCGCTAAATTCGACATCAATAACGACACCGATAATTTTGACAATTTTTCCTGTATGTGGTTTTGTAGACATAAAAAGAGACAATAGTAATAAAAAAAACAGAGCGATTATATGAAATTTTTATAAAAAAGCAAAGGAATTTTGGAAAATTTTAATATATCCCACCTCTACTATCAGCCTCATAAAAATAAATCAAAATTTCATCTTCAATGATTTCATACAAAAACCGGTATTTTCCAATTCTCATACGATAGTGATTTGGCTTACCGGTAAGTTTTTTGATATCAAGATTGTTGTGAAATGGATTTTTTTCGATTTCATCCAGATTTCGCACAAATTTTCTTGCAATAATTCTATGTTTTTCGAGAAACTTATCTACTTTTTTGGAGATTTTTGTTGTATACATTTTTATAGATATTTAGTTTTTAAATCTTCCAAAGTATATACGTCTCCCTTTTTTAAATCTTTTCTTGCTTCGAGCCAAGCTTTATGATTTTCTGGCGTATACTGCGTCCAGTCATCATCTTCGAGCGTGTTTGAAGAGACGGGTTGCACTTCAAAAGATGGTTTGCCATGAACCATTACGAGGTATTTAATATTTTCTTTGGCGGCTTTTTTCCAAAGTGTTGAGAGATTTTTTCTGTATTCAGAAAAAGTAATCATTTCTGTTGTCATTTTTGTACAAAATTATGTAATAAAGTTTGTACTTTACATTGTACATATTTTCATATTTTTTGCAAATTTTTTTTATTTTCCCACCATTCTATCGAGAATTACGGCTGTTGCAACGCCAGCATTGAGAGATTCTGCGTGTCCAAACCGTGGAATGGTAATTTTCCTAGTCAGAAGTTTCTTGACTTCAGGGGAAATTCCATGTGATTCACTCCCGATAACAAGATGAATTGGGGTATTTTCTGGAAAATTAAATCCATGAAGATTTTCACCATCAAGATCAGCACCAAAAATTGGAGTCTCTACACTCTCCAAGTATTTTTGTAAATTCTTGTATTGAATGAAAACACGAGAAAATGATCCCATCGACGCAATAAGCGTTTTTGGGTTGTAAATATCGACAGTATCTTCAGAAGCAATAATCTTTGAGATACCGTACCAATCAGCAATTCGAAGTATGGTCCCAAGATTTCCCGGATCATTAATACTGTCGAGAACAAGGGTGATATTTGGTGACTTTTCTTGGATTATAGAAGTATTTTTTGGTATTTTTACGATTACAATTCCATCTCGATTGGATCGAAGTGTGGTAATCCTTGCGAGCTCTTTTTGGCTTATGAGCGTTGCAGGAAAATTAACCTTGAGAGGAGAAATCCAATTATCGACAAAAAAACCTTCTACAATTTCAAGTCAAGAACAAATGACTTCATTGATACTCTTTTTCCCTTCAACAAGAAAACGCCCCAATTCATAGCGTCATTTTTTGTTATGCAGATTTCGTATGTATTGAATTTTTGATTTTGTAAGCATTACATATACTTATATTGCTGACACTATATACTTTTTTGGTAAATAGGCAAGAGAAAAATGGAGATAGTGAGATTATTAGCAAATCGAGGATTGCCTCCCCTTGTAAAGGGGGATGTCCGTAAAGACAGGGAGATTTTTTTGGAGCCCCCTTTGTAAAGGGGGAAGGCGAGTGAAACGAGCAAGGGGGATTTGGTTCCTGTTGTTCCTGTGGCTTCTGTCATCCTGAATTTATTTCAGGATCTCCTTTCCTGTCATCCCTGGCTTGACCAGGGATCCAGGTTTTTGCGGTTCCCGTCATCGCGAGCGCAGCGCGGCGATCTTTTCATTTCCGTCATTACACAGATTGCCACGAAATCAAAGATTTCTCGCAATGACTGATCTTCTGTCATCCCGCACTTGATGCGGGATCCAGGTTCCTATGGTTTCTGTGGTTTCTGTCATCCTGAACTCGTTTCAGGATCTCCCTGTTTTCTTTCCCTTCCCGATGAGGAAATATTGAAACGCAAGGGAGAATCAAAAAAGTCAAAAAAACATTTGACAAAATCCATATAAATGTGCTACACTGTATTTGTAGTTTATTTTTTTATACAAATACACATATGTATACCAATATCAAAACAAGAGCAAGAAAAACACTTGCTGCTCTTCAAATAGGAGCCCTTCTTGCCACACTTCTGCCACTGGCACAAGTAACCAATGTCTCTGCCTTTACCATAGACAATACAACTGTTGCAGAGAATACTTCAACAGGAACCATAGTTGGAACCTTTTCAGATTCTGGTACAGTATCTGAAACAGCCTATGTATTTTATAATACATGAGCTTGAAGAGAAGATAATAGTAAGTTTACGATAGATGGCAATACACTCAAACTCAATTTCTCACCAGACTATGAAAATCCAGAAGATGACAATGCAGATAATACCTATAATGTAAAAGTCATTCAAGTAAAGTCTCTTAATCTCAAAGATTCTAAATTTGCTCTTGGCCATTCAAAAACTTACAATGAATATGGACCAGAAAATACAGAACAATTTGCCTCTGAAACAGCAAATGGAAATGGAGATGAATACTATGGTGGATTTTATAATGCACCGAATTATCCAAGTTGATGAGTTTTTACTGCCCTAAGGCCTGATGGATCAATTATAGTTTGGGGAAGCCCGTACTATGCTGGATCATGAGCTCCGACGGATTCTGGTTATACAAAAATATATTCAAATAATCTTGCTCTTGCTGCCCTCAAAGATGATGGATCTATTACTGCCTGGGGAAGTACATGGGCAGGTGGATCATGAGCTCCAACTGGAACGGGATATACAAGAATATACTCAAATTGGCGTGCTTTTGCTGCTCTTAAAGATGATGGCTCTATTACAACCTGGGGAAATCCAAACCATGGTGGAACTTGAGCTCCAACTGGAACGGGATACACAAAAATATATTCAAATAACTATGCTTTTGCTGCCCTCAAAGATGATGGCTCTATTAGTACTTGGGGAGAAGCTAATCTTGGAGGGTCCTGAGCTCCAACTGGAACGGGATACACAAAAATATATTCAAATGCCAGTGTCTTTGCAACATTGGAGCCTGATGGGTCAATATCTGCCTGGGGAAATACAAGTTGGGGTGCAGGAAATATTCCAACAGGAACAGGATATACAAAAATTTATTCAAATAATCTTGCCCTTGCTGCTCTCAAAGATGATGGATCAATTGTAGCTTGGGGAGGTGTAAATTATGGCTGAAGCTGAGCTCCAACTGGAACGGGATATACAGAGATATATCCAAATCGTAGCGCTTTTGCTGCCCTTAAATCTGATGGATCAATTGCGGCTTGGGGAATTTATGGCTGAACCTGAGCTCCAACTGGAACGGGATACACAAAAATATATTCGACATATTGAGCCTTTGCCGCCATGAAACCCGATGGATCAATTACCGCTTGGGGAAGTCAAAACCATGGTGGATCATGAGCTCCCACAGATACTGGCTATACAAAAATATATTCAACTTGGGGTGCTTTTGCTGCTCTTAAATCCGATGGATCTATTACGGCTTGGGGAAATCCAAACCAGGGTGGATCATGAGCTCCCACAGATAGTGGCTATACAAAAATATATTCAAATGAACAAGCTTTTGCTGCTCTTAAAGATGATGGATCTGTTTCTTGTTGGGGATCGTGATATGTTGGTGGAATTTGTCCAATACTTAAGGAAACCCAAACCTTTCAAATTACTGTCACTAATGTCAATGATTTTCCAATAGCTACCAATGATACAGCAACGACCACTCAAAACACCGCTGTCACCATTGATGTCACAAGTAATGATAGTGACACTGATGGAACCATTGATTCATCAACGGTCGCCATTACAACAGGGGCAATCCATGGAACCACAACAATCAATCCAACCACAGGAGAAGTCACCTACCAACCAAATAATAACTACATTGGAACTGACGCATTTAAGTATACAGTACAAGATAATAGTGGAGCCACTTCAAATGAAGCTACTGTCACCATTACTATTACAGACACTACCCCTCCAGCAACTCCATCATGTACAACTGTTCCAAATCCTGCCACCAATGGCACCAGTGTAACAACAACTTGTACCAATGTAGAGAGTGGAGCTACACTCACTGTAGATAATATGACCTGTACTCCAACTCCAGCTTCTTCAACACAAACAGTTACCTGTACTGGAGTCGTAGGAACAGGATCAAACCAAATCTCAACTCCTGATGACACTGTCACTGTCACAGACCCATCAGGAAATAGCAATACAGGAGCAACAACAGGACTTGTGATTCAACAAATCTTCACCTCAACTCAAACCTACACCGGATCACAAGACTTCACAAAAGATGACTGTCAAACCGGCTACGTCTGAACCACTGTCACCTATACAGCCACTGCTACTGTTACAGCCACAGGAACC
>PDRA01000035.1 GCA_002747975.1 Candidatus Altimarinota bacterium | reverse complement strand
GAGGACTTTTTTCGAAGAAAAAAAGAATAAGCATTGAATTGCTTATTCGTGTCCGAGTCGTCTCTGGCAGGGAGCGAAAGCGACTGAGAAGAACGAATCCTACTACCCCAACCATTTTTTCAAATGATTCTTGCGTTAGCAAGGATTATGAGAAAAAATAATTTGGATATAGAGAATTCGAAAAGAGTTCTTGTATCTATCTATACATTTTTTTATTTTTGCTTTGTTATAGGGATTGCTTGAATATTTTCAAGAAACAAGTGCTTTTGCCTCCTATATAAGCCTATCCTTTTTTTCTTATGATTGCAGTAATAGAAGTCGGTGGAAAACAATACACCGTAGAAGCTGGTCAAACCATCGTTGTTGACCATCAACATACTGAAGTTGGGAAAACTCTCGAGTTCTCGCCACTTCTGACAGCCGAACCAGATGGAAGTAATACAACCGTATGAACTCCTTTTGTTGAAGGGGCAAAAGTTGTATGTAGTGTAGAAGAAAACAAAAAAGGAGACAAAATCCGAGTCTTCAAACATAAACCAAAAAAACGATATATGCGAACACAGGGATTTCGACCAATGCAAACTGTATTAGTCGTGAAATCTATCGCATAGAGCTGTGCATTTTTTGAGAAATTTTGAGTAGAATTTTCTTGACCAAATCCTTTGGAAGTAAAATATGTACTTGATATTCCTCAAAAATGCCTTTAGTCATAATTTTTTGTAGTGAATCAAAAACCCAATCATAAAGCCCGACTTTCAAGAGCGATTCGAAATAATCTTCCTCTTGATTCGGCGTTTTCGTTGTTCAAAAAATCAAAGCTCATTACACTTGCTGTATTTGTTGTTGCTCCTTTTTATCCATCACTTGCATCGATGGGTGTTGAGAGCGTGGCTCGTGGGTATTATGATGAGTCGACTATTATCGCCGAAGAATATCAAAATCCAGATCTCGAGACGTCTGTTTCGACAAGTGGACTTGTTTCTCTTGATGCAAAAGAGCAGATTCAGTCAGGTGGACTAGTAAATGCTGACCAAACCCAAACTCCAGAGGAACCTACCGAGGAACCTACAGAATCTACACAGCCAGAACAACCAAAAACAGAAGACAAGCCAACGACACCAAAAGATCAAAAGTTACAGATCTATACTGTCAAAGAATATGATAATATTGTAAAAATTGCAAAAAAATACAAAATGAGCCCAGAGGTGATTTTATGGAAAAACAATATCAAAATGAGTGATACTCTCAAAGTAGGTCAAAAACTTACTATTCCAGCCCAAGATGGACGTATTCATACCATCAAGCGATGAGAGACACTTTCTCAGATTGCCTCTGTGTATGATATTGCCAATCAAAAAATTGCCAAAGCCAATAATATTAGCGATCCAACAAAAATGCGAATTGGGCAAAAAATTATCATTCCTGGAGCTCTTCCACCAAAAAAAGAAGAACCAAAAAAACCAATCCCAAAAATTGCAGCTTCAAATCCAAAGACAAGTTCTCGAATCAAACAAAAAAATCCACCAACTCCAAAAATCAAGCCAGCACCCGTTACAGTCAATCCAAATACTGGACTCAAAAGTTCATATAGAATTAAATATACTGGAAAATGACGAGGTATGGCTCCAGGAAACTGTACATGGTATGTAGCGCAGCGTAAAACTGTCACCTGGCGTGGAAATGCAAAAATGTGGATACGAAATGCGAGTCGAAAGGGAATACCAACAGGTAAAACTCCAGTTCCATGAGCGATTATTCAATTTACTGGATATGGATATAGCGCCGCTTACGGACATGTTGGTGTTGTTACAAATGTATACAAAGATCATATTATCGTAAAAGATATGAACTACTCAGGACTCTACAGGATTACAACACGAAAAATTCCAAGAAATCACCCATCAATTGATGGATATATCTATGTTGATTAAAGAGAGAAACATTTTGTTTTTTTCTCTTTTTTCGTATACTTGAAAATACTTATTTCTTTTCTTTATGTATTATGCATACACTTCCACAGCTTCCGTATGAGCCGGCTGCTCTTGAGCCACATATTTCTGCCGAGACAATCGAATATCATTATGGGAAACATCTCCAAGCGTATGTAGATAATCTCAATGCCCTTATACCAGGGACACAGTTTGAAAATATGAGTGTAGAGGATACTATCGAACAAAGTGAGGCCGGTCCAATCAAGAACAATGCTGGTCAGGTTTACAATCATACGTTTTATTTTGATATCATGACGCCAAATCCCACACAGATGTCCGATAATCTGCGTACTGCTATCGAGCAAGAGTGGGGAAGTGTGGAGGCATTTTCAACAGAGTTTTTTGATGTTTCTATGAAAATATTTGGTTCTGGTTGGTCATGGCTTATTGTGGATGCAAATACTGGGAAACTTGCTATTACAACAACAGCCAATGGTGATACGCCGCTTCATATATGAACACCGCTGATTGCTTGCGATGTGTGGGAGCACTCATATTATATCGACTATCGAAATGCTCGACTCAAATATATTGAAGCCTTTTGGAAGGTCCTTGACTGGGAAAAAATTTCAATGAAATTTGAAGATTAGGCATCTCTCTTGAGATAACAAAAAAAGTATCTTCGGATACTTTTTTATATTTGTGGTTTTTTTCTTTTGTTTTGGATTTTTCCGAGAATTTCTGTAAGAAAAATAGTAATTCCTGTGATAAATATGAGAAGAATAATCTTTCCTGTTGCTGAGAGAAAAATGGCAGAAATCCCAAAAATTGCAGTCAGGAACAAGATGATAGTTCTCACCTGAGATCTAGAGAGTCCAATCTCGAGAAGCCTGTAGTGGAGATGATGACTTTGATCTCACTTCATAGGATTGATTCCTTTTCTGAGCCTTGTGAGAACCACATAGACCAAATCTATGAGATAGAGCCCAAGGACACTGGCTGTTGTTGCTATCTTTCCACCGGCAACTATGGCAAGTGTCGCAATAAAAAATGCCAGCATAATTGTTCCAGAATCCCCCATGACAATACTTCTCTTGCTATCAGCAACTGTTAGAAAAAATGTCACTGGCAAGATAATTGCTAAAATCATCAAAATAAACCGACTATTTTCTTGGGCGGCGATACTGTCATCTATGAGATAGAGTTTCAAAGCGAGCATTCCAAGAATCAAAAAAGTAATACTGGCAATTCCACCCGTCACTCATGGAATTCCGTCGGAAAAATTGACAGCATTAAAAATCAGAACATACCAAAAAATAGTCACTAAAAGCGGAAGAATATAGATAGTAATGTGTAAATCTCAAAAGAGATGTATATTCCAATAGATTTCATCGAGCTGGAGAATACCACCAAAAATATGGCTTACATACGAGATTTTGATACTTGTCAGTCCAATAAAGGCTCCTACAAGTATTTGCATACCAAGGCGAAAAATCGGAGGAACTTTGATATGACTTTTTCCGATAGTGTCCATATCATCGACAAACGATATGAGCGCCATAACAGCTCCTATGACGATCACGTAAAAAAGCCTTTTTTCGAGAAGTGGAGAGAAATCCCCATACAAATAGAGAAATGGTGAGATAACCAAAAGTACCATCAAAATAAGTATCCCGATGCCGTAGGGCACTGGTTTTCGGCCCTTTTCCATTGCGTAGAGATGAGGCTTGTCCAAGAGATCAAAGCGTACAAAAATTTTCTTTAATCCCCATAAAAAGACTCCTGAAATAAGAGTAGAAAGTCCAAAAAAAAGCAGAAATTGTAGGAAAATGTCAGGCATAAAATTTATTTATTAAGAGACGATTGTTTTTTTGCAATTTTTTCTTCAATTTCCTTATTTTTATCATGCATATACTGCTGAAGTGTTTCTCGTTTGAACATATACATATATCCCAAAAATCCTATCATAAGCGTAAGAATAATATACGAAAGGTACTTGAGGATGATCTCATAGTGCTCAACAAAGAAAATACCAATAAGAATCATTGCCGTTGCCCAAATAATAGAACCCACCATATTAAAAATCCAAAAACTTTTTGGACTCATACCAGAGCTTCCTGCAATAAACGGAACAAATGCTCGGGTGAAATTGTGAAATTTCCCCAAAACAATATACCAAAATCCATTTTTTTTGATTTGTTTTTGGAGGATTTTTTCTTCTGTTTTTCCAAGTCCAATATATTCGCCGTATTTTTCGATAATTTCTTTTCCGATCACTTTCCCAATCCAGTAACCAAGGGCATTTCCAAGCATAGCACCTACGATTGCAAAAAGAAGTGTGAAGAGAAGGTGGTGTTTTCCCCAAAATCCTCAAACCAAAATCATAATATTCATTCCAGGAACCGCCGTTCCAATTATTGGAAGTGATTCGATGCAGGCTGAGAGAAAAGCAATAAGATAGTTCCAGTTTCCTAGCGTTTCTATGAGGTTACCGACCCATTCTATGGCGATCTTGATCCACTCTGGCTTTACAAGACTGATAACGAGCAGTATGATCGTGAAAATTGCAAAAAAGATCGTAACCCCCTTTGCTAAAAAAACAGTGAAGTATCTAATTTTTTGTTTCATAATTACTTAGGCTTTGCTCATATAAGAATTTGTTCTTGTATCGACAAGGATCATTTCTCCCTCATTGATAAAAAGAGGAATTTTGACTTCAAGTCCAGTTGAGAGCGTAGCTGGTTTGAGATTATTATTGACGCTATTTCCTTTTTCACCTGGTGGTGTTTCTACGACTTCGAGTGCTACTGACGGTGGGAGTTCTATATTGACAGGATTTCCATTCCACTCCATCACTTTTACGGTTGCTCCTTCTACGAGAAAATTTTTCGCATCACCGATATTTTCTGCAGAGATGACAACATCATCATAGGTTTCTTTGTTCATAAAGTGATATCCATCACCATCCTGATAGGTATATTCCGAGCTAAAATAGACGACATTTGCCGTTTCAACGACATCAGATTCTCGAAAGGTTTTTGGAACGACCTTTCCAGTCAGGAGATTTTTGACCGTGCACCGTTCCATACCAGCACCACGAGCCTGTTTTACGTGCTCAGCTTTTGTGACTTCATAGGGTTGTCAGTTTATGAGGATTTTTGCCCCAAGTTTTACATCTTCACGAGTTGCCATAGTTTTTTTAAAAAAGTTAGAAAATAATGTTTTCTATTATAGGAAATAACCTATTTCTTGCAAGGGAAAATATGGAAGAAACTCGGCAGCAAGAAATACTACCGAGTTTACGAGGGAAGTTTTTATGTTTTTTTGATATTTTTTTTAAATCCTATAAGAAAAAATATACTTGCCAAACAAGAAATAAGTATAGAAGGCCAAGTAATAGATATAAGATTAAACAAGAAAATCATACATGTTCCCGAAATAAGGAACAGTCCCACAAGTATATATCTATTAACACCAAATAAGATAGCAAAGAATCCCACTATCAGAGAAGTAAAATATGAACATAAAATAGCTTCTCTGTGATGTCCTTTGACTGTAAGCACTACTGTAATACTACTAAATAGTATTACACAGATTATATTGTAGTAAAAAAACAATTTCTTATCCATTGTGCACCTCCGTGCAAATAGCCTAAAAAAACAACCCTATCTAATATAAGGTAGAGTTGCACTTAAAGTAAAGGCATTAGACCTTATACTAGATAATGTGATTATATTATATAAAGTATTTTTGTCAATGTAGAGTTTGATAAAGTCCGAAGGTTTTATAATCATAACTATAGTTTAACAAGAATTACAGAAAATACAAAAAAGAAGATCCCGCATCAAGTGCGGGATGACAGAAGCTGCAGAGACAAGAAATTCTTCTGCTCGCCTCACTCACTTTCCCCCTTCAAGAAGGGGGTTTCAGAAGAATCTGTCATTCCTGCGTAGGCAGGAATCCAGTCGGGGAAAAGAAGGTACAAAAGAGGAAGATCCTGAAATAAATTCAGGATGACAGAGGCATGGATCCCGCATCAAGTGCGGGATGACAGAGACCACAGAGACAACAGAAATAAAATCCCGCTGCCCTCTAAATTCTATCTTCTAAATTCTAAAATCTAATATCTAATATCTACCTTCTAATTTCTAAATTCTAAACTCTAAAATTTATTCTCTCAAACCTACAATCTTTTTTCTTTCAATTCTTCGACAATACTCTCCAAAAATACATCAAACTTTTCCTGACTTTGAGCTTTGGTTCGGTAGTTTCGCACAGCAACGGTTTTTTCGGTTTCTTCTTTTTCTCCGACGACGAGAATATAGTTGTAGTGCATTTTTTCAGCATTTCGGATTTTTTTATTGAGTCCATCACTTGAGAAATCTCCGACTGCACGGATTCCAGATTGTTTTAATTTGGCAAGGATTTCTTCTCCATAATCAAAAAACTTTTCTCCGACTGGTACAACGATAGCTTGGCGAGGGGAGAGCCACAGTGGAAATGTTCCAGCAAAATGCTCGATGATCACACTCATAAATCGCTCAAGGCTTCCAGCAATTGCACGGTGAATCATGACAGGTCGCTCTTTTTTCCCCTCATTATTGGTATATTCAAGTCCAAACCGCTCCGGCTGGACAAAATCAATTTGAATTGTAGCCAGTTGCCACTCTCGACCGATAGCATCTTGAAACTGGAAATCAAGTTTTGGCCCATAGAATGCTGCTTCTCCTTCGACTCTCTTGAAAGGAAGATTTTCAGATGTAGCAACTTCTTCGAGAAAGGTTTCAGCCTGTTCCCAGTGTTGCTCATCTCCGAGATATTTATCTGGTTCTTTTGGATCTCGAACTGAGAGAGAAACCCAGAATTTCCCCTCTTCAAGCATCCCCAGTTTACTGTAGAATTCTCGAATGACTTGAGCAAGATTTCGAGATTCCTCTCCAATCTGATCAACTCGACAGAAAATATGTCCATCATCTTGTGTGAGGGATCGCACTCGAGAGAGTCCGAGAAGTTCACCTTGCTGTTCGTCACGGTAGCACGTCGTTGTCTCTGCATAGCGAATAGGTAGATCTCGATAGCTCCAACTCTGTGAAGCATAAATCTGAGCGTGATGAGGACAATTCATCGGCTTCATCACAAATTGTGTGTTAGATTTTCCAGTGACATGGAAGAGATCATCTTTGTATTTTCCCCAGTGTCCAGAAGTTTCATAGAGATCTTTTTTTGTGATGTGGGGAATGCTGACCTTTT
This sequence comes from Candidatus Altimarinota bacterium, assembly GCA_002747975.1. Classification (GTDB taxonomy): domain Bacteria; phylum Patescibacteriota; class Gracilibacteria; order BD1-5; family UBA2023; genus GN02-873. The sequence continues at coordinate 9,163 of PDRA01000035.1, read as the reverse complement.
CAAAACCGTATTTACTTTGGATTTCCATAATAGCTTCTTCAATCGCATTTCGCATATAGGCTCCGGCTGGTGTGAAGAGTGGAAGTCCAGAACCCACTAAATCTGAGAAGGTGAAGAGTTCGAGTTTTTGACCAAGAATACGATGATCTCGTTTTTTGGCTTCTTCGAGCAGTTTCAAGTGAGCATCAAGTGTTTCTTTATCCTCAAAAGCATAAGCAGAAATTCTTGTTAATTGCTCATTTTCACTGTCACCAAGCCAGTACGCTCCCGCAATTTTTGCTACTTTGAAACTTCCAGCATCAATTTCTTTGGTATTTTCTATGTGTGGTCCTGCGCACATATCGATAAATTGTAGGTATTCTCCTTCTTTGAAATTGTGGTATCCTTTTTCTTGTAAGTACTCTTGAATTTTCGCATAGTATTCGTTATTTTTCTTCTTGGCGGTATTGATAGAGAAGCCGATTTTTCCACTTTCAAGCTTTTCTTCATTTTTGAATTCTCCACTTTCAAATCGATCGATGAGAAGTGTTTTGTATTTTTCATCCAGAAGATGAGCAAGCTCGCGTCCTTCATCGTATGAGATATGGAAGTGAATAAATGGCTGATTTTGACCGACGATTTTTTTCATTGATTTTTCGATTTTTTTGAGATCTTTTTCGCTGCATTCTCTCTCTCAAAAATCAAAATCATAATAAAATCCGTCTTTGGTTGCTGGACCGATAGCAAGATTTGCATGAGGGAAATTTTGTTTGACAGCTTGTGCCATGATGTGTGCCAATGAATGGCGGACAGTAGGAAGGTTCATAAAATGAAAATTAGAAAGTAAAAGTGAGAAAATAGATTTGAGAATAGAGTATTTCTATGAAGATTTTGGAAAAAGTTTTGACTTTTTTGGAAAAAATGATAGAATGGGAGTGTTCATGAAGGAAGCAGAGGACAATGATTCTTCTCTCCTACATGAAACCCTCAAGCGATTGAGGGTTTTTGTTTTTATTCAAGGAAAAATCGCAAACTATCAAGAACGATGACATGTGGTCATGCAGACTTTCTGAGAATTTTTGAAGATTTTTTTGCATTTGGAATAAAAACTTTTCAGAAAATAGTCTTTTCTCGAAAAAAATCAACCAATGAATTGAAGTCTCCATCACCACTGGCAAGATACATCTGAGAAAGTTTATTTTCATAGAAATCTTTCATGCTTTCGATACAAATATCGATATCGACATTCCCTTTGACTTCTCCATTTGGGAGGATTGAAGCTTTCTTGAAAATAAGTTTATATCAAATGGCTTCTAGTTTTTTATAGAAATGCTCAAATTTTTGTAAATATCCGACAAACATTTTGATTTCATCAATGTTGTATTTTTCTTTGCTGTAGTCAAAAAACTTCTTCCAGTCAATTTTCCATCAGATTTCAAGAAGCGCTTTATGTATGTTTTGAGAATCGATATAGAGAACTTTCATATTTTTTTACTTCTGCATTGTATTGCTCTCTTTCCAGATACTTGCACCAGTCACTGCAATTAAGAAAATATAGCCCGTACACATGAGACAAAGTGGGCAAAATGCACCAATCATATATTCTTGATACATGATATATCCATTAAATGCAAGTCCACCAAATGCCATCACTGTAATGATTTTGATCGCTGAGAGGTTTCGTCGGAAGTAGGCAATGAGTGAAAGTATGAAAAGAATGGGGTAGACGACTGCCGCTATCATCGGAAAAGGAATTCCAAAAATATGGACTCGAGGATTCGAGAGAGCTCCACTACACGAAAGTGTATCATTGATATCACATGGTGCCATACCTATGAGTCCTTCCTTGGCAGCAAAGACAAGATCATAGGCCAGACTTGAAAGATAAAAAGCGTTAATCATCCCAAGAATTGTAAGAATGATAATGAAAATATTTCGTTTTTTGTAAGGCATAGGAAAAAAATAAGAAAATAAAATGTAAAAATGAAGAAAAATTAAGAGTATGTTTTTTTAAAAAATCCCCACGTAAGTAGGGAATTTTTTTTTAAGAGAAACATATTTTTATACTTCAAAAAAGCCTACTTCTTGTGGGAAAAATCGAAGATTTTCGTGTCAAGTTGTGCGACCATACGAAGGTTATTATAAGAATAGTAAGCCCATTATAATCAAAAAATGAGGGATTTCAAACTTTTTTGCTAAAAAAATACAAAAAACCTTTGCAAATATCAAAAAAATGTGATAGAATAGAGATATATATCATAATCTTTGTATACTATGTTTACAAATACTTTTTCTTCTCATACGCCTCGTGTATATTTTCAAGAGTCTTTTCATGGAAATTATGTTGGAGTTGATGGAAGTGATGATGGAATTGTCAAGGGAGCTCAGCAAGCTCTTGCTAAAAACTCTGAAAACTCTGAATACCCTGAAAACTCTGAATACCCTGAAAACTCTGAATACCCTGAAAACTCTTTCGAACCTATTTCTTGGTGGGAGAATCCAGAGTGAGCACACTCAAACTGGGGTATTCCTGTTGCTTCTGAAAATCAAGGTGTCTCAGTGACTGGAAATCCTCAAGGGCGTGAAACTCAGAGTCTTGACGAGCTGTTCGGTCCATTTAAAGATACACTCAGTAAAACCCAAAAGCAACTTTGACAAAAAAGAAGAAGCTATACGAGTATGAAAGGAGAAAATCCAGAGCCAGTCAGAAAGAAATCATGATGATTTCTTGCCTGGCTTTCAAGTCTTTTCAAAAGAGATGATGCAACAAAAAAACAAGCAGAAAAAGTTGTAAAAACCGAAACCAAAAATATTCCAACATATAATTTATCTCAAGATTTTCTTGCAGCTCGAGGTGAGGTTTGAAACATAATTGCTGATAATATGAGAGATCTCAAGTCTCAAATAGAACCGAGCCGTACGAATCTAGAAGATGCTGGTACTGGTATTGACAGCTATCAAAGTGCAAAACTTATCCCTCTTGGTAAATGAAGATATAAAACAAATAATCGACTTCTTAATGCTTTTCTCAATATAGAATCAGAATGAAAAGCAACAGCAAAAAATCCAAAATCATGAGCAGCTTGACTTGGTCAGTTTATTCCTTCGACTTGGGCAAAGTATGGGAAGGGAAGTCCACTGAATCCATACAATAATCTCGCAGCACTCAAAAGACTTATGCGAGCAAATATTAATGAATTGAGAGGAAAATGAATTCCAATTACACCAACGAATCTGTATCTGGCTCATCAACAATGAGCGTCAGGAATTAATCAAATTTTGAGCGGGAAGGTTTCTAGGACAGTGCGAAAAAATATGAATGGAAACCATGGAAAAGGTAAAACCCCTCAAGAATTTTACAAATATTGGGACAGGAGAGTAAAAAAAGAAATGAATTCTTAGTTTCCTCCTTTTATATATTCTCTTCCTTTGAGAGTGATTTGTCTCCCACGAGGGGTGCGCTCGATGAGTCCAATCTGCAAAAGGTATGGTTCGACCACATCTTCGATGGTAGAAACTTCTTCGCCGATAAGAGAGGCAAGAGTAGAGAGTCCTAGTGGATTACTTATACCACTTGCCGAGAGATGAGAGAGGAGCGCTTGATCAAGGCGATCAAGTCCGTGCTCATCGACTCAGAAATTTTCAAAAATCTTTTGAGCGTCCGATTCGGATTCTATTTGTTTTCCGACCGTGGCATAGTCTCGGATGATTTTTGCATACCGGTTGGCGATACGAGGTGTCCCACGCGATCGTGAAGCAATGGAGTCAATGACAGTTTTTGAGATTTTTGGCATTTCCAAAATTTCAAAACTTCTCTCTACAATATGGGCAATCTCATCTTCACTATAAAATTCAAGTTTGAGAACATTACCAAATCGATCTCGAAGCGGATGTGAGAGACTTGATAGACGAGTTGTTGCACCAATAAGGGTAAATTTTGGAATATCCATTTTGATACTCGTTGCACCTGTTCCAGATCCTACCATGATATCGATTTGAAAATCTTCCATCGCTGAGTAGAGAATCTCTTCAATTTGAGGACGAAGTCGATGAATCTCATCAATGAATAAAATTTCCCCCTCCATCATGCTGGTCAATATTGACACAAGATCACTTTGTTTTTCTATAGCTGGTCCACTGGTTGATTTGATAGGCGATCCCATTTCAATAGCGATGAGGTTTGAGAGTGTGGTTTTTCCCAGTCCTGGCGGTCCATAAAAGAGGATATGTTCCAATGCAGTATTTCGGATTTTTGCTGATTCTATTGCAACAGAGAGATGTTTTTTGATGTGTTCTTGACCGATATATTGAGAGAGCTGTTTCGGTCGAAGTGAGTATTGGTATGATGATTCGCCTGTTTGCTCTTTTGGAGAAATTGGACGATCATCTGTCAATTTTGAATTTGAAGATTTTATGGTCATGATGCTATGGTACGAAATTTTCTAAAAATAGCAACCTTTAATTAAAATATATTTTCTCACACTTAAAATCTCGCAGGGGCTTGATCGCTGCCTCAAATGATCGTATGAGACCCTCTTTCATCATTGTCAATTCTTGGTTGATGATAGATTTCTTTGTCGATATGGTGATGTTTTTTTCTCATACTTTGATACTTTTTACCGATGCAAAAACCCTGCTTTGATTGTTTTCTTCGAGGTACTTTTTGAGCGCATTCCAAGCCAGCGCCGTCTCGATATCTCGATTACTGCGAAAATTTGTATTAAAGTCTTGAATTGAGAGTTTTTTCATGGTTATTGTTTTTTAGAAAATACATATTTGTGTATATAGATGTTAGATACAAGTACAAGAAATATACCTACAAAGTATCCAAAATGTTCTCAATTTTTTAATAAAAAAACAAAAACAAAAAAAAGTAGCGTATTTACAATTACGTATATTATGATTTTTTTGGATGAAGCCAGTATTTTCTGTAGATTAAGATTTCATTTTTTTGATGTTTTTTTCTTTCAGAAAATTATCGAATAGAGTTGAGATATTCATATTCAAATAAGCGTTGCCAATATTGGGAGAAGTAAAGCAATAAGAGTCATTCCTGCCAGTCAAGGATTCGGGAAGAAGACACCAACAAAAATAACACTTGCAATAATTCAAAGAACTATACTTACAAGAATGAGGATAATAATTGAGAGAATTTTCCAAAGCTTTGAATGTGCTGTAATGTGTTTTTGAGAATTTTTGGCCTGCCTGGTTTTCTTGGAGGCGTGTTTTTTCATAGGGTGAAATTATAATATTCTCATTATAGCATAATAATAGGATTTAATCAAACTTATTTTTGTTTTTGTATAAGGATAATTTCTCTTCAAACCAGATGGGTTTTTCGTGCATAGAGCAGGGTATTTTCTTTGGTCATGAGATCATATTTTTCCGGAACCATTGGTTTTATTGCAAATCCATTTTCGCGGATAATTTGGTAGATTTCTCGAAAATAAATGCATTCTCGGTCTTTTTTCCAAAATGGAAAACTCATGATAATGCTTCCATCAAAATGCAAGCATTTGAGTCCATGAAAAAAATGACTATAAAGTACTTTCAGATGATTTCTTATGGTTTGGATTTTCTCTTTTGAAAATGTATTTCTCGTGACAATTTCACCGAGAAATCCCTCAGATATGATAATAGTCTGACTTGGATCCGAGTGCTTCCATATCGGACTTTCGTCTATTTTTTCGGCATTTTGCTGCCAAATATCCCATTGCAGTGTGCGTATATCGTGTCTTGGAGTTCATCCTTTTTCTCGGATTTTTTGTTGCCATTTCTCTTCTTCATGTACAAAATTGCTCACACTATTTTTGCTATTTGCTACCATTTCAGGATTGAGATCACTTCCATACACAGCGTGGAAACCAGCATCGATTGCCTCGATGAGAGTTGTACCAAGTCCACAAAAAGGATCGTAAATTGTTTTTGTTGTATCTTGATGACTGGCAATATTGAGCAGTATCTGCACAAGTTTTGGTGGCATCATACCGATCTCCATATCGCGAATTTTTGTAATATCTCTACGAGCATAGGCATCAACATCTTGGCAGGCAAGAGTGATTCCAAAATATGTTTTTTCACCAATATTTACAAGATTATACTCGGTTTGGTATTTTCCAAGGCGATTTTTCTTATAGCTTCCTGCATTGATATTTTTGTGATTTTCACCGACATATCGTATATTTTTCCCATGTTTCTTCATTGTGTTTTTGATATTCGACGAGAGGTTTTTTCGATCGATTTCATCGCCATAGGCAGAGAGTGCGATATTGATTTTATCACTTTGAATTTTTTTGATATGAGATTCTATATATTCCTTGAAACCGGCTTTTGGTATCTGGAGAGAGATGATACGAATTGTTCCACCCAGGAGATGGAGCGTATTTGTATCAAGTATTTTCTCGGTTTCGACAATTGCAATATCACGGTCAAAATCTCTAATATTTTCCCAGCCAAAAACACTCCCAATTTCTGCAATTGAGAGTTTGTATTGGCGACCGAGAGTAAAGGCGTAGAGTGACATCTTGAAAGGGTTTAGGGGGTAGAATTTAGAATTTAGATTTTAGAAGGTAGAATTTAGAAGGTAGAATTTAGAATTTAGAATGTAGAGGGCAGGGGAATTTTATTTCTGTTGTCTCTGCGGTCTCTGTCATCCCGCACTTGATGCGGGATCCAGGTTCCCGCTGCCCTTGTCATCCTGAACTTGATTCAGGATCTTCCTCTTTTGTACCTTCTTTTTCCCGAATGGATTCCTGCCTGCGCAGGAATGACAATTTTCTTTTGAAGCCCCCTTTGTGAAGGGGGATGTCCGATAGGACAGGGGGATTTGGTTCCCGTTATCGTGAGCCCAGTGAAACGGAGCGTGGCGACCTCTTCCGTTCCCGTCATCACGAGAAGTGAATGAAATGAACGACGAAGTGATCTTGGAGATTGCCACGAAATCAAAGATTTCTCGCAATGACTTTTTTTTGTCATCCCTGGCTTGACCAGGGATCCATGTTCCTGCGGTTCCTACCGTTCCTGTCATTTCCTGAACTTGATTCAAGATTTTCCTTTCTTCCCACGGTTTCTTTTTTGTTCCATTACAATATGTACAAATTATCATTGTTATAAAATATTTCCCATTTCATCAAAGATGATAACCTCTTTTCAGAAATTTTCTCGCAAAATGCGAATTGTGTCTGGTTGTATCTGAAGGAGTTTTGATCCAACGATGAGTCCAGAGATAAAATTTGCTGGTATCCCACCAAGAATTGCTGACATTTTACCATCATATCGAGGTCAACGAAGAAGTCCTTTTTCATTTACAATGTTTTTCATTTTTGAAAATCACCAAGCATTATATGCATCATATTGAGTAAGATCTTGAATATCTTTATTGTGAGTGTTTATTATAATAGCAATTTCACTTGAAGATTTTTTACTTGGTAGTTTAAAACTTTCCGGTGAAGAAAGTGGGACTACTCAAAGTTTAATTTTTGTATTGATATAATCGGAGTACTCTTGTATACTCATGTTTTCTGGAACCTTATAAAAGTCAGCACAATAGTTTGTTTCCAGATCTTCAGGAATTCATAGGAATTCGCCAGAAAGAACCCCATTTTCTGCAAAACTTTTTATTTTTGAAATATTTAAGGCATTTTCTTCAGTTTCGCTTAAAATCGAAGTTCCATGAACAAGTGTTCCTTTTGTAAGAACTGGAAGTCCCGCCTCCATACGAAGTTTTAGGTTATTTATTATCTGCACTCATTTCAGTCGATTATATATATTCCATTGTTGTTGTAAGAGTTCTTTGTCTTCTTTTGAAAGCATTTTTTCTTCCAAGAGTGTTTCGGGGAATGGAAAATTTTCTTTTCAATTTTCTATTGTTGCTATTGTTTCTTCTTGCATACTATTTTCTGGGAAAATTTCTGCTGTTTGATCCTTTGGAGTCAATATATTCATAAATAATTTTTTTAAAATAAAATACACTTATATAGTATCATACCTTTTCAAAAAATGCAAATAATTTCCCTTCTTTCTACACCACCTTCATTAATCCAATTCTTCCTTTCTCCTTGTCAACCGAATAAACCTTTACTTTTATCTTATCGCCAACTTTTGCAACATCATTGACATTGGCAATTCGCTCTTTGACTCCAAATTTTGATATATGTACCATGCCTTCTTTTCCTGGTCAGATAGAAACAATCGCACCGATAGTGTCGAGAATTTTGATAATTGTTCCCTCGTATTCATCTCCGACTTCGACTTCTTTGATAAGGTTTTGGATAAATTCTACCGCTTTTTTCCCACTTTCTTGATTTTTTGCGGTGATAGTACATTTTCCATCGTCATCGAGATTGACCTCGACTTCAAAATCTTTTTCGATTCATTGAATTGTTTCACCGCCTTTTCCGATAACATCACGCATTTTATCTTCTGGGATCTGAAGTGAGAAGAGAAGTGGTGCGTATTTCGAGAGTTCTTTTCGTGGCTCGCTGATAGCTTTTTGCATATTTTCGCGAATATAAGTGATGGCTTTTTCTGAGTTTGCAAATACTTCTTTGACAACTTCCATAGAAAGTCCAGAAATTTTACAGTCCATTTGAAGTGCAGTGATTCCATTTTTTGTAGCTGCGACCTTAAAATCCATATCTCCAAGAAAATCTTCCTGCGCTTGTATATCTGCGAGAATCTGGTATTTTCCAGTTTCTTCATCATAGATCATTCCCATAGCAACTCCGGCAACCATAGCCTTGATTGGAACACCAGCATCCATTAGAGCCAGTGATGATCCACAGATCGATGCCATAGAACTCGATCCATTACAAGTCATCGTCTCTGAGACGACTCGCATCATATATGGGAAGTCTTCTTCTTTTGGAAGGACAGCTTCGAGCGCTTTTTCAGCAAGGCGTCCATGTCCAACTTCTCGTCGACCCACTCATCGCAGCGGTCGCACATCTCCAACGCTAAATGGTGGGAAATTGTAGTGGTGAATATATCGTTTGGTTTCTTCTTCGTACATTCCATCGATAAGCTGCATATCTTGAGGTCCACCAAGGGTTGCAATCGAGAGAATTTGTGTCACTCCTCGCTCAAACAGTCCGGTTCCATGTGTTCTCTCAAAAAGAGAAGTATCAGCTCGAACTGGTCGAACCTGATCTGTTTCTCGTCCGTCAAGTCGTTTTCCTGTTTCGAG
>PDRA01000034.1 GCA_002747975.1 Candidatus Altimarinota bacterium | reverse complement strand
ACATCACCATTGCAGAAACCATTAAGATTCTTGTAAACATGAGTTACTCTTGGGATCATATTGCAGAGTTGACAGGAGAAGAGAAGGAGTAGAGAGAAGGAGTGGAGAGAAGGAGTAGAGAGAAGAAGGAAGAGGAAAATATACTAAAGAACAAAAAATAAAGAACAAAGAAAAAACAAAAATTCCCTCTATCTTCCTCTATTCTCTCCTCATGAAAATCTCTCTCATAAAAACCCCCTGAAAAAGGGGGTTTTTGAAATTTCTATCTGGTGGAGATGGCGGGTACTGCCCCCGCGTCTAATAGGGTAGAGTCTATGAGTCTACATATCATAGGAATTTTTGGATACACAGTATGACAAGAAAAATTCCAAAAAAGATACTGCGATTATTATATTATGTACATTGACTTGTCAGGATAATAATAAAAAACTGCAAGAAAACGCTCTATAAAAATTTTCTTGTACCCGTATAGAGGCAAGTACAAGAGTGTGTAGCAGGCCATTTGGCACTCATTCTTATAAGAAAGGCTACGCTGTGCTAGAAAAATAGACTAGGCAACAGCAAGAGAAGGAGCTTTTACCTTCATTCCCGCAGCGAGTCGCGCGAGAGGTGACGTTTTGTCAGTTGTGTTTTGTCTCTTTGATATCGAGGCGAGACCGCCCCGGATACGCACATAGAGTATACGAATTCCTACTATCAAATGCTATATCATCCCCACGAACGAAATTGTATTGATATTCTCAAAAAAAGCAAAAAAATTCACAGAAAAATCACCTTTTTTGTATTTTATATCGATTGTAGAATGCCTGCATACAGAGTGAAAAAAATAAAAAAAGTGGGTTTTTCCATTTGCTTTTTTTACCTTTTTCTTTATACTTCTCGTGATTATTTTTTGATTTCTTATGGCATTTACTCTTGATAGAAATACTGCATCTGATCGACTGGGCGTATCAACACGAACTCTTGATAGGTATGTGAAGGCAAATCGAATTCGAACCAAACGAATTGGTAAGAAAATCTTTCTTCACGAAGAAGATGTGGAGGCTATTCGTACCGCTGATATGCAGGATCCATCTGATGACTATATCATCATACATGACGACGAAAGTGATACAAGTGAGAGTATACAAAATACAGGTACCAGTATAGCAAATATTCAGGCAGATATCATACCAGAATTTACTCGTCTCTATACAAAAGCTCAAGATACTATTCGAGAAAAAGATCAAAAAATAGAAGACCTCTCCTATCGCCTTGGACAAGCTCAAACCAAACTAGGACATAGTGTTGATACCAATGAATATCGTCGAGCAACTTATCTCCTTGAAACAACTCGTGCCCAAAGAAATACAGAGGTAAGTACGCTTCAAAACCGCATCAAATTTCTTGAAAATTCTCTTACAAATAGAAAAAAATCATTTTGAATTTTGTTCGTATTTTTTGTCCTCTCTCTGTGTTGTATTCTATGAATTTTGATAGTGTATTATTTATTATAAATACACTATTTTTTTAGATTTTTTTAGAAAAAGAGCGCCTTGATGGAGGGCGAGGAGCGAAAAAAATCATATTTTATATTTTTACCTTTTTTCTTATGAAACAATATCACACGCCGAAGCGAATTCTTCTCAAAATATCTGGTGAAGCCCTTCAGGGTGAGCAAGGATATGGGATTGATCCAAAATTTCTCTCTTTTCTTGCAAAAAAAATAGTGCATCTTGTCAAAAATGAACACCTTGAGATTGCTATTGTCGTTGGTGGGGGAAATATTTTTCGAGGAATTGAACTTGAGCGAGGAGGATTTGATCGTGCGACAGGGGATAATATGGGAATGCTGGCTACAATTATCAATGGAATTGCTGTAGGTGAAGCTATAGAAGATGCATGAGTTGATGTGCGAGTGATGTCAGCAATACCGACTGAAAAGGTGGCAGAGAATTTCATCCGTCGTCGAGCTCTTCGTCATATGGAGAAGGGAAGAGTTGTTATCTGTGTATGAGGCTCAGGAAATCCATATTTTTCGACTGATTCAGCTGCCGTTCTCCGAGCTCTCGAGCTTCACTGTGATAGCGTCGTCAAGGCAACAAAAGTTGATGGAATTTATAATAAGGATCCTCATAAACATGATGATGCGACTCGATATGATATACTTGCTCTTGATGATGCAATCAAAAGAAACTTGCGAGTGATGGATCAATCAGCTATTGCTCTTGCCAATGATGAATGTATGCCAATATATGTCTGTAAGATAGAAGATATAGATCACCTGACTTCCGATACTATCACTGGTACTTACGTCTGTACAAAAGACTACCAGAAAAATACATAGAAGAGTATTTGCTAGACCAAAAAAATAAATACACCATTTCAGAAAGAATGGTGTATTTTAAAATGTTTCTATTCTAGGCTCTCTACAACCGTAAATGTTTTTGTGAGACTGTCTTCGGTTCCATCAGTATATCGAACCGTAAGAGTAACTTCGTAGTTTCCGGCTTCTTCAAAGGTGTGAGTAATGTCATATCCAGATTGGATATTACTATTGTCTCCAAAATTCCAGATATATGACTCTACTTGACCATTGGTTCCTTCGGCAATGAAGTCGACTGGATTTCCAACGGTTGCTGGTGAAAGACTTGTTGTAAATTTTACAACCTGTGGCGTTGATTTCAAAATAATATTTTTCTTTGTTGTGGCTCGTTCTCCTGCTTCATTTATCATAGTCAGTGTGATGGTTTTTTCTCATGGAGTCGTATAGGTGTATTTTTTGATACCATCACCACTTGATATTGGTCGCCCTTCACCAAAGTCGTATTCAAACTTGATAATCTCACTATTTTCTGCCTTCGATTGTGATGCATCTACTGTGACTGTAACTGGTACGTAGTCAGAGTCTTTTGATACTTTGAGGATAGGGACCAGGTTTCCACGCTCAAGGTTGACATACACAGTGTCTCTTGATCGCATGACATCATCAGGGCTTCATGATGGTATCCTTTTTTTAAAGATATATTCGGCTATGATAGTATGGCGTATTATTCTTTCTATAGTGTATTCAACTTTTTTCCCACTCATTTTCTCAACCTTTCCATCCTTGATAATAGTCCAATTGACCTCACTGAGTTCGTATCCAAGGTTTTCTGAAATGACATCTCGAGCATCAAGAATAATTCGACTTGGTACTTCAATATTTTTGATAATATAGGCTTTGTATTTGGTATCAAATGTATCTTTTGTATTGAGTTTTTTTCCTCGAATAGTGCTAATTTTTACATGTTTTGCGAGATTGAGGGGAGCAATAACAGGAAGTTTGAGTTCAAATGTATGAATCTCATTTCCAACCATATGAACTTTTGCTTTGATTTCATGATTTCCATAAGAAGTAAATGCGTATACACACTTTTGAAGTTCATTGCTTGGGCATTTTTCGACGCCATCAATAATCCAGTCAATTTTGACTATATCTTTTTTTGAAAGATTGAGATTTTCAAGAGCGAATGTATATTCTTTTTCCTTAGCTGGGTTTTCTAGAGCAGTAATGTTTCACTTAATGTCTGAAAGGGAAGTGTCTTGAATGAAGAAAGTACGGTCACAGACGAGTTTTTTCTTTTTTATTGAGCTTGGAAATATTGTAAGACAGAGAATTACTGGTGTTTGACTGACTGTTTCGGTGATGACACTTTTTTTGTATACTTTATTGACATCAGAAGCGTATCGCCATTCTGGTGACCCGAGGTTTTGGATTGGAGTTGTGTCGTAGGTGATGATATCTTCTCATCGAGTATTTTTTTGTTTTTTGATGTCAAGAACTCATTTTATCTCTATTGGTTCTATTTCTATTTCGATTTCTCGTTCTTCTTTGAGTTGTGTCAAAACTGTATAGGTACCGCGGATATTATAGTTTCTGATTTCATCGAATGTACAGATAATCCCTTCATCTTGTGTTGGATTTGTTCATTGTAAAACACTCTTATCTCCGTTACATTTAGCTCCATCAAAGTTTATATAGTACTTCTGTATTTTGACTGCTTTTGATTTTTCCAGTCGTTCCGCATTTTCTGAGATATTATATCGAAGGGTAATTGGTCCGATGAGATTATTGAAATTATCAATTTGTGCGATTTTCTTGGTATCAGGGTGTATATAGAGATCATTGTCATATGCAAGGATATTTCATCATGGATTGGCAAAATTTGTGGTATCAATTTTTGCAAATAAGTACGCCCAGAGCCCGAGAAGACTAAATACAATTATTCCCACAATACCAGCAAGGAACCAATTAAAGAGTCGTTTTCTTTTGTACTTTTTTGGAGTCCAGATAGCTCGAAAAAGGGTAATAATCCATATAACTGAGAGGACAAAAAGAATAACTCAAAAACTTCCATTAACGAGATTTTTTAGAAGAATAGCGACATCAGTCGGATTGATCCCAAAAATAGTAATAAAGAAAACCGACTGTCCTGGGTTAAAAACGATATAGGTAATAAAAGCTCCAAATACAATGGTAAAAATTAAGAGGAGAGAACCAATATACTGGAGTACCAGCGTCTTACTAACAGGCTTTCGAATGGCCTTTTTCATGTTTGGGCTTTCGTTTCCATTTTGGTTTTGAACAGGTGGAATGTTGTTTGTGCTTCCTGCTCCTGTGTTTTGAGTTTCTCAGTCTTCTGATTCATTTGCCTCTGCTATAATGGCATCAACAATAGAGCTTGTCTCTTTTTGAGTTGCCCTATTTTCAGAAGTGTCAACTTCTTTTCATTGAGGAACATGGGTTTCTTGGTTTGGTGCATGCACAGGAGTACCTGGTTGAGTTAAAATTTCTTTTTGCTCAGGTACTGTATTGCGTACATTTCCATTTTCATTTACTGGATCGATTGATTGGAGTGGATCATTTTGAGGTGCCATAAGAATAAAAATATAAGAGAAATAATTACTTGAGCCAATCTGGGATTGTGTCTACTGACGCTCATTTTGCTTTTGTGCTCTTCTTTTGCGTTGAATTTTTTTTGGTTGTTTTTCGCGGCGTTTTGTTTGTTGATGATTTTTTTGTTTGTGTTTTCTTCGTTTGTGTTTTTTTTCGTTGTACTTTTGTTTTTGTGTCTTTTGTTTCTGTCTTCTTCTCATCTTCACCAAGAAGGCTTACATCTTCTATAATTTCTACTTCATCATTTGGCATAGCAGTATCAACAAGATTGGTTTCTGGTTTATCTTCAAGAGTGCCAGTGTCTTCTATTTCAATAGAGGAATCTTCTTGTTTTTTGGAATCATCTTCAGGTGGGGAAGGATTTTCGTTTTCTTCTTTTGTTGCTGTCATTTTCTTCTCTTCTTCTACGAGCCAGTGAGGGATACTATCATCAGTATCTTCATCTTGAGAAGTGCTTTCATCAAGAAGCCAATCCGGTATATCCTTATCTTCTTCCGTTTTTTCAGTTTCTGTTTCTTGGATATCTTCGACTTCTTTATCAATACTTATACTTGTATGAGTACTTTCCTCTGAACTTTCTTGAGAATCCTTAGTATCTTCCTGTAAACTTTCTTGAGAATCTTCTGTTTCCTTTTTTTCTCATTCTTTCATAAGAGGTTCGGTTTTGTCCTCAGGGACATTTTTTGTATCATCTGATTTGAGCCAATCCGGAATATCCTCTCAACCTACTGTATTTGCCTGTATTGGAGTTTCAGCTTCTCATGAGAGAGTCGTATCCTCAATGATTGATTGAGTTGTTGGTGCAGGAGTATCTTCTCAAAGAGAAGTATCAGAAAGGGGAGTCTTAGAAGGTGTATCTTTTCATGATTCTGGTTTGAGCCAATCGGGCATACCCACGTCTTCACCTTCATCTTTGACTGTATCTGCTATATTGCTTGTTGGCTGTAGAGTATTTGTTGTAGCATTTTCTTGTGGGTCCACAGGTGCAGTATTGCCGCTTTCAGGTGTAGTATTACTGCTTTTATTCGCTCACTTGAGCCAGTCAGGCATACTTTCTTCTTGCTGAGTATTTGATTCTTGATTTGGCGCATTTGGTGGTAGATCTTGTTTTTTTGGTGCTTCAAAACTTGTAAGAGGATCAGAGGCAGCCTGACTTACATTTTTTGAATTTTCAAGTGAGTCACTTTTTGTCATAAGTGGATCATTTGCAGCTGGTGTTTTTTGTGTTGGTCATTCTGGTGTAATGGTGGCTCCTGTTGTGATTGTGGTTCCAGGGATATTTGTTTTTGCAAGTGAAGATTCGGTCTCTTTTTTCTTTTTTCCAGCGTGGAATACAGAATCTATCATAAAATCTTGAAAAGCGAGTTTGCTATTTTTTCGAGTGACTCGGTAAAAAATATAGGCTCCTCATATAACAACTACTATAAGTCCAATAATGAAAAGAAATACCTTAATAATTCCCATAATAATACCCATAAATCCACCTGACTCTTCTCTTTTTGGAGGAGTATTACTCATTTTTTTAGGAAGTTGTTTCTCTCATTTTTCTATAATGATAACAAGCTGACTCTTGATGTATTCTTTGTATTTGACAGGTATAGTCTTGTCATTTTCTATGAGTGTGAGAATTTCTCTTGCCAGTTTTCTATTCTCTTCATAATCATCAATATGAGAGAGTATTTCTTCAAGATTCTTGTGGATTTTTGGTCGATTGGCATTGTCGACTGGTATGAGATCTCGCACGAGTTGAGCGGCAACAGTAATATTATTAATATTATTAGCATCTCCTATGAGGAGCTCATCAATAATATTGGTAATTTGAGATTTTCTTTGATGAGAAATGTCTGTGTCAACAATAAGTTCTTGGATATCGACAAGGGCTTTCGCTTTTTCGAATGAGTTATTCCAGTTTTCAACGAGAACATTGTATTTCTTCATGATAATAATTCTATCAGTGTCGTCCTCGATACTTCGTATAAGTTCGGCAAGTGTATTTATTTTTTTTCTTTCAAAATCAGAAAGTGTTCCTGATCCAAATGTCTCCATCTCTAGTCATTTATCTGTTGTTTCTGGTATAAAATCAAGAATGAGTTTAATTTTCTGTTGGGCTTTAATTTGTTTTCCTTCAAACAAAGTGATTTTGAGAGTATGCTCTTTTTTTGTATTTTTTGAGAAATGAGCAATACGAAAAAATGAACCATCTTTATAGGATGGATGATCTTTGTTATCAATATCATCAGCAGGGTTTCCATTGAGGTCACTGTCAGTTTCTAAGTCAGTATCAAGAGCATACCGAGTAATACTTGGATCATTTCAGTAAAACGAAAGTCCAAGTCCCTGGGAAGGCGAAGTAATATGTAAAGTATCATCTTTAGGCTGAATTGAACTTTGGTAGACGACACTTTTTCCTTCTTGTAGAGGAACTTTTGCATCTCGAATTCGAATTTTTACTGTGTCTACTTCGCTATCATCATACGAAACAGAAAGCTCACCAATAACTCAATCATCATCGGCAAGTGGAATCTTGTCATATGGGATAAGAGCACTGTAAAGTGAATCTGCAGTGTATTCTCAAAATTTCCACTTTGATGCATCATAAGTACCTTGGCTTGTATTGATAAGGTAGAGAGCATTTTCGAGTCGATAGGCTTGAAGTGATGCTTTGAGGGTATTTCGTATCGTAATAGTTTGATATTTTACATTTGAAACTCCGTTGTAGGTGACACGTACTTTCATATTATAACTTCCGGCTCGTTTGTATGCGTGATCAACATAAGGTTCTTGGGTTGTTGTATCAATATGTCCATCTCCATCAAAATCCCAGGCATATTCCGATTTATTTGTAATATTGGAACCAAGGATTGTGGTCGCACTGGCTGTGAATTTGATGCTTTCATTGACCTTTGCAGTTGTTTTTGATGGAGAAAGGGAAATAAGTGGCAAATATACATTTCCATTCGCATTATCGATAATAAGTGGTGATTGTTTTTGGAGAATTTTTTCACTATTTACCTTTCCATTATCGTTGTCTTGTAATACAACTCAAAAGTAGTATTTTTCTGTAATATTTGGGAGTACAAAAGTAATTTCTGGTTTTTGAGTGATCTGAAGACTCTGTGGTTCTGGGTCGGTTTCTGTTTTATAGTACCAAGTATAGGCTGTTACCACTCCATCTGGATCTTTGACTCCATTTGCCTTGACATTGACAATAATTTTACGACTGTCTTTTTTTCTCTCGTCAATTTGTGTTGTGATGCTGGTGAGTTGAGGAAGTTGATTTTTGAGATAAATATATTTTTCTGTTGTATATGAAGCTCCATTTGTATCTGATCGTACCGTTAGTGATATTGGAAAACATCCAAGATCTCAAAATGTTTCTGTCACTGTCTGACTCGTGTTGATCTTTCCCATATATCGCCAAGTGTAGCTGAGATTTCACGATTTTCCATCTATATTGATAGATTTTCCAGCATCAAATGTAGTTGGTTCAGATCGATTGACCGTAAAAGCATCTGTATCCTGACAGAGTCAAGACTCCTCAATAATACTGTTACTGGCATTACTGGCAGTAATAAGGGCAAATGGCTTATCGGTGTCGGTGACATAGACTCGTCTTGTGATAGTATTATATGAGTCATTTTTTGTAGTGCGTACTGTCAATTTGACTGTATATATCCCTGTTTCTTTATATGTATGTTCTATTTGACTATTATTACCATTGACATTTGCAGATCCATCTCAGAAATCCCATTCATAAAAATCTGCTCGACTTGATTGACCAACAAACCGAATTGGTTTTTTTATTTGGGTGACCTCTGGATTGATTTTCATATCCACAGAAAGCAGTGACTTGACTTCGAAATCTTGTTCACTGGTAGCCACTTTTCAATACTTGTTAGTTACAGTGAGACTGACTGTATAGGATCAAACCTCATCAAAAGTTAGTGTCCCACGAGCTCAGTCAAGAGAGGTATTGTCGAGTTTTTTGTCTTTTCAATTGACTCGCCATTTGTACGAGAGTCACTCCCGAGAGTTGATATCTGGGTCAAAACTTTTACTTCCGTCAAAGATAAGTGTATTTGGATGTCATTGATCCACTGGTTTTGGTATATCAATATTGACAATAGGTTTTCGAGATTCTACTGTGATAATTCGAGAATCAGCGTCAATGGAACCATTTGGACTTTTGGCAGCAAGTGTGACTGTATATTCGCCTGGGTTTTCAAAACTATAGCTAAAATTTTCACCCATTCAAGAGACTTTATTTACAAGTCATTGTCATGCAATATTCCAATTATATTCGACATTTTGTGTATTTTTATCAAAGAAAGAATCCAGAGAGAAATCAACTTTTTCTCATACGAGGACTCTGGTTTTATCGACTTTAATAACAGCCGCTGGATTTCGTATATCAATTTGTACTTCTTTTTTGAATTTTTTACCAGTATTTGATACAAATTCAAGTACCAGTGGGTATTTTCCTTCATTTGAATAGGCTTGTCGTTCTATACCAGGACTTCCGTTGTATTCTTCGCTGTTTCCATTTCAAAAATCCCAGCGTGTTTTTTTGATGATTCCATTTCAAATAGCACGAGAGGCTGTCGCATCAAAAATAAGTCCTCTTGATGCGACTTCTGGAGTGATTTTTACCGATGATTTATTATTGACATTGACTCCATTGATAAAAAGGATAATTTCTCAGAGTTTTGGTTTGACTTCAATTCTTTGAGAGAGAGTAATAGGCAAAACATCAGTGTAACCAAATTGGTTTCTACTTGATGATTTGATGTCGAGAAAAACGGTATGACTTCATTCAATCTCGAATGTATGCATAAAACTCGGTCCACGACCGAGATCTTCTCTTTGTCCACTATTGTTTCGTTTCCACCATATGTAGTTATTATTATTTGGGGTAGTACCGGCGGGATCTGAGACATCATTGGCTCGAAATGAAACAGTCAGTGGAGCATTTCATTCACTCGGGGAGGCTTCTATTCCTCACGATATTTTGGATATTTTCGCTCATCACAAAAAATCTCATACTGTATTGACAACATCCTTGACTTTATTTGATGATTTTGGGTTTCTTTTTGCTACATCAATTGCTATTATGGCGAGTTTTTTTTTGCCTTTATTTGTTTCCATGTCAGTTGGGCTCTTATCAGGAAGTCTTTTGTAGGCTTCTTCAAGAAGATTTTTTATTTCATTGAGTGACGAGAGATTGACTTCTTTATTTACACGAAGTTCAGCCATAAGGTCTTGAAGTTTACTATTGAGTCTACTTTTATATTCATTAAAAGTTCCCTGTTCACTCTCGCTATAGATGGCATCATCTTGAGCATGAGCTTGTGCTATTAGGTTGAATGTTATGTATGGTTTTTGTGGTGGTACATAGGCATTTCTTGAATCTTTGAGAACTCCGATTACAAGCATAACAATAGCATATGCAAGCCACATTACTATGATACCAATAAGAACATAGATAATACTGGTACGAGCTGTTTTCACCGTATTCTCATCTCCATTTGAAGTCATAATACGAAATCAAGAGTAGAGAACGAAAAGAACAGCAACCAATGTAACATATTTGAGTATTTCAGTGACAATATCGATTATATATTCAGAAAGTGGTTTTTCACCAGATTCCACAAGTCATCCTGTTACTTCCTTAGCTTCTTCAAGTCATTTATCTATTCCACAATCTTTCTCATTTTGACAGTAGGGAATATTATCGTTTACTCATCATGGGTTATGAGGATCATATGCAAGGGATGTATTTTGCCCAAGAATAGTAAAAATTCCTAAAAAGATAACAAAGGAAATTGTGATGAAGGAGAGTAATTTTCGCATAAAAAATAAATTATTTGTATTATTCTAGCATACTTTCCAAAAAAAAGCAAATATTTTTTATGTTTTTCTTTATTTTTTGTTTTATTCACATTTTGCGTCTGATTGATTGATTTGTACATTGATAGTACAACTTATTTTTTGAGTGATTTTATCAGGGATTTCATTGATATCAGATTCATTGTTACTGGCAAACCCATTTTCGATAATGGCATCGAATTCTGATTTGACTCAATAGTCAAAGAGCACAAGATTTTCACTTGGCCGAGGAATAAACCCATCAATTTTTGCATTTTTGAGGATACTTGAAAGTCAGGTTCATTTTTTTGTTTCAAGAAATTTTTTGTGAGCTGGTAAGAGATATGGAAATTCTCTCAAAAGAATTCTCTGAGCATCTTCACTCATCAGATACTGCAAAAAAGCAAGAGAAATATTTGGCTTGTTAGTCGTACGGGCGATCGCAAAATACGAATATTTTGCATTATTGGTGATATTTCGTGTTGATTGAGATGGTAATGGCGCTGTTTGTATGATATTTGCGCTGGTACTTCAGCCAACTCGTTTGGCAGATTTTTCGAGCTCCGTGATAAGACTTGGATATCAAATTATCATTCCAATTTTTCCTTGTAAGAATTGATCAAAGGTTGTCAGTTTTTCTTTTGCGAGCATACTGGTTGTATTTTCGAGATTTGTCTGCGTGTTATAGAAATCCTCCCCTCAATCTGATTGGTCTTGTGAGGATCATTGGAGTTTTGCATAAGAGGCATAATTATCAATCGCACGTCCACCATCTGCCGCTTCTTTATAGCTTTTTATATTATCTTGAACCAGAAATGCTGTCAGTACATTTGCGGCATTTGGAGTGAATTTTGGCCCCAATCAGAGATTAGTTGGAAAAGTATCGACTGGAAATTTTCCATAGAGATTTTGTACCTGTATCCAAGTACTTGGGACTCCTGATCGAAGAAGGGCACTATTATAAAATACTCCAAGCGTTTCATAGCCAATCGGTACTCATTTGAGGTTTTTTGTTGGATTGACAAGAGATCCAGATGAGACAACGAGTCATCGAAATACAGTGTCAAAACTGTTTTCAAATGCATTGATATCAATATTTTCTTCTGTGAGAAGGGCAATCTTGTTTTCGAGAATAGCATCCTCTCCAGCTGGTATCATAAA
The DNA here is from genome assembly GCA_002747975.1 of Candidatus Altimarinota bacterium. Classification (GTDB taxonomy): domain Bacteria; phylum Patescibacteriota; class Gracilibacteria; order BD1-5; family UBA2023; genus GN02-873. Next base: position 5,177 of record PDRA01000034.1, on the reverse strand, counting down.
AATATCAGGACTGGTTTTGTCGCTGAGTACAGAGAGAATAAAAGTTCTATATCTATCAGGATCTCAGGCAGCTTTTTTTTCGAATTTGATATTAATGTTTTTATATTCTGGGAATTGTTGTTTAAAGCCCTCAATAAGTGGTTCGTAGTTTTTGCTGGTTCCCTCAGTAATCCAGATATTGAGATCTTCTGGGGAGATGGTATTCTTCTTTTGCATATTGATCACAGAGATGATACCAAATACAAGTGCCACAACGATAAAGGTGACAATTGCAAAAAAGATAATTTTTCGACGAGCCATAAAAATAAAAGACAAAAATAAATTTGCCTTTTATTGTACTCATTTTCTTGGAAAAATCCAATAAATTTTTGATTATTTTCGAACCTTCTCAATAGCTCCAAGGAACTCTACAATATCTCCTTTTGTCAATGGCTTGAAAATATGGAAGTATTTCTCGTTAGTATGAGTAAGGGCTACGTATTTTTGAGCGGCTTTGTAGTACCTATTTCCAGGAGCAATATCCTGATAGTGTTGTGATCATTTTGGTGAATTATTGAGTTTTCCAAGTGCATATACCATTTGGAGAAGCTCTCATTTATGGATAAATTCATTCCCCCCAAAATATTCTCCAGACACCAGTCATACTTTTCTTGCTCTGTGTGCAAAACTCTGAAGTTCTGTGTCAGAAGGTGAGATATCAAGGAAGTTTGATTTTGCATCCGTGACAGGGAAGTGGTAGTATCGCATGACAATACGAAGTGCTTCTCATCGAGTGATTCGCTTTTCTGTGAGGAAGGCATCTGTTTTTGTTCGGAAAAGACAGTGCTTATCTTGAAGCGAAAAGATAGATTTTCAGAGCTTGGTATTTTTGTTTATATCTCTATATGTCTTGACACAAGAAGGGGCACGAGGAGTATAGATCTTACCAGCGACTTCAGTTTTTGGTGTTGTCTTTTTTATTTTTTCATTATATTTGACAATATTCTCAAGTTTTCAATTGTACGAAGCACCTGCATTTTTCTTTGGTGTATATGAAGTGATATTTTCAAGCTTAGAATTGTAGGTCACTTTTTTTATTTGTTTTGTTGTATTGACTCAATTGAGATGAGCGTAGACGAATTCATATGGATGAATTGTATATTCGAGGGCTTTATTTCTTCCGAGTCCAGCATTGATAGCGGCAAAAAATCCAAATCCAGCCTGTCGTGCTTCACGCATTGAGAATGGAAAATATGGGTGAAATGGAGCTTTATCAGTATCAATTTGGAAATGCAGGTGTGGAGTCGTAGAGATACCAGTGGTTCCAACCCGTCAGAGCATTTCTCATTTTGAGATTTTTGTTCCAGGAGTTGCTAGAATTTGTGAAAGATGGAGATAACTCGAAAAAATTCTTTGTTTTTTCCCATTGATTGGTACATTATCATGTCGAATGACAACACGCTTATTTCCAGAACTATCAATATCTGCTCGTTCGACGACACCATTGGCAATAGCATATACAGGAGTGCCGATGACAGATCGCACATCAACAGCCAGATGACTTCCTGCATGTTCCTTGTAATCAAGTTTATAGTTTCCCATATAAGGAACAGTATAAGTAAATCGTAGAATGGTCGATTTTTGAGAATAGTCTGAATCACTCAAAAGTTTACCGGCGTCGTATCGAGGTATTGGCATAAGGTCACGGCTTGGAATCTGTGAAAAATGAATCGTTTTATCTCGATAGGTTGGATTCATCCAATTTGGAATCACTCGGATAGGAAGAACCGTTCCATCAAAAGTATCAGCTTGAATATGAGGGTAGCGGGTATTTTTCGCATTCATGCTTGGGATCCAAATTTCTTTGATAGCTATGACTCCTCAGAGGATACAGTTTACGATCCATATGGTCAAAAGAGCATACTTGAGGAGTGAACCTCATCGTTTATTTGACATATTTATATTTATATTAAAAAAATATTGTGCTTATATTTTAGCACAATATTTGAGAATATGCAAATTTATTTTCTTATTTTTTAAAATTTTCTTATTTTTCCCCATAAGAAAGGCAAGAAAATTTTTTTATTTATCATAATTTTTTTTCCAATTACGAATTATTTCGGTCAGGGTAACTTTGCGTGGGCTTGCATCCCGCCATCGTACTATAGCGGTGACTTCAAGCGCGTCATCTGATAGGGATGTAATTTGTATTTCTCGACTAAATATACTTTTACATCCAGTCCTTCTTGAGGCGTTACACAATTCAGTAAAAGTTCCAGTACTTGTATACCACCCATTATCATCAATATAAATACGAAACCGATCCATAGAATCTCACCATTGACTTTCATCGAATTGGGTTGTGCCAGAAAGCCACCAAGCTCCATTTTTTCTAAAAAGCAGATTTGGTCATGAGAGTGTATTTGTTGTAGTAGGTTTTGTAGTGATACAGTTGGCATTGTAATCTTTCACATTCCAACAGTTGGTTCGATTGCTCGTAAATCGGAGCCAGTTGGTGTTTCGTAGATTCACAACTCACTCGATGCCTTCACGAGCAATATTAGTTGCCTGTACTCTTTGTTGGATGAGTCGTTGAAGATTGATTCATTGAATCAGAGTGGTAAACATGGCCGTTAGTGTGATAGAAAGCACCAAAATCATCACCATCACTTCTAGGAGAGTCATTGCTTTGGGAGTATGTAGACTCGGCTTACCGAGTTTCGCCAGAGACGGTTTGAGCATGGGGATTTTCTTTTATAATAGTAAAAAGTCGTTTTGAAAGGAGTTTGTTTTGAGCATCGTAAAACTTAATTTCGTAGAGATTCATACCATTTTTCATAGTTCCGATATTGGCATTTGCATGGTAATACCAGGTAGTTGATTTTGGAATATATTTGCGAAGACGGTAGTCATTGACGACGATATATTCTACTCTGTTTGCTGGCACCGTTCCCCTTACTTTTACATAGTTGCTTGTGGTTTTGTATGGATTCCCTCGTGGTGAGGTAATCTTGAAATCTTTGTCAGAAAGTGGATAATTGGTTGGAACAAGCATAGCATCTCCGGCTCATCACTTTGGACCATACACGACAAGGACGCCTTTTTCGATAAGGGTATTATTGGTATCATATACTTTGTAGACAAGATTATTGATTTCATTTTTTATCTCAAAATTTTCTAAAGTAAATGTTTTGTTTACGGGACTCACAGCGGTATCAATATCATTGATAGTGACTCGCTTTACGTCTGTATTGAGAATATTTCACATAATTGTGGTCTTGTTTGTTTTGAGGGCAATTCCATCACTTGGTTGTGTGAATTCGATATTATTACTCGAGAGCGTGGTATTCCCAGATCCTACGAGTTCCCTGTCTCCATCGGTATTGTTTTCATTTGTAGATGATTCGAGAATACTTATTCCATTATTTTTGATAAAAAGTGAATTTTTTGTAATTCATTCTGTGATATTCCCAGAGAAATCGGCTAGATTGACATTTGGGTTAGTAAGATCAGAGGCAGAAATCATAATTCTTTTTCCTGCTGGAAGACTGTACTGTCCAGCACTTGTGATAATATCAATAGAACCACGAATTGCGTAGAGAGTACTAAAAGTATTATTTGTTTGTTGGAGGAGAGCGATATCATTTTTATCAATTCTCGCATCAAAGTGGTCCATTTTTGCTTTTATTCCTTGATCAGAATCTGACTGTACCCATGCCCATCAAAGTTTAAGAGTAAAAGTATCCATATTATCTTGTTTTCATTGGTATGAAATACGAGTACTTTCTCACAAATCAGCATTGATAGAGTTATTTTTTGCCATAGCTCAAACTTTTCTTACGAGAGCATAAGCATCACTTGTATAGAGTTTTTGAGTCTTTGATATTTTTGTCTCACTTTTTCCTTGATCTGATATGAAAACTTGGCTGTTTTCCATCGGTGTAATCTCAAGGTATTCATCACTATCATTCCCTCCTTTCTTTACATCTTCTCATCAAAATACTTTGATAAGAAAAATACCGATAATAAGGACTCCAATAATAGCAATCCATCACCAAGAAAATGGAAGATTATTTCTTCTACGATTTCGTGCGTTTCTCATAACCAAATAAAATTAAAAAAATTATAAATTGGGAAGGCGATTTTCGATGACAGCGTAAGTGGCATCTTTTCCTTCCGGGATACGAATATTTACTTTGTCTCAGACTTCGCACTTATGAAAGGTAATAGCAGCCGAGAGAACATTGTATACTTTTTTATCGGTAGAGATTTGGTATTTATCGCCATTTTTTGTGATGACACCAAGAAGTGTTTCGTACGGGATTTCTTTGATAATTTTGTAGATGATTTTCCCGTTTGGATTGATAGTTGCTTTGAGTCGGCTTCCTTGTACGAGAAGCGATTTTGAAGCGTAGTTCTGAGGCACAGAGTAGGTATTTCCATCAGCTCCAAGCATTGATTCACCGGTAAATATTCATTCTACTATTTTTTGATCTTCATCACTATAGGTAGCCAGTCATCCTGTTGGAATTTCAAAATCAATTCATTTACTCTCACCGACCAGTTCGTCGAGAATTTTTTGAGCGCTTTTTATGTTTGTATGGGCTGATTGGATCAGTTCATAGAGGGCTTGTATTTGTTTTTGTGGAGACATAAGAATATGTGAAAAATAAAACTTCTTTGATTATATATTTTTTTTCAAAAAAGTCGAGATTTTTTTTGAGTTTTTATTTTTTTCAAGTGATTCCTTTTGCTTTTTTTCTATTTTTATTTACTATATGGATATATTTTTTTCCAAAATTATGAAAAACCCTCGTAAAAAGTCTGAGTTGGAACTCGAACAATTGCAAAAAAATCTGGAATACTCAGGAAAAAATCTAAAAGTTTTTATAGCAGATGTAGTTTCTCCTGAAGAATTTTTATAGCAGATGTAGTTTCTCCTGAAGAATTTCATACTCTCGATTTAGAGGATAGAATGCTTGAAACTGAAAACTTGGTAAATACTTATGGATGAGTAGTTATTTTAGAGCATATTCAAAAAAAGCAAAAACCAGATTATGATACTTATATCTGAGCAGGGAAACTTGATGATATTATATCTGAAATGGAGTTAAAATGAGCAAATCTTTTGATTTTATGAAATATTTTAAAAGCATCTCAAATTTACAAAGTAAATGAAAAACTTAAAAAAATCTGAG
>PDRA01000020.1 GCA_002747975.1 Candidatus Altimarinota bacterium | reverse complement strand
CCAAGCCCTCAAAACAAATGCTATACTTACCAACACAACACCAAAGATGAAAGAGAAAAGAGGATGGATCATGCTTATGCTCATGAGAAGTCAGAAAAACTAATACTTCTTTTCTTATAAATAACCCCCTCTAAGAACGGGGGTTATTTTTTTATTTTCTCTTGCATTTTTCATTATTATAGGCTATTATATGAATATAATTACTTTTTATATTCAAAATTATGAAATACTCGACAGAAAGAGGTGATGTTGTGACTCATATGAATATTCTAAAACAAACTTTGATAGAGAAGCTCAGAAAAAAAATAAGTGCTTCAGTGCTGAGTATGGTTCTTTCGAGTCCAATACGATGTCGAAAGAGAATTACGACTGTGGAATGAATAGAAAATATACCAGATAGTCAAGCTATTTTTGCACCGACTCACTTGAGTGATCAGGATATGCTTTTGGCTGGACACAGTATAAATAAACAAAATCGCTCTTTTTCTATGGTGAGTCAAGCGACAAATTTCGAACCATTTTTTATGCGGACAATAATGGAACTCTCTGGGAAGGATCGATTTTTGCCAATTTCGAACAGAAAAACAAAAAATAAGATTCAATGATCTGAATGGGTATATGGAATAAATCCAGAAGATTTTCAAGGATTTTTTCAAGCCATGGAAATGTGAAATGATATTATTATTGCTGGACATCGACCAGTACAAGATGGAAAATTTCCTAAAAAAGCATGATTGTGAGCTATTATTATGGCCTACGCTACGGGGGAACCACTTATTCCAGTGGTGATTGATAGTAAAGTAAAAATGCAAACAAAGGTGAAGTATTTGCCAGAAATAGAACTCGAAAGTTTGACAAGTCAAGAACGAGAAATTTTTAATAAGTGGATAGGAAAGTCAAATTCTCACAAATGAAGTTTTATAAATAAAAAACAAATCCTTGAATGAGTTTTCGCAAAAATGCGAAAAGATGCAGAAAAATTGATGAACGCCTATAAGAAGGAACTTCCAAATGTACTGGAAATAAGTAAATAAGCTCTTTTCTGATTTAAAATTGTAGAAGGGCAGCCTTTTTCAACTTCTTTCTTCAACCTTGCAAGTATAAGAATTAATATGTATAATTATTTTTTGTAAGAGAAAAATCTCAAAAAAATGCTCTCACACCACAATACACAAAATGTGCAAATGTTTTGTGTATTTTTCTTTGATTTTATCTACAAAAAAGCTATACTGTACTTCATCAATCCTTATCGTACTATTTTTATGCAAAAAAAGATATCTTCATTTTCTTTTTCTCGAATACAAAAATATCTTTCTGGACTCTTGATTCTCACACTTTTTTTTACTCAAACGGTCCAAGTAAATTGGTTCGATAAGACAAATGCGGGAGTTGGAGCTTATAGAGATATTGTTTCTATTATTGTCGATTCTCAGACCTACAATGCACTTGAAGGAGATATCAAGAATTATGCAAAAAATATCCAAACATATCTCGGTCAGACACGAACGGCTATTGTTGTTGTTGATGAAAATACACTGTCATCTGTTATAGCTACAAAAAATGAATCACTCTACTATGAAGGCGAGAGTGATTATAGTGGTCCGTCACAACTTGTTGGTACGGTTCTTATTGGAAATGTTACGATTCCTATGGTCGAAAAAGAGTGAAATTTTTCCCCAAGTTTGTATCCATATGTTGATTTCAAAGAAAAGGTTTTTGTCTATGATGAAACGAGTCGTACCTATAAAAAAACAAATAATAGTTCGATTGAGATGCCAGAAATCTGGCACTGAGTTATCAATCCAGCGGTTGGGCGAGAGTGGAAATGAAGTGATGATATTGAGAAGATTCGCGGATTTCTCTCAAAGACAAATCTCTTTTATACGAAGCAAAATCGTTTTGCTGATGCCACGACAGAACCAAGGGTATTTTATTATGATGGATTTACCGAAACTCGAAGCGTTGATGCTCGAAGTCTCTACCAATATGGGCTCTATATTAAGAATCTAGAAAACCTTGCCTATAATCGATACTCGAAATATCTGCTTAGTGATATCAATAATGCTCTCAAAATGTTTGATATGTCATGAGAGGAGAGTTATGATGAACTTGTGCAGCGGGTTATTGCAACAAATACAGGTGAGTCAACGCCTTCAAATGAGGCATTTCGTCAGGCACTGGCTGGAATATCTGGTCAGAGTGTTCTTTCTGATGAAAGTTTCAAAAATGTACCAGATATTCAGACCATCAATCATATTAATGAATTTTTGAAACCATTTAATAAAATTTTTAATAAAAAGGTCCTCTGAGATGAGCTCAAAGCAATCTACAACGCTGGAAGATATACATCGGGAACGACTGTACGAGCCGATATTGGCTCATTTACGGTTACCGTGATGGACAAGGTAGCTCAAGATACGCTTCGAGCGACCAATAATGCCCTTGAAAATTCTATTGAACAGGCGATAAAAGATGCAAATATTATTCGTCCCGTGATGATACTGGATTCTTATGATTATCAGAGAAATAAAAAGTGAGATGAGCCCTCATCATATACGCCAAATTTCCCAGTACCAAATACTCCTCTGTCTCTTGGAGATGTGCTGGATAAAGAACCAAATAAACACAAGTATGTCTATGAAAATTACTACTTTGGTGAACTGGCAAAAAATATTGATACTGCTACTGGTTGTACCATTGCTCGCGGATGATATTCGGGACAAGTCTTGGAATTTGGGAAAGAAATCCTTGTTGAGGCAAATTCAGCTTTTAATGTCCATGATGCCAAACCACAATTGGCTCTATTGCAAGCAGATAATGAAGAGTTGCGAGAAAAAACGGGAAGAAGAATATCGTGTTATCGAACCTGACAAGGACAAATGCCAGTGAAAATACAGTCTTACTGGTGAGGAAATAGTGTTCTTCGAATTGCCAATCCAAATCTCTCGCCAAGTCAAGGATTCAATCCTACTTTTCTCATGCCAGATCCTACCACTTTTACAGGTTTTACGGCTCCTATCTACACGCTTCAATGAATGCGGGAAACTGATAGACTTCCAAAGGCTGACCTCAACGCCTGTATAAAAAGTACCTATTGATATCTGCTTCGAAAGCCAGATCTTATGATTCTCAAGTGTACGAAATGAAGTGGAGACCATGAGCAGCAAATCACAATCAAGAGTGCCTATCCAAAAGAGTGGAACAGAGGCAGAGAGTGCTGAAAATGAAGAAGTACCACAAACGATCCAAGGTATACCTGTACATCGGTTGATCTCGAATCAGCTCCGTTGCCAGCACTTTTCCCAGAGGAATATGATAGATACAAAAATACAACCGAACCCTGTCTTGAAGGATCTATTTTTATTGATGGTTCACAGCTAGTTTCTTCGACAAAAAATCCGCTTTGTGTCAAAAAAAGGAGAACAGGATGAGGATGATGAGAATGAGGAGATGTGACTACAATTGATAATACCATATATAGAAACCTCTACTATCATACGCTCTCGTGATATCTCAAACATGAATCTCCAACACAAATTGAACTTCAAGAGGCTGCCAGAAGCGGAGTGACTCCAAATCTGGCTATTGATATTGTACGAAGTTTTGAGTTTCAAACCCCAAAAGGCAATGTTGTATCTATTGAGTATCCAAATTTTTTCCGAGCAAATGTAAATACTCCACAGGAAGTTCGAGACTATCTGCGGCAGGAGTCCCAAAGGCAGTGGGATGCTATTTTGGCTCAGGAGCAGGCAACAACCCTATCTCCTCTTGACCAGATAGTCAATACAACCGTTTTTGGAATCAATCCACTTTCGAGCGGTTTTGATTGGAATGACTATATTTCTGATGAGGATATTGTGAAGCTTTTGCAAGCAAAAAAATGGATTCATCCAGATGTCACAAAGAAATACAAAGAAGCCGTTGAAACTATGCTTTCATACAGTCACCAGTATCCTCGTTGACAGAGAAGTGAAGAAGAAAATCCTCCAAAAATCACCACAGATAATTCAGGAGAGTATGAGATTGCCTACCTTGGACTGACTCCATTTACTCCCGATGCTGTTGATGGTGTGGCAGGATTTTCGGCTGGTCAGCAGGCCTACAATATTGCTCGCCAAAAAATTCATGCTATCAATATTACTGATCAAGAAGAAAAAGACACAGGTAAACCAACAAATGAATGTGGTCCACCAGATGGAGTGATTATCTGGAAATGGCCAGCAGCCATCATGTGCTGGATACGAAATATGTTTCCAATAAAAGTCATTTCTGGAAAGTGTAGTGCCAAGACAATTTGAGCTGATAAATTCGGAAAAGAACCCAATAATATTACCGGACTTTCACCAGAAGAACAAAGGCAGGAAATACAATCAGCGACACTTGTTTCACACCTTCCACGAGAAGTACTCTCATATCAAGATTCTCTCTCAATTGCTGCTGGACTTGAAACCCAAACAGGATCCCTCATTTTACCAACTGGTACGGTGGCAGAGATTTCTCTTCTTTGACTTTCATCTGATGGAAATGATGTGCTTGCAAACTCAGGGCAGTATATCTCTATTTCTCCTACGAGTCAAGAAGTACAGTGATGAAATGCACAGTTTATTGTCAGTTCGAGAGGAAAACCATCTGTGGCAACACTGCAAATTACCTATACAATACCAGTTTGAGATGAAAATATCAGAGTACAATGAGAGCCATTTACTATCACTGTCAGTGATAGATATCTCCAAGTTTCTCTTTCTCAATGAGGAAAACCAACCTACGCTATCAAATCGGATGAATTCTCTCCAGCCGTTCTTTCTGCTGGATTGGTTTCACAGGATAATACTACTACGAGTATACCAGTAAATACCTTTACAGTTTCTCTCTATGATGATATAACAGGAGAGTTTATCTCATCTTGATCTACTTCTAATGGGGAATTTATACTCCCAGAGAGTATACAAAAACAGTCAGGATCGTATCGAGCAGAAATCCTCGGTGCTCAAAAAGAATATGGCTCACTGACATTTAGTGTCATGGCAGGAGGTTTTGCAAAGATTGATATTCAATCAATTTCTACTGCTGTGATTGGCGAAGAGACACTTCCAGTACGAATTCGCCTTTTCGATGCCAATGATAATATCATAGAGCCTCATCTTTATAGTGTGCAGGTATCGGTTGAGTGAGGAAATATTGTTTTGGCAGGAGGGGAGAAAAAAGACTCGATTGAAATTGATGTGATCCGAGGATTTGTTGATCTCAATATAGAAGCTGATAACAGTGGAAACCCTGTCAAAATTACTGTCAGTGTCGATGGAAAAACCGCCTCAAAAGAAATTACATCACATCGAGAGGCTCAGGTTCAGTTCATACAAGCAGAAACACCAAAAGCTGGGTGAAGTCCAGTTCTCACAAAAATACAAATCGTCGATGATACATGAAATCCGATAAATGGGTTTAATTCTGTTCTTTCGGCCTCATTTCCACAGTGATGATGACGATTCGAAAAAGAGGTTATACCAATTCGAGATGGTATTTCCGATCCATTTAATTATCTCCCAGGAACCCAAGCATGAGATATTTCAGCTTTACTGTCTATTCCTTGATATGGTACATTTGAGGCTCTTTTGAGTGTAGCAGCCTGAGATGCTATGTATGTTGAGCATACAACGCTCGATAATACTATTGAGTTGAGCTTACGAGATCGATATGGAAACATTGCCACACAGCAAACGATGAATGGAACTCTCAAATACAATGGCGAAAATGAAACAGCTATTACATTTGAAAATGGAATATATCAAGTGCCACGGAGGTCTTGATATTACCAGGTTCGTGTTCCAGAACTTGAAAATGTATCAATAGAAATTGCTGAGGCAAGCGGTGTGTGTTGACCACTTCCAGAAAACCCAACACAAGAGCAGATTGATCAAAAAGAATCTTGTAGGGTTTCTGGTATACCGATGTATAGTATGTATGTTCCAAGTACAAGCCAAACAAAGTTTGATTTTCTTCCAGATTATAATGCTCGCTATACTATTCTCGCTGGTGACTCATTTTTGCGAGAATGAGAAGATATTCTCTATGATTCTGATCCAAATGATTCTCAGAGTCTTGCAGTGACGACACTGCTTGATTCTCCATTTGCAACCCAAACACTTTTTAATGTTCTTCCGTGAGGTGGAAATGTACTTGGGAACTCGAGTGATACTGCACTCTCATCTTCGATTCAAATTGAGAATTGATATCCAGTTCTCACTGTACTTGATGAAGTCGATAATACTGTATTAGCAAAGGTATCATATCGTTTATGAAATGCTCAGTTTTTCACAGACTGTCAAGAGGTTTCCCATTGTAGTCAAGAAACATGAGATTTTATTGCTATTTCAAAAAGTGATCACGACGATATAGAGATGAAACCTCAGTGAAATACTCTCGTTTTTGCATATAGATGAAAGCCAGTTGCCTCAATAGGATCAGATGGTTCTTTTGCATCAAATGGAGTTCTTTCGTTGAATCAAGTTCCGTATTCATCTGCAAATGGCCTACATGTCTATCTTGATTATGGATGAATTACCTTAGGAGAAATTCTCTATCATGCTGATGAGTCAAAAAGTATTGTACTTGGTTCAGGTCCACAATCATGACATATTGTCCTCGATGCAAAAAAAGGAAAAACCCTCCCGTTTTCACAGCAGTCTTTTGCCAATGGAAGAAATGGATATAAAATCGTAGAAAAACAAAAAAATAAGTACGATATCGATTCAAATAAACTTGGCCCTGATGGAATTACCAGCATTGGAGAGCTTTCAGAGTCGCCAAATATTGGATGGAAAGATGATAATACGATGATGCTTTCATATGCAGCTTGAGATACTGTCTGAGAAGCTACATATCGATATCATACGTATATGATGGTAAATATGTGAGATCCAGTAGCTCATGTCCAAAATGGACGCACAGGAACACAAATCGATGGCATCGATAGAACGGTGGGAACGCAAATCGGATCAACATCACATCGGTCAAATATTACCAAGGCTCTTCACAGAGATATGAATAATGACCAACTTGAAGATGTTGTTGTGGTGTATGCTGATGGTTATATTGAACTACTACTTAATTTCTGAAATCGATTTCGATCCAGAGATATGCTTGCCTATATTCCACCGCGAGGGAAGAATATTGTAGAGCTTTGAGATTTTTCAGGTGATCAGTATGCTGATATTATAGCAGTTGGACATTCAGGTTTTCTCGAATTTTGGGATAATGCACAAAGAAAATTTATAAAAACTGATATTACCGTCAATGGTGCCACCCCTCCAACAAACATCACTCAGCTCAAAGTATATGATATGGATAATGATGGAAGGGACGATATTGTGTATTTGACGTCTTTATGAAAACTTGCCGTGCTCTATGGAACCTCTCAAACAGGGGTTTTTGATGAGGTTGTTCTTGATAATACACTTGGTATTTCACTTTCTCCTGAGTTATTTACAGATGGATGAGCCCTTTATAGTCCATATATACAGCAAATAGCCGGAACACTGTGAACAGAACCATTAGAAAATATAGAAGCCAACGATACTATTATAAAATCTCTTATTTATTATCAGTATACCCTTCCAAGACAGCAGGGTGATGGAGAGAATGTGACACAGGAGGTACATACTCAGGAAACGCTTAGTGGAGTTATTACTCAGACGATTACGACAACACAGATTGATAATAATTATAAACCAGAACAAAAAACATTTATGCGAAGTGCATATTTGACAGGAGTTGGTTTATTTGCTGAGAAAAAATACCAATCTCAAAATACAGTGATACAAGCTGATGAAACCGTGGAAGTAGCCATTACAATTACCAATAATACGACGCAAAATATAGAAGATATCGAATACCTCGATAGTATTCCTCGTATTTTTGATACGAGAGAAACTTCAAACTATACAGTTTCTCTGGCTTGAAGGGCAGCTGTTGAAAAAGAATTTTATCCACTGCACTCTGGTGAGTATGATGCTCTCTTTGAAGTAGGTACTCTTGCACCGGGGCAAAAAGCGGTTATTCGTTATACTGTTAAGATGCTTCCAGCCAGTTATGGCGAAATGCTGGTTGATGATTTTGAGCGGTCAACTCCTGGTGCTGACTCGTACGGAGATGTTGCCTTCAAAACAGATACAACGTGTGGCGGAGATATGCTTCTCTATCTTTCGACAGCTGCTCGCTCATACACGAAGACAACCAATAATCAAAATATTTTTGAACCAGAATTTCCAGAAGGAGTTCAAGACGCCCTTGCAGATGCAAATGGAAATGGAATTCCTGATAGTGTCGAGTGAAATACCCAGACGACCACTCTTTGACAGTGACAAAGTGTTAATGAACTTACTGCTGAATCGAGAAATTCTCTTGAAGAACAATATGATTCTATTGCTCATCAACCAGAAGCAGAAGATGATAATTTAATTCAATTTAATGAAAATGGCACTCTGAGCTTTAGTATCGATTTCAATCCAGATTTTGAGCAAAAGGTAGAACAGATGGCAGAAGATTTCTTCAATGGTCTTGCCTGCGGATTTGGTGGTGGATCGTGTATGAGTTTTCCACTTAACTGGGCGCCATTGGCTCCATGATCAGATCCAGTTGCGTTTGGGATTCCGATTTGAGATTGACTGCGGGTTGATGAATGACTTCCAATATTTTCTGCTTTAACTTGGCAGCAGGCCTCATGTGGTCCTTCGCCTTGTTGTCTTCCAAGTGTGTATCCTGTCAGTGTACAGTGAGCAGGTGGAGGAATCTGTGGACCAACGTCTGCTGGTGGGTATCTTGGAACCTGGGATGCAACCAATACAGTTCGAGTTTTTGTCACTCCAACACTCACACTTGGTATGGGTCTAGCGGTTTGTTTTGGAGGACCAGCCAGTTCCATGGGGCAGGTTCCACCTCCTGGACTCTTTCCACTTATTCAGTCAGGAAACTGTATTGTCGTTGCCAAAGCGATGCCATTTTGTAAATGAGATGGATCATCTGAAGATGGTGATGTTTCGGATGTGATGGACAGTGATGATGTGTGGAATTCACAAAGTTGTGATATTCAAGTACGACCACAGTCAGATATTGAACAGACAAAAGAAGATATTAAAAATAGTGCTATTGACTATCTGCGATCACCAGAAGGTTTTGATTTTGCTGGATTTAATGCTCAGCTATCACAAGGCAATATCAGCTCTCTCAATAATAGCCGGCCACTTCTTCAAATTGGACCAGCTTCTGGTGGTGGGCAAGAAGTCATTGATATTTCTATTGATAGTAATACTGATATTGCTGATTTTGGAAGTATTGTTAACCTTAAAAATAAACGAATTGCCGGCTTCCCAGATTTTATTATGGACTGGATTGCGCGTCAAACCGAGGAAATTACCAATGCACTCTTTACTCCGCCAAATCTTACAATTATTCCACCAAAAGACCTCTGACAAAACGCAAAAGTAGACAGTACTTACAAGGATTTCTGGTCTGACTTATGAACTGCATATTCCAAATCAAGCTTTGATGATCTCAAACAAAGAATGTGATCTGCTTATGGCGAAGGAGCTGGGCTTGGGAATAGTTCTCTTATCGGAACACCAGACTCCTGGCTTGGTCAGCAGTATGCTGATATCCTGAAAGGTTGAGTATCGTCAGTTGATGGTGGAGTCAAAAAAATCTCATGAGGACTCAATGCAGTACAAGAAGCCTACAAGTTCCTTGGAAACCTTCCATTTATCAAGATTACTCAGGTCAGCGTTCCAATTAATATTCCTTGGGTGCTTCCAAGTGAACTCGATCAATATGAGCAGTCAATTGATGATTATATGGATGAATTAAGCAGAGCCGGAGCGAATTGGTGTGTAACTGATCCAACACCAGAGTGTCTGGCAGCAAAAGCAAAACTCAATTCTTCTGCTCTTCGAGCTGCATGGCAGGCAAATAAAGCTCGAATTCAAGAGTATCGACAGTTCCCAGAAAAACTCAAAAAATACCTCAATTGGAAAGAGAAGTATCTCTATCAGCTTATGTGTAATGTCGAAGCAATTCAGCGAATGATTATCGGATGGCTTAAAGATAATGGAATTCGCTTCCAGAAATGGGCAGAGCTTTTTGTTCTCTTGAAGGCAATAGCAGAAACGTGGCAGCCACTTCTCGATATATTTGCCAATACCAGTGCTCGTTGTGGAGTGTGCCGAAATGAGCGCTACAATCTGCAATACTGGAAATTCAAACTTATCTCTATTCTCATACCAAAAGTACCAGTGATTCAATTCCCACGATGGCCAGATATTATTCTTGACCTCTCTGATATACGACTTGGTATTAGTATTGTTGTACCAGAATTTAAGTTCCGTATTTCACCAATACGACTTCCTCGCCTTCCAAGTCTTTCGCTTCCAGATGCGCCAAATGGATCACTTACACTTCCGCGACTTCCTGTGCTTCCAAAACTTCCAACACTCCCAGATCTTCCAAATCTTCCGGACCTTCCGCTTGTTGATCTCCCAGATCTTCCACCGCCACCAAAACTCCCAAAGATCTTTTGAGCGGTCAAAGTTGTTGTCAATATTATGAAGCTGATTTCTAAACTCTATTGTTACTACCAAAATACAGCGCTTGTGCCAGAGTGGAATGCTGGTGATGTAATTGCACAGAGAACAGAGCGACAGGGAACGCTTCCAATTGATTTCCTTGATATTGCCTATCCAACTTTCAAGATTCCTGGTCTCAAAGCAATTCGAGTGGCAACACATGTCAATTTTGAGCTCAAGGCTGACTTCCTTGCCGAGATGGCTCGTACTGCGGTCAAGCCTATAAATGCAATGAGTAGCGACTTCCAGCGAGGAATTCCAAATACGATTGGTTCTGATGTTTCTGTCGAAAGTCCGATTCCTGATATTCATATCAAACCAGATGGTATCAATGACGCTGTTGATGAGGTTCAGTGAGAGATCGACGATGCCCAAGGCGAAGCGCAGGATGCATCAAATGATGCTGAGCAATGAGCACAAGATACTGTTGATGAGGCAACAAGATCAGCTTTCTTGAAGCAGATACATACCCTTACAGGTTCACTCTCAAATCTTGGTACACAGTACAGTGATGTCGATGAATTTGCCCTCTTCTTCAAGTCGCAACTTACAGCGGCATGACTTCATAATGAGCGAATAGCTCTTGAAAGAGATATGCAGTCTACTGTGAAAAAAGTCAGCCGTATTCAAAATGATATGATCGCACAGAACAACAAGAAATTTGAACATATCAAAAACTTTATTGAAACAAGTCAAGAGGATATTGCTATTGGAAATAATATCATCAAGGCGCTGCGATGAGAAAAGGATATGAATGAGATCCTTGCTGTTCATTCTGATACGTATATGTTTGCTTCTCATGGACAAGACAAAACTCGAGCATACAACACTATCAATCGACAGCTCAAAAGCCTTTCTCATACAAATACAATACGTCTTGCAACTGATAGGGAACTTCAAAATGCAACAAAAAATATCGCATCTCGATATGAGAATATCGTAGCTCAAAATACCCCAACAGTCTCTCACACTACCAGCAATTCAACTCAGCCAATAGCTCAAAGCTATAATCCAAAATTCAAAGGAATCTACATCTTGACTCCAATTCAAAAGAAACAAACTCGACTCTTTGATTACACAGACAAGGTCAACAAAAAAACAAAAGTTTCGGTGCTGGATATAGATAATGATGGAGATAATGATTTCTTATTTACGCTTGATAATAGAGTGTATGTGAAATATAATTATACAAATACTCCACAGGGTATACCAGTTGATACGAGTTCTTCCGTTTCTTCTTTGGATGAAAATTCTCAGTCTCCATTTATCCCAAATTATTTTGATCAAAATTTCTCAACTCCGTCACAGCTCAATATTTCCTTTGAACCTGCTGATCCAGATGCTCTCCAATGGAGAATGGAATTTTATGATCACTATCTTGATTGGTTTGGAGAAAAAGATGGTGGAGTGCAGGGAAACAAAATGACAGTTGACCTGTTTGTCCAAGAGTCACCAGGAGCTTCAAACTTTAATGAAGGTGTTGCCAGTACGCCAGTAGATCGATCGCTTGATGCTTGATTTGACAACCCAGACTTTACTCTTAAATGACCAAATATTACTTTTATTACTGGTGCTATTAATCTCTCTCTTTCGAGTGAACGAGCGATATACACAGGAAAAAGAGATGTAGAAGCCGAGGTCAATGGCGAGCCAATGACACTTGAAAAGCATACAAAATATTCATTTGAAAATACGGTAGAAATTCAAGCGTCTCAAGGTCCGCTCTTCATTATCTGAGAGGCTCAATCTTATAAGATTTATAAGGGATCAGATGATTTAGAAGGACTTCCAATCCTCCCATGAATGCAGCTTATTTCACAGAATTCTGTCAGTATTCAAAATCATAGATCCAACAATCCAATTGCAATCCCAAGTGATGGATATTATATCTCGAAATCGCTTGGTAGCAAAAGTGATTCATATAGCTTTACAATCGACTATCCAAATGGATACTACTATGCACGACTTCATAATCTCTCAGACACACCAAAAGATCGCGCAGGTATTGTATTGCTTTCTCCAAATGAAGCCAGCGATAGAACGCCACCTGTCGTGGCTCTTGACGAAGCACAGCGAATTCCAGTCTATACAACGAAAACAATTGATCTTAAAGATGTAATTACTGAGCTCAGTAATTACAGCATTTCTATTGACAGTGACATTTCTACAGATGGTGATGGTGACGGAATTGCTGATAATGACTTTGGAAATGGTGATGGAGCGAGCATCTCATCTGATTTCAATCTTACTCTTGGTGCGTTTGATGCTCCTGGAACCAGGGAAATGTTGCTTCGAGTGGTTGATGCGTATGGAAGTGAGACAAAAATACCACTTTCTGTTGAGATTTATACGCCAATTCCACACATCACCCATGCGACTTTTGAGGGGGCTCTTACGGGTGCTTTGGATGAAGCTGTGGAAGGAGAACCAGTTCACATTTTCCGATTCCGATCTCCTGAGCAGCCAGTCTTTGTAAGTCCTGATGCTAGTATGACGGACGTGGAGGGAGTATTTACACGAACTGCCCAGAGCACATCGCCAGAAACCATCACGCTTACAGCCAGTGGACAGACTTTCACGCTTTCACCGTATGGAGCGATCCAAAATCTTCCAGCTGAGTTGACATCATCTGTGATCCCAGCCACTGCTTCCAAGCCAATGACATTCCAGGTTGTCAGAAGAAGTGATTCTAGCCTTGTTTATGAGCAGACTCTGACACTTCCAGAGAGTGCAAAAATCATAGATACCTCCCAGAATCCTGATACGGGATCAGGGCTTCTCGTCACAACAGCAGGACAGTACAGGAGTATTTTTGCTGAACTTTCTGATCCAAATATTCCAAATGGTATGTATATCACTGATGATTCAAGTAATCCAATCCTTGCTCTTGCGAAAGATGGAAATATTTACACGCTTGATGATGAAGTCACACTCTCTCTTGCCAGTGAAGATGATTATATCAAAATTATCGCGACAAAAGACGGACAAGAAATTGCAACTTTTGTCTATAAAATAGACTTTTACTATACGAAATAATAGATTTGTTTTCTCTTTTGTATGCAGATAACGTCTCACTTCCTATGAATAGAGCTTGAAGCTCAGTACTTCTGTGATCTTTTTGTCGAAGTTTTTGCTTATGTCAAAAAGCATAGTATTGAATCGGCAGTTTCTTTTCAAAATCCACTTTCTCCTCATATTACTTTGTACTATTTAAAAAAAGATGAAAGTGATGCCGATATACAAGAAATAAAAGAATATATCGCGACCTTTGATCTTCATTCACCTCTGTACGTTTCAGGATTGAATTATTTTTTGCGTCCAGAATCCAAGACATATATCCTCTATTTTACGATTCAGACGGATATACCATTACAAGAGTACCGCGAGAGATTACATCACAGGTATCAGAGAAATCAAGTCGAAGACAATACGTACCCATTTTCTGCTCATATGACTTTTTTGAGAATACGGGATTCTGGTATATTTGAAGCACACAGAGAAAATATTGAAAAAATCATACACAGGAAATTACAATCACTTTGAACGGTTGATGTCAATACTGGTCGTATGTATGTGTACGCAGTTAATTCTCATTTCAAAGAAGAAATTCAGATAAAACTCTAAAAAAGAGCTCTCAAAAAATCAGTTTGACAGAGGAGTATTTGCTTTTCTGGAATATTTGTTTGCTTTTCTGTCTTCTTTTTGTATAATCCTAAAACCTATTTATTCTCTTCTAAAAATCTACACGTATGCTTCCACGAGTGACTCTCATCGGTCGTCCAAATGTTGGGAAATCCAGCATTTTTAATGCTCTTTCAAAACATAAAATTGCCATCATTTCTGATACAGAAAACACAACTCGTGATATTCTCGAATACCATGTCGATGATATTCAGGAGGAAGTTTCTTATATTCTCTGTGACAGTGGTGGTATTGTTGAAGCAAAAGATGAGGAACTTTTGACTGATGTTCGACAGCTTACACAAAAAGCCATTGAAAGCTCAGACGTGATTCTTCTTGTAGTTGAGTACAATCGTATGACGCAGTGGGATGAGACAATTATACAGATGCTGCGAAAGTCAGGAAAACAGGTTATTGTTGTTGCTAATAAGGCCGATAATCGAAAACGAGATATTGAAGCATATGAAAATTTTGAAGTTGGACTTGGTCCTGTGATTCCAGTTTCTGCGGTGCAAAATCGGGGTTTTCGAATCCTCAAAGATGAGATTGCAAAAATCCTCAAAAAAGAAGGATACGGATTTCAAGAAAGCGATGTCAAAGGGGATATCCTAAAAATCGCCCTTATTGGTCGACCAAATGTCGGGAAGTCTTCTCTTATCAATGCGATTTCTGGAAAATGAGTTTCGCTGGTACAGGATGAATCTGGAACCACGCGAGATGCTATTGATACAATTATTGAATTTGAATGAGAAAAAATTTGTATGATTGATACCGCTGGAATCCGTCGATCTGGAAAAATCGGCAAGGCGAATATCGAGAGCTGGAGCGTGATTCGTTCAGAGCGAGCGATTGCACGAGCTGATGTGGTGGCTATTGTTATCGATGCGTTTGAGGGCGTAACCCATCAAGATGAGCATCTTGTTTGAGAGGCGATTAAAGCTCAGAAGGGAATTATTCTTGTTTTTAATAAATGGGACAAGGTTCTTGCCAAACCTGATATCGATGGTGATACTATTTTGAATAGATATATGCAATACCTCTCAAATAAATTTGATTTTATTTCATATGCACCTGTTGTGTTTTCATCAGCGATCAATGGAAAACGAATTGACCTGATTCTCCAACATGCACAAAAAATCAAAAAAGAGCGAAATAAACGAGTGAAAACAGGAATTTTTAATAAATTTCTCGAACAAATTGTCTATGAGCATGCCCCAACTGGAAATAAGAAATCTCATAAACCAAAGGTATTTTATGGTTCGCAGGTCGAGGTAAATCCTCCTCGTTTTGTTATCTCTGTCAATAACGCTGACCATTTTCATTTTTCATACAAACGGTATATCGAAAATCAAATCCGAGAGGTGTTTTGATTTGAGGGAACGCCGATAGATATCGAGCTCAAAAGCCGAAAAAGTATGTTTAAATCAAAGGAAAAGGGAGGAAGTATGGAAGATCATTTTGGAGCTTAATTTCTTTAAAAAATTCATTTACATATATGTTTAAAATATTTTTTACCATTCTTTGTCTTTTGTTTTCAGCATTCTATGTTGGGATTTCTCTGGTGCTTCGAGATGCTAGTTTTCTCTTTTGGATTTTTTTATTCCTTTTCGTGTACAGTCTGTCTCAAGTGACGGGGTGGATATTTACGAAGAAATTTTCTTTCCAGAAAATACTTACTTCTTCCTTTGCTTGGACCCTTGGAGTCTATACTTTTATAGGATTCATACTTTTCATACTTGTTGTTTTTTGATTCCATCAGAGCTATTTTTCACCAGCGAAACTGTCAAATATAACAATCTCAAACGGAAAGCAGGATGTACAATTCTTGCAGATGTCGCACATTGCAACGCCATGATTTTATACACAAAAAAAAGAGCAAATACGAGAGCTTGTCAAAAAAGACTATCATTTTTTGCTTGAATGAGTCAAGCCTGGAAGCCAAGAAAGTGTCCAGCAGTTCAATAAATATATGGGAATGAAATTTGATGAACGCCTCTATCCAGGAATAGCAAAATTTCTGCATATGGCGGCGCAAGCAGACAATCTCTATGAAGAAATCCCAGAAAGCCATGCCCATTTTACTGATATGAGTCTTGATACTCTTGTTTCCCAGCTCAAAGAAAAAAACGTCAAGGAAGCACAAAATCCATTTGATATGCACAGTTTCGTAGAACAAATGCAATCTGCTTCCAATGAATACGAAAAAGACTTTAATCGATTTATCATTATCAGCACTCTCAATTTTACTCTAAAAAATCAAGATATTCTCTTAAAATCGTCACTGCAAGATGAAAATTATGAATTTATAAAAACAATACTTGACGGACGAAATACGCCAATTATTGATTATATTGTACAAAATACTGACAAAAACATTGCTATTTTGTATGGTGCACTTCATTTTGATTGAGTTTTTTCTGGACTCAAAGCCCATGATCCAAAATGGAGTATCAAACAAATACACTCATACACACCATATTTTGAAGCGGATTATCCAAAAAAATTGTTACAAAATTTGCTTTCTTGGCAACTTTTCATATACTCTATACTCGCATTTTTAATTCTCTATTTTTTACAAAAGTATGTCAAAAAAATCTGACAAACAAAACAAACAACAACTTCCAAAAATCCCACCAAATACTAAGGTAAAAGTGATACAAATTACACCAAAGAGTATTTTTACATTCTTGATTATAGCACTTCTTGCATGGATTGTATATTCAAGTTGGGCGAATCGGTATGCAGAATCTGTAGAATACAACGACAAAGCTTGACTCAATCAGATTGTCGACAATTATAAATCTGGCAGTTATGAATCGATCGAAATCACTGGTCGTGAAATTCAAGCAAAAAAACCAATAACAGAAACGGTCGTAAATGGGAATTTGAAAAAATCTCGCATTATTGATCGCACTCGTATTCCTGTGTGAGTTGATATTGCTCGACTTGGTATTCCAACAGAAGGAAACAAGACGATAGTGACAGTACCAGATACAAATGTATCTGATGCTATCTGGGGCTTTGTGCCAACGCTTTTGGGTACACTACTTCTTATTTTCTTATTTATATTCCTGATCGGACGACTTGGAGGTGGAGGTGGTATGGGATGACCAATGGCATTTATTAAATCTCGAGCGAAGGTCTATGATCCAGAAGCTGATGAGAAAGTGACTTTTGCTGATGTAGCTGGATCAGAAGAGGAAAAAGCTGATCTCGAAGAAGTTGTCGATTTCTTAAAAAATCCTGGAAAATACAAAAAATTGGGAGCAAAAATCCCACGAGGAATTCTCCTTCAAGGTCCTCCAGGAACCGGTAAAACCTTGCTTGCAAGGGCTGTTGCTGGTGAATCAAATGTTCCATTTTTCTCAATTTCTGGTTCAGAATTTGTGGAGATGTTTGTGGGTGTTGGTGCGAGCCGTGTTCGAGACCTTTTCAAGGAAGCGCGAGAAAAGGCGCCATCTATTATCTTTATCGATGAAATCGATGCGATTGGAAAACGTCGATCGCCTGGTGTTGGTGGTGGACACGATGAGCGAGAGCAGACACTCAATCAGATCCTCACAGAGATGGATGGGTTTGATAATGATACAAATGTGATCGTTATGTCAGCAACAAACCGAGCTGATGTCCTTGATAAAGCCCTTCTTCGACCAGGACGTTTTGATAGAAAAGTGACAATCAATTTGCCAACACTGGAAGATAGAAAAAAAATTCTCGAAGTTCATGCAAAAAATAAACCATTTTCAAAGGATGTCAATTGGGATAAAGTCGCTGGAATTACTGTTGGTTTTTCTGGGGCTGAACTTGGAAATCTTCTCAATGAAGCTGCTATCTTGACAGGAAAAAGAAACAAAAAAAATATCGATCAGGAAGCGATTCAAAACTCGATTGAAAAAGTTGTGATGGGAAATCAGAAAAAATCGCTGCGAATGACGGATCATGAAAAATGGCTTACAGCCGTTCATGAAGTTGGACATGCTATTGTCGGAAAAATGCTTCCACATACCGATCCAGTACACAAAATTTCTATTTTACCACGAGGTGGCGCTGGTGGTGTGACTTGGTTTCTTCCAGAAAAAGATCGTACCTACACCTCAAAAGCTAAATATATTGACGAGCTTGCGACTCTCTATGGTGGACGTGTTTCAGAAGAGATATTCTTTTGAAATGATTATATCACAACAGGAGCCTCAAATGATATAGAGCGAGCAACTGATATTGCACGTGCTATGGTGATGAAATTTGGTTTTGATGCTGACCTCGGGGCAGAAAACTACGCAGCCGATGACGCAGAAGGTAATTTCCTCGGAAGCAGTAATCAAGAGCGTGCCATCTCAGATGAAACTCGAAAACTTATTGACGAAAAAGTACGAACTCGCCTCAAAGATGCCTATAAAACAGCATCACAAATCCTAAAAAAATATCATGATTTACAAGAGACAATAGCAAAAAGGCTCTTAGAAGTAGAAGAAATGGATCAAGAGGAATTCGATGCTTACTTTGTCGATATTGAAGGAGTACCAGAGAAAGTTATTAAATAAAATATAACTTGAGTTTGATATTATCAGATATAAAATTTCTTTTTATAAATCTTATTTATACTCCATACTGTATAAATAGCAATGAAAAATTGTAAAAAAAATTGAGTTTTTTACATTCTTTTGTATAATAAATGTATACTTAATTCCTAATCATTTTTGTTTATGAGGAAGTTTTTTTCATGAATTGCTCTTTTGAGTGTATTATTTTCAGTAATGTCATTTCAGTGACTTTATGCTATTGGCCCAGTTGTTAATTTTGACGCGAATGGGATTTCTGATTGTCCGTTTCCGAATTGAAATGGTGCTACAGGAGCTGGGACATGTGGTGGTGGATATATTGCACCGCATGGATCCGGTAAATATCGTGAGGATATTTACTGGCTTGATTGGGGAAGATGAAAGGGTCAGAACCTTCAAAATGGGGATTATTCATTATTTAAAACTCCTTCTGGAACTATATATAAGATAACGATTCAAGATTTAAATCAGTTATCATGATCATATTGGTTAAAGGCTTTAAATTCAGATGATTGGGGTGGAAACAATTTCCCGTATGCATATCGTTGGCATCCTACCATAACACATAATGCACCGAATACTCCTATTATTTCTTTGAGAACAAGACATAATGGGATGGAGTTTAAAGTGATTGTAGAAGTTTTCGAGCAAGCCGCTGATGGCTCGCTTGATAAGGTTTCTGATTATGGAAATATTGTTGTTGCCGGAACGGAATCATTGTACAATAATCAGGAAAGATATTCTTTGGAAGCTTCAATGGATTGATATGATACTATCATTGGTGGTCAGACCGTTCATAAAGATCCTCAATTAGGTGTTATTGAGTCTTATATCAATGGTAATAATTTTAGTAACCTGCAAACAAAAGCTATCGTTTCAGAAAAAAATGAGGCCAAGCCATCAGATGGTGGAGTGTCTCATTTGTATAGAAAAATGGTTGTAGAGAATTCATGAGTATGAGATAGTAGGTGAGACTTGATGGTTGCTGCTCTGGGAGTTCATGAAATATATGCTTCGGTGAGTACTGAGCGTGGTGGGCAACATTTTGCTATTTGACTTGTTGATTTTGTCGATTGGTGAGATTTACCTTTGTCATATGAAGGGCCACTTGATGTCTCTGGCATGCAACATCCAGCCAGCCACCTTTCTACTCCAGTACTCAAAGGATGAATGGTTTCAGTGGGAACAGCTACGAGCCCTGAAAATAATTATTTTATCTGATCTTTAGGAAAAAATGAGTTTACGAGCCCTTCATGAGCTTCTATTGGTAAAGAAATATGAACACTAAAAAGACCAGATTTGGTACTCGGTAGTATTCTCGATTTTGAAAAAGATTCGAATCCAACAAATGATGCTATGGGTGATGATACTGATAATTTGGATGATGAAGATGGAGCTTCTACAATCATTACATGATGTTCTGGAAGTGTGAGTGTATCTAAGGATATACTAGACACAGCATATCTTCATTATTGGCTTGATTGGAACGAAAATGGTCAATTTGATGCCAATGAATACCATTCTACATTTGTTTCTCATACAGGAACAGAAGTTGCCTATTTTCCTCTCGATGGACTCTATGATCAAAATGTCCTCAAATCAACTCCAGAGGTTGATACTCGTTTTATGAGATTTAGACTTTCTTTGAATCAAAATTTAGAGTATTATGGTCTTGATAGTGACGGAGAGGTGGAGGACAACAGAGTTTCTTTTCTCTATCCTCGTGTTAAAACAGGAAGTTTGCAAAATTCATGTAGCGATCCTACTGCTCCAGTAGAGTTTATAGATTTACCAGAGACAGGTTGGAAAATTACAGGAAGCGGTTTTATAGCTCAAGACTGTATAGATGTATGATGAAATTTTAATAGCGGAAAGTGTGAAGTATCAGGAAATTCTACAGGAAAGACACTCAATCTTCCTGTTGGTTCATATGATTTTGAAATTGGTTCTTTTGATGGTATTGCACCAGAAAATTGTAAAATTACACTTGATGAAACCGTCGAAGTACAAAATGGGTGTGATCCAGGAATTCAATTAGAAAAAACACATGAAGCTCTCATAGATACCAATGGAGACGGTGTTGTATGAGGAAGTGGAGACTCCGTAACGTATGTATTCAATGTAACAAATACAGGAAATGTGGATTTACATGATATATCTATATCTGATCCACTTCCTAATCTCGGCACTATTTCTCCTGCAATTATACCCCTATTGCCGGTAGATGGGACAGGATCCTTTCAAGCCAGTTATACCGTTACCCAAGCAGACATTGATGCAGGAACTATAGAAAATACGGCAGTAGCAAGTGCCAAAGACCTCAAAGCAGTGCAATACAACTGGAAAAACTGGGAACTCCGAATGACGAGAACAACAATGGAACAAGAGGAGAGAAAGATGAAACCATCACGTATACCTTTACGGTTACCAACACTGGTTCTGTCACCCTCACAGGTGTCACCATTACCGACACGAAACTTGGACTTACAGAGGCTCCTTGTACTGACACGCTGGCTCCAGGAGAAACCAAGACCTGTACGACTACTGGAAGCTACACCGTCACCCAAGCAGACATCGATACTGAGGATACTTCAGACTCTGCTAATCCGAATGACCAGGGAGGAGATGATGATCCAACCATCACCCTTGTCCCTCAAAGCAGTGCAATACAACTGGAAAAAACCTATAAACCTCTTACGGATACAAATGGAGATGGTACTGTATGATCAATCTGAGATCAAATTGAGTATGTATTTACTGTAAAAAATACTGGTACAATTACTGTGAATTCTGTGAAAATCAATGATCCACTTCCAAATCTTGGAACTGTTTCTCCTGAAAATATCACCCTCTTAGCAGGAGACACAGCAGTATTCACTGCCAAATATACTATTTCACAAAATGATGTTGAGAATGGTGCAGTCAATAATACTGCAAAAGCAACAGGAATATCTTCAGTATGAACACAAATTCAAAGTAACACTTCATCAGTTCGAGTCGGTGTTAATAGAATATTTATAACTTGATGATGAGGATGATACACTCCACCAAGTGATCCAGTTGATCCTCCAGATAACCCAATAGGACCAAATCCTGAAAAAGAACCAACTCCTGAAAAACCAAAAAAACCAAAAAAACCGACCATACTCTTCCCAGATCCAAAACCAGAAGTTAAAGATCTTTTCAAAAAATATCCAAGCATCCTTCCACAAACAGGAATCCCAATAGATTGGAATAAACGATTTAGACGGGCTCATGCAGTCTCTAGCTACTATCTTGATGATGTCACGATAGAACTTCCTCACTGGTCACACTTCAAATTAGCTGGATCAACTAACCCAAATCTCTCGTACTGGCTTCAATCAGTGGTAAAAAGAGATAGAAATGAATCAATGTATATTGTTCTTCCAACACAATGACTTGTTGTACCTGTACATAGCGTCCCTGTAGATGCTCCAGAATCTCAACGATTCCTCAATGGAAGTAATGAAAATTTCTGGAAATACCTTATCAATGGTGCCATAGAACTCCCAGGAACAACTACTAACGACTATGGTCAACCAGGAAATAAAGTTATTTCTGGACACAGTTCCTTCTTCAAAAAATCGAGAACACGATACAAGACACACTTCCAAAGAATTATAGAAATGGATCCAGGTCAACAAATATGGATTTATAAAAAGCAGCCAGATAATACTTATAAACGCTATATTTATAAAGTGTATAAGAGTTACAATGCTTCAAAATATCATACTGAAATTCTTCATTCAACAGAAGAGAGCATCCTTACACTCTTTACTTGTACTCCGATTTGATGAGCAAGATGAAGGTGGGTTGTAAGAGCAAAACTTGTAGAGTAATTATTTTACAATAAAAAATAGTCTTCCTTGAAGGGGAGGCTGTTTTTTTAAAAATAGTGTGATACTATTTCGGAAGTATGAAAAGTATGAAACTCTAAAAACTATCTATTTTTCTCTGTAAATCCCCAGCATGTTCATTTCGAATTTGACCTATAACATTAAGAATATCATCTGGAGATTCTACATGTACAAGCTGACTTCGATAGGATTTGACCCCAGGAAAATTTCGCAAATATTGCACGAGGTGCTTTCGTGCTTCCATCATACCTCTTCGCTCTTTCCATTTCCAGAGAAGCTCTCAATGAGTTGTCATGGTATCGAGGACTTCTGCAAGTGTTGGGATATATTTTCAAGGTAAAAAGCACCAAGGATTCCCAAAACTGGCTCTACCAATCATAAAACCATCAAGTGGCTTGTCATCTGGGTTAGGTGAGAGAATTTTTTGCATTCCATCATCATAATCTGATACATCACCATTTCCAATGACAGGGATTTTGAGTGCTTGTTTGAGTTTGTAAATGCCAGTAAAATCAGCTTCACCACCAAAGGCTTGTTTGTATGTGCGTCAATGGACAGTAATCAGGGAAGCACCCGCATTTTCGAGTCCTTTACAAAAGTCAATAAGTGGCTCATCATTGTCCCAGCCAAGTCGAGTCTTGACAGAGACAGGAATATCCACAGCTTTAACCATTTCTTCTACAATTTTGAAGGCCGTCTCTCGTTGTATCATCAGTGATGACCCATGTCCAGATTTGACAACTTTTCGTGCTGGACATCACATATTTATGTCGATTCCGTCAACACCAGAGTCTTCAATAATTTTTGCAGCTTCTGCAAATTTAATTGGGTCTTTTCCAAAAATCTGGATAATCAGTGGTGATTCTATTTTGCTGTGCTTGAGAGCGGTTTCTTGAAGTCTTTTTGAGTGAGTAAGTCCATCGGCACTAAAAAATTCACTAAATACCACCGTATTTGGTGCGATTTTCTTCACGATTTGTCGGTAGGGACTATCAGTATAGCCATCCATTGGTGCCAGAGCAGCAATGGGTCATTTTGTAGTGAGGTCTTGCCAGAGATTTTTTTTCATAGACTGTATTTAATAAAAAAATTGTTAGAAGTCAAGTTAATTTTTATTTTTCTTTCGCTTTTTTTCAGAAAATGTGCTACACTATATATATAACTTTTATTCTCTCCTTTTATGTCTACTTCGTCTCTTGCTGTCGCTCCGAAAAAAAAGGACAGTATACGAAAAAAACTCAAAAAAACGTACGAAATTCCTGAAAAAACTCGTGCGATTATTGTATCGAATCTGACTGATACAAATATAAATCACTTTTTACAGGAGGCTTGTGAGGCTTTGGACTGTACTTTTCTCTCCAAAATTCCACAAGACCTCATTGGTGGCGCAGATGCTATTTTACTCTCTGGTGATGAATCAGTTGATTTTTTACGAGATTTTCTTGCTTCTGGCGTGGTTCCAATTCTTCCGAAAAAAAGTGAGATTGCGTCGTATTTTGAGTCATTTAATCCGATGAAATTTACCGGAAATGCTTTTCTCTATAAGAAAAACAATTCATTTCTTATTTTTGAAAAAATTTGCGGCTTTCTCGAAAACCGTAAGTATCCAGGGGACAAAAAAATACTGACGAAAAATATACGAGCCACAAGAGTTTAGAATGGTAGAGCATTCTTGATACTGCCAGCAAAAATATTTGCTGGTTTTTTATATTTTTTTCTTTTTGAGAAATGCAATTTGTTCTTCTCGTGTGATGGTTTCAAGTGGGATTTTTTCTTTATTTTCCTCCATTCTATCTTGATAGAGGAGTCCATTGATATGATCGAATTCATGCTGAATAATTCGAGCAGAAAGCCCAACCAAATCAAGAGAATACTTTTTTTGCCCAATATCCTGAAATTCTATCGTCAGAGATTTCCATCGTTTGACAGTCCCAGCTTCTCATGGCAGCGAAAGACATCACTCTTCGTCTTCTAGGATATCTGTCCCATGAATTGTGACAACAGGATTGATCATGATGAGGACTCGAAAATCCGTATCACTGTAGTCATCCATCAGCGCAGCGACAAAAATCCTCTTATTGACCCCAACTTGTGGTGCAGCCAGTCCAACAGCACGGTTTTTTGGATTTTTGACGTATTTGAGCATAGCATTTGCAAAATTTTTGTACTCGGCAAATTCGTGTGGTTTGACTTCTTGGGATAAAGTCCGCAGTATCTTGTTGCCTGTGCCGATTTCGAGTTGAAGTTTTTTCATAAAAAAGAACAAAAAGGAAAAAAAGTAAAAATTTCATTTGAATAGTAATCATTTTTTCGTAAAATTCAAGAGTTATAATTTATTTTTATGATAAAAAAGATATTACGAAAGATCGTTCCACTTCGAAGTCCCTTTCGAGTGACCTATCACTATATACGTGGAGTTATTGCGTATTGGATTTCTGGTAATCCAGCAAAAGATATGATTGTGATCGGTGTAACGGGAACAAAAGGAAAAACAACAACGTGCAGTCTTATTCTCGATGGACTTGAAGCTGCTGGGCATACGGTTGCACTTTTTTCGACTTCGACTGTTTCGATTGCGGGTCAAAGACAAGAAAATAATACCAAGATGACCTCAGCTGATCCATTTAAAATGTGGAAATTTATCAGAAAAGCAAAATCAGCAGGCTGCACGTATCTTATCGTCGAAACCTCGAGTCATGCGCTCTACTTTCATAGGGTACACGGTCTTCACTACGACGGGGCAGTTCTTACAAATATTTCACATGATCATCTTGATCTTCATGGCACTATGGAGAACTATGTCAACACAAAACTTCTTTTATTCAAGCGACTCTATCAGTATGGAATTCATAAATGAGTTCGAAAAATTGGTGTTGTCAATGTCGATTCACCCTATGCCGATGTTTTCACTTCAAAAGATATTGTATTTGATAATCTCTACACTGTTGGACTTGGGAAAAATGCTCAAATCTGAGCACAGAATATCGTCTCTCATATGGGATCGCTTGATTTTGATGTAGTGATGCCATCAGATCGGTTTCATCTTTCGACTCGTCTCTATGGAGAGTTCAATGTCTATAATATACTGTGTGCGGTTTCAGTTCTTATGAGTCAGCATGTTAGCATTGATATTATCAAAAAAGTTGTCTCTGAATTTGATACTGTTCCAGGACGATTTGAAGAGGTGAAAAATAATCGATGAGTTCGAATTTTTGTTGACTATGCTCATACGCAGGAATCTCTGAAAAATGTGATAGAAACCGTCAAAAAAATAGAGGGAACCAATCGAGTATTTGTGGTTTTTGGAGCGACAGGAGATAGAGATACAAGCAAACGACCGCTTATGTGAAAGGTTGTCGATGAGCTTGCCGATGTATGTATTGTCACGGATGATGACACGTATACGGAGGACTCTCTTAAGATTATTCGAGAAATTGTCGAGGGAATTGACCGAAAAGAGGGAAAAAACTTTTGGATTATCCCATCTCGAGCTGATGCTATTCGTACTGCACTTCTTATGCTCAAGAAAAATGATGCGCTTATTGTCGCTGGAAAAGGATCAGAGAGTGTTCAGGTAACACAAGATGGACCAATTCCTTGGAATGATAAGAAAGCTATCCAAGAAACTCTTTCTGAAATTGACCGATTTATTATTCCAAACCTTTAAAAAAATTTTTCTCATATGACTCATTTTGTTTTTATTCTTTGTGCCCTTATTTTTTCTTTTGTTATCACACTTTTTATTATGCCATATGGCATACGACTCTTAGTTTCTCTGCGGTGTGGTAAAAATATTCGCAGTCAATGATTGGTATGAAAGGCCGAGGAATTTTATCGTGGTTATGATGGTTATTATTTCTCTGCTTGCTCAGAT
This sequence comes from Candidatus Altimarinota bacterium, assembly GCA_002747975.1. GTDB lineage: Bacteria > Patescibacteriota > Gracilibacteria > BD1-5 > UBA2023 > GN02-873. Next base: position 73,093 of record PDRA01000020.1, on the reverse strand, counting down.
TTTTTCACAGTATACGCTTGAACACTATGGTTTTGGTTTTCAAAACAGTCTTTGGAGTCGGAGCGAGACCTATTTAGTTATTTTTACGCTTGTAGCTGTCGGATTGATAGGACTCGTTGATGACTATTTAAATATTCGTGAAATTGGCCGCACAAAAGGACTTTCTGCTCGTGTGAAGATGGTACTTCTTATACTTTTTTCATTGGTATGAGCCTATTGGTTTTATGTAAAACTTGGGTATTCAAGTGTACATCTTCCTTTCTTTGGAGATATCAATATTAGCATATTTTACGTGGTATTATTTGTCTTTGTGATTATTTCGGCTGCCAATAGTGTAAATCTAACTGACTGACTTGATGGACTGGCTGGTGGACTTCTCCTGTTTCAATATTTGGCATATTGAGGTATTACTTATATGCAAGGAATGTATATTTTATCAGCCTTTTGTATGATTATTGCTGGAACCTTGATGGCGTTTTTGTGGTTCAATGTGCATCCTGCACAGGTATTTATGGGTGATGTTTGATCGCTTTCCCTGGGAGCAACAAGAAAATGCGAAAAGGAAAAAAAGTGTTTCGTATTGCTCCATTTCATCATCATCTTGAAGCCATTGGATGGAGTGAAGAAACCATTGTAATGCGACTCTGGCTGCTTGGAATGGTATCAGCTGTGATTGGTATTATTTTGGCGGTTATGAGAATGTATTAGTGTATCATTTTTGTATACAGTTCTTCCTCGTTTTTGAGAGAAAATCATTGTTTATTTCCTCGATTATACTTATTTTCTTAATTTTTAGTTTTCCCTTATTTAAGGGATTTTTTTGTATGTATTGTTTGGGTAAAGACAAAAAACTGCTAAAAAGTTTTGCAATCCGCGAAACTCTTGTTATAATAGGGCTGTCCTTTATTTTTTAACCCTTTCGTTTTATGAAAAAACAGGACTTTATTAAAGCAGTTGCAGCAAAAGCTGGACTTAGCCAAGACGCTGTAACAAAAGCACTTACTGCTATGATTGATGTTGTAACAGGTGAGCTTAAAAAAGACGGTGAAGTTAATGTCACTGGATTTGGAGCTTGGAAAGTATCTCACCGAGCGGCTCGAAACGGAGTCAATCCAAAAACTGGTGAAAAAATCCGAATTGGTGCTACAAAAACTCCAGTTTTCCGAGCTGGTAAAACTCTTAAAGAAGGAATTCAATAGAATCTTTTCTTTTTCTTGAAAAAAACTTTCCGAAAGGGAAGTTTTTTTATTTGCTTTTTTGAGAAAAATATGATATCATAAGAGTGAGTATCAAATTTCTCATTATGAAACACATTTCTCTTGCTCATATGAGTTATGATGAAGCGATGGAATCTTTTCGCCGAATCATACGAAATGATAGTTGGGTACAATGTATTATTGACTTTCCGGCTGATTTTTCTATGTCAAAAATTATTCGTGATATGATAGGAGAGTTATTTGATCATTATTCTATATCAAAAAAATGGCGATGAAGGTTTATCCTTATTATCGATGAACTTATTAATAATTCGATAGAACATGGAAGTAAAAAATGAGATGAAAATACCTGTAAGATAGAGGCGTGAAACAATAAAGAAGGACATTTTTTTATTAGATTTGAAGTGCATGATACTGGCAATGGTACCTGAGATTGCAGTGAGGCTCAAAACAATGTTGATAAAGCAAAAAAAGAAGCTGAAAAGAATAAAAAACTCTATATGAATAAGCGATGAAGATGACTTTTCTTGATCACAAAGAAACTTGTTGATTCTCTTGATTTTAGTAAGAGTGAGAAATGATGAATGGCTGTAAAAATCGAGAAAACTATTTATGATACATAGGTTTTCCTAAAAATACCTTGAATATTTTTGAGAAATATATATAATATGAGGCATGGATATATTTTTTTATTATGCTCCCATTTCATAAAATTTATAGTTGGCTTTTTAAGTCGTTTTCAATTCATTCTGAAATTTCTTTGATTGATCGTATTACTGATATGGGATATCGGCATATTATGCTCATCAAACGTTCGTGGATTTTCATTCTTTTTGTTTTGTGGATGCCGTTACTTGTTTTTTTGATGGGTATGATGAGTGTTTGGTTTGCAGCCAGTAGTATTGAGCTTGCATCGATTAAGTTCACCATTATTATAGGAAATATTTTGATGGGCTGAATCTTGATTTTTTCATCGTTTTTCTATATTCGATATTTCCGGAGAATACATGGAACGCCGACTATCTATACTGATATGGAGAAAGTCAAGAACCAGGTCAATCAGTGAGATATATACTTTATCAATTTTTTTAATTGGTCTCTTACCAATCAACTGGTTCTCACTATCTTATTTTTTTTAGAGCTTTCGCTTGTTTTTGCCTTTCGTCAAGATCTTACCGAACATTTTTGGCTTTTAATTCTTGATTCTGTTGTTATTGTGATCGAGTTTGTTTTGCTTGGTCGATACAGAAAAAAGATGATAGATCTTGAGATGGACTACAATATTGTTATTCCATGAAAAATATTTTTTATCAATCAAACTGGTGTTCTCTCTGATACTCAAACCCTTGATAGCGATAAAATTAAGACTGTGCGAGCTCAGTTTCCAGGAAAAATAGCAAGTTTTTTTAATTATGGAAATATTGATATTCTTACGGAAGGGGATACGGCTATGATGGGAGTGATGAAAATGAATTTCATTACCGATCCAAATAATGTTGTTTCAAAAATTCAAAAACTTCTTGTGATGCGTGAAGAGAATCTCCTCAAGAAACAGTGAAAAGCGGTATCTTCTCAACTATCCCAGCAGAAAAAACCTCGTGTAAAAGGAGAAAAATTTTCTCGTGTATCACACTCTCAAAGGAATGGATCGTCTCGTCATGCACTTGATACAAGGGAAAAAATCAGAGATGTGTTGCGGTAGGCTTTTGCAGCTCAAAAGAGTCTGATAAAAAAGTATGAGTATTTTTTCACTCATACTTTTTTCTATGTATATATTCAAAATACTATTATCCCTGTTTTTGTCTTTGTCTCTTTCGTTGTGCGGTATTGTTGCTTTTTTTTGGTGGATTTTTTTTATCATAATCGATTCCATATCGAAATCGAGTTTTTCGTTTGGCATGAAAATCACTATAAAATATCTTGATCACCCCAGCAATTGGGATAGCGACAATAATACCGAGGATACCACCAATGGCTCCACCAAAAAGCATAATGACAAATACAAAGAGCGGTGATATATCAAGGTTTCGACTCATGATAAGTGGTACGAAGATATTTCCCTCAAGTTGCTGGATAATCAGATACAAAATAAGGATGACAAGTGCTGCATCCCAGCTGGTTCCGATACCAATGATGAGAGCAGGGACAAGGGCAAGGATAGGTCCAATGTAGGGAATAAATTCCATAATACCACTAATAATAGCAAGACTCATCACACTCTCTATTCCAAATCAAAATATCCAATTGATAAGAGTCAGTCAGAGGTAGGTCATGGTGAATATTGTCAATGAAAGGAGCATGGTTGCTTTGATCCAAGAATTACATACTTTTTGCATTTGAGTAAAATGCCTTTTGAGATAGAGTCATCCATCTTTTGGAAGTATGTCGAGAAAAAGAATTGCAATATTTTTTCTCTCTAGTACCATAAAAAAACTGGCAATACCGATAAATACAATTTGAGTGAGAGCTCAACCCACACTTCAGATAATACTCACACTTCCGGCTGTAACATGAGAAACTTGCGATGTAAGAAAGCTTTGAATACTGTTGGAGTTTTCTTGAATAAATTTAAGGATATTTCCTATATTTTCTGGTTGGATAATATGAGAAATCGTTTGCTCAATATAGGGATGAAGATGAAAACCAGCAATTCCCTCATTTTGATATACGGTTTGCGCGCTTTGTGCCCATTGTGTGATGGCGGTAATTCCTTTTGAAATGTATGTGATAATAATTGGAAGGAGTGTTCATACGGTAATAATAAAAATTATTAAGAGAACACAGTAAACAAAAATAATCGTGAGCCATTCTGGAATTTTATACTTCTTCCACTTTTCGACGAGAGGGACGATAAGAAAGGTAATAAATCCTGCAATGACAAGAAGAGAAATAATTCAACGAGAAATGTAGAATATATATCCAAGCACAAGAAATCACAGGAGGATACCTATTTTTTTACTCCAGTTGATAAGCTCGCTATTCATAGCAAAACAATATTAAAAAATAAACAACAGCTTAAGTATATCAAAAAAAGAATTATTTGCAATAAAAGTCTCAAAAAATTGAGACTTTTATAAAAGTATGAAAAGTATGAAATTATGAATTTTGTCCAATAGTGTTTCCAAGTTCCATCATTGGTTGGTAGACACCAATAGCAATAAATGCGATAATAGCACCCATCAGAACCATAATAATTGGCTCTACAAGAGTTTGGATTTTGTTGATTGAAAGGTCGACCTCTTCATCATAAAATTCAGCAATTTTAATAACAGTATTTTCAACTTGCGCCGTGTCTTCACCGACTCGAAGCATAGCGACAAGTAAGTCTGGGAAGAGAGGATCACTATCAAGAGACTCTGCCATCTTCATACCACTTTTAACATCTTCACGAAGGAGAAGAATTCTTTGCCTATACACTTCGTTTCCAACGGCATCAGAGGTGATTCGTATCGACTCAATAACCGAGACACCACTTCCAATAAGATTCGAAAAGACTCGAGCAAATCGTGAGAGAATAACCTTTCGAATAATTCCTCCAAATGCTGGGATATTGATAAGAATTTTATCAAAATGGTACTTTCCATTTTTTGATCGTCTCCAGACCGCTACAAACATATAAAATATAAAAATTCCTATCAAAATAATAATCCAATAGCTTGCTAAGAACCGAGATATTTTGAGAATAAGTTGCGTGGTTCATGGAAGCTTTTCCTCTTCTCAGAAGAAAGTAACGAGTGTTGGTACCACCTTGATTAAGAGAATGGAAACGACTCCTATCATACCAATAACAAGAACAATAGGGTAGGTCATCGCTCATTTGACCTTTCGATTGATTGATTCTATTTTTTCTGTTTGATCAGCAATTTGCAGAAGTGACTCATTGAGTCGCCCTGTTTTTTCACCAGCTTCTACTATTGAACATTCTGCGTCAGTAAAGTTTCCATAATACGATCGAAGCGCCTCATTCATCATATATCCGGATTGAATACGATCGATCATAAAATCATAAAATTTTTGCATGTTTGGGACTTTTTCCTGTCGACGAAGTGCAGAAAGTCCTTTTAAGACAGTCATACTTGCATTGACCATTGTCGCCATCGATCGAAAGAATATAACCTTTTCTCGTAGGGAAATAGCTCCTGTTTTTCGTACAATTCCGATCAAATATTGGAGGGTCGATTCTTTTTTTACGATTTTTTCCTTTCATTCTACATCAAGAATGACGATGTTTTGTGAATTTTGTGTTTGAGGCATAGTATCTGAGAGAAAATAAATAAAAATTATTCGACGATATTTGTTTTGGCAGCTGAATATACTTCTTCAAGAGAAGTCAGTCACTGAAGGGCCTTGATGATACCATCTTGTTCCAGAGAAACCATTCCATCTTTGATAGCGACATCATTGATGATAGTGGCGCTCGCTCAGTCAATAATCATCTTCTTGATATTTGGGGTAATTTCGAGGATTTCATAGACACCAACTCGTCCTTTGTACCCAATTTTATCACACTGATCACAACCAACTGGTTCATAGAAGGTTGGGTTTTGTATGACTTCACTTGGAATTCGGGAGATGAGTTCTTGTTTTGTTGTTTGCTTGATGGCTCGTTGTACCGTCTTCTTTCTTTCTGCCGGAAGTTTGTTCATTGGGATCGCCTTTTTACAGTGAGGACACAGTTTTCGTACGAGTCGTTGTGCGATAATCGCATTGACTGTTGCTGGCAGGAGAAATGATGGTGTTCCCATATTGAGCATACGAGTGATGGTTTCAGCGGCTGAATTGGTATGGATGGTAGAAACCACGAGATGACCGGTAAGAGCGGCTTCGATGGCAATATTGATAGTATCGTGGTCACGAATCTCACCGACCATAATAATATCAGGATCCTGACGGAGGGCAGTACGAAGGCCATTTGCAAAGGTATATCCAATATCAGGGAAGACCTGTGATTGGTTGAGTCCATCAATTTGGTTTTCCACTGGATCTTCGAGGGTCATGATATTGACATTTGGTTTGTTGAGTTTTGAAAGACAAGAATAGAGTGTTGTTGATTTACCACTTCCTGTTGGTCCACTGGTGAGGATAATTCCATTTGGAAGATTAATGGCTCGTTCAAGAATATCTCTATTATTTCATTCAACACCCAGAGCATCGAGGGGTGGAATTTTTTTACTTTTATCAACAATACGCATCACTATTTTTTCTCCGTGTACGGTAGGAAGGGTAGAGACACGAAGATCAAGTCATTTATTTTCAATGGTTGTAGAGAGTCGTCCATCCTGTGGAATACGAGCTTCATCAATCTTAAGATTTGACATGATTTTGAATCGAGCAATAATCTGCTGATGGAGAAATGGCTGGTATTCGAGAATTTCCCGCAACTCACCATCAACTCGGTATCGAATACGTACAATATGAGTCAAAGGCTCTACATGGATATCCGAACTTCCAATTTCGACCGCACCAATAATAATAAGATCACAGATCCGGGCAATATTTTCACCCTTATACATGAGTTGTTTGAGGATTTCAATCGATGAGGACATAGAAAAGGTATTAGCAAATTAAGAAAAAGATTTATTTTTTTGGTATATTAACTTCTGTTTTGAGGGATTTTTTTGCATTTATAAGTATTTGAAATACGGTGGTAAATTCATCATTAAATGTTCGTAGTGTTTGTATTTGTTCGGCAAGTTGACTGATAGTACTGGTGCTTGTAGTTTTTCCAATTTTTCCACTTTGTGCCATTCTCAAAAATTCACTGTATTTTGCATCAAATGCTCCGAGTTTTTCTTGTGTTGATTGATCACATGGAATTTTTTCTTTTTCACAAAGCTCAATAAGACTGGTTACTTCTTTTTTGAGTTTCTGTTTTCGGAGCTTGACTTCATTTGCGAGGAAGAGAGCATCACTGTGAGATGAACCTCGAACATAAAATCGTAAAATAATAGTTCCTGCGTTTTCAAATTCCTTAGTTTTATCAGTATCAATATTGATTTCATTATTGAGAGTAAGTGATTCTACTGTTACGAGTGGGTTACTCATCACAGCTGGAACTTCATCGATAGATGTGATAACCCTTCCTGTTTGAGTGAGGATTTCTGTATTTCCAAATTTGTAAATAGAATCAAGAAAATCATAAATATTTTTGTTTGTTCCTTCAAATTGAAGGCTGATGTCTATAAAACCGATATTTCCCATTGGAGAGTTTTTCGTATCTTTTGCGTAGGTTACTTTTTCGATAGAGATTGGAGAATCACTTTTTACATTGTATTTTGAAAGAAGTTCATTTTCTATGAATGTGACATAATCCTTCAGTGAGGTATGTTTTTCATCTATGATCTTTCAGGCAGGAGAAAGTGTTGGAATAATACTATTCATTTTTGCCTTGATGATTTGAAGTTTTTTCATATCTTCATCACTATTTTTGAGCTCTTCATTGAGCCAGTCAAGATACTTTTTTTGCGGTCCATTTTTCTTGATAACCTGTGTAACAGCTTTTTTATTATTTTTTACAAGAATATGGAAATCTTGCTTTCTTACATTTTTTTGTGTCAAAGAGAGTATTTTTTCTGTAGAAATTCCATTTTCATATGTGTCTTCATAGGTATGAATACTCTCATTTGTCTCTTGAGTTTTTTTATTAATTGTTTCCAATTTTGGCAAAATATAGAGAATAAGAGCCAATACAGAGACCATAATCAAGAAGATATGTCCGACAAGTGCATACGTCAGTCGCTCTTTAAGAGCTGTTGCATTTTTATTATTTGTTGGCATAATAATTAGTTTTTAGGAGTAAAAGGAATATATTTGACCGCGATTGGAAGACTGGTACGAGTAGCATATCAGAAGAATTCATCATCTGAACTTCCTGGTATATATTCTTCAGTTGTAAGGGTCGTTGGCGGGTGAGTGAGTATAAATTGCGATCGATTCGTATCAGCAAGGAACTCTGTAAATTTAAGCGCTTCGATTCGTGCTGAATTCAGAGGACTATCATCTCACATATTCATTCCATACACATTACACTGAGTTGAAAGTGTGTCACCATCTTTTATATTAATTCCAGTACAAACAATATGTTTCTTTCCAGAGTTTTGAGAATATTCTGTCATTTCTTTGAACTTTTGGATAATAGCATTGATATCAGATTTGTTTTTAAAAGTATTGACAACAAACTTTTTTTCAGGAGAAGTATCGAGAAGGTTTTCTGAAACTTTGACAGGAATATAAAAAGAAAGCACATCCACAATAGCAGCATCTTGTTTTTTGTTTTTTTCTTTGTACTCTTTTTGTACCATATCCACTGTTTTACAATCAAAATCTGTATCCCAGTTAGATTTTAATCAACTATTGAGGTATCCACAAAAAATTGGAAAATTTTCTGCAAAATCATTTGTTTCTTGTCATTTAATAAGAACATGAACTAGGGCTCAAATAGTCAGAAGTGCTACTATTGGAGTGATAAAAGCAAAAATCTGTGTCAAAAATTCCAAAAGTGTTTTTGACTTTCTTTGTCAAACAGTGATTTTCCCATCTTTTCCTTTTTGAAAAAAATTACTATACAAAGCCTCTTTTTTATCTTTTTTATCGGTTCATTTAAGAAAGTTTGTGTTTTTTGTAATAATTTTTTCCGTTGATGGTTTGACTTCAGATTTTTTGGCATCTTTTTTGAAGGCGCCTGTAATTTTTGAAATCATATTTCATCACGGTGTTACATTTGTATTTGGTGCCGCTCATTTTTCGGCAGCATTTTTTGCAGAAACAGGAGTTTTTTGCTCTTTTTGAGGAGTTGGTTTACTCGGTTTCTGATTTGAAAGAGGAGTCATAAGAAAAAAATAAGTTCTCTTACAGAGTAGCACATATTTGAAATATATGCAAATCTTTTTTTAAAAAAATACTTGCAAATTGCAAAAAAATACTTGCAAAAATATTTTTCAAAGGCAAATCCTCCCTTTGGCTGAAGTTAGAGCAGATTTTCAGAGACCTTTTTTCCCCATTTTGATTTGGAGAGCCGAGCATCGCTACAAAACACTTGTAAATCTGGATTTGCAAGTCGTGCATTTCCGACCAATGTATTGATACGAGCGATGACAAGAGGAATGCTGTATCCATCGAAATTGTTTTGCATTGTTTTTGTTTTCACGAGAAAATATGGATCGCTTGGCGGATCAAATGGGACTTTTGCGATAAACAGGGCTCATGCATGTTTCCAGAGTTCACTCTTGTCTCGCCAGCTCTCTATAAGTCCTACAAGCACAGCTGAGGAAGCCTGTTGAAAGTTGTAGAGCATTTTTTCTTTTCATCCTGATATTCCTTGGACAAGAAATTCATGGTCACAAAAAGAAGAGAGTTCCTCATGTATTTCTCTTATATGGCGAAGGCTGGTTGTGAGGATAACGGTTTTTTTAGCGGTGACTTTTTTGTACGATGCCTGGGTGACAATCTTTTCTGGGTGTGTATATGTTTTGACGGCATGGGCATGATAGGTATTTTTGATAAAATCATTTCCAGAAGGATTCTCTCGAGTATAATCCATATATTCTCCAGGACTCTCTTGTAAGAGAGTATTGAGATGACTCGATATATATTGGACCGCAGTATTTTCATTTCGAATTGATATGATGGCATATATATCTTTTTTGAGAAAAAGATGATACTGACAGAGAGTACGAATGGACGCAGTAATATATGCCTGCGCCGCGCTCTCTCGGACGGAGTCTGTTTGAAAATTTTGATTCCACTCTTTGCTTGTTTCCCAAAGTTTTTTTGTCCAGAGGACAAGGGAAGTAGAGTGTTTTCACCAGAGTGTTTCTTGATCGATTACATAGGTTTCACCAAAATTTCATGGGGGAAATGGATCTGGTCCACTTGGGCGCTGTACGCTTTGTAAGTAGAGAGATTCCATAATTTGAAGGTATTCTTTTATTTTTGTAATACAGGGACAAACAGTGAGTGTTTCTATTTTTTTGAAGAGAATCCCAAAAGAAACTCGCTTTGAAAAGGCCTGTCGAAGGATTCATTCGAGAAGAGTGGCGTCTTTGTAGATGAGATCACTGTATACTTGCTTGTCTTGAGCAAAAGTATGCGCTGTGACAAGAGTGATTTGGGTGTGATGACTGTTTTGTATTTTTTGATGATATTCACTGCAATCTTCATCTTCTTTCATACAAAATATTGGGAGAAGTTCATATTCTTCTCAGTAGGCTCGAAAACCATCGAGGTTTTCTGTTTGTTTTTGTTCTCGCCAGAAAATAAGTCTTGCAATAAGGATTGCCATCTTTCGACTGTATTTTCATTTTCAGTCAAGGACTTCTTTGAGTGTTGGAAGTGATATATATGAGCTCTTGCTTGGAATGTAGGTATTTGATATACTGTATGTGTCCAGTCTTTCTTGTATATTTTTGGCTTCATCTCTATTTCGAACAATGAGGGTAGATTTTCATTTTGATGTGAAGAATTTTTTTTCTTCTTTTTCGCAAGGGGAGAAAATATTGTAAGTATGAAAAGTATGATTTTTCAGAAATTGAGTGTTTTCTCATTTTTCTTGTCTTTTTTGCTCTCCCTCCTCAAGTGTAAATGAAGGATTTGTATCAAGGATATTTTCTGTAATTTCTGCTATTTTTTTGAGGCAGGGATCGTCTGTAATTTTCATGACAGTATTCCAGATGATTTTTTCTCTTTGACTCCATTTTGTTATTTCTTCGAGCAATAAACAAAAGAGATCAACAGCAATCCAAGTATCAGTGAGCGCTCTATGCTCATCTCAGCGTTTTTTGATATTATAAAAGTCAGCGAGAAACCCGAGATTGAGACTTGATGCCTCGCTTGAGAGTATGCTTGCCAGCTCAAAAGTATCGAGAAAAAGAGTATCTTTCAAATCAAAGCCATGTGCTTCGAGAATAGCTTTGTCAAATAAAATATTGTGTCCAACAATCGGCAAGTCTCCGATAAAATTCCTGACTTTTTCCTGTACATTTTTCCATGTTTTTTTACCAGCCAGCATTTGTGGGAGTATTCCCGTAATCAGAGAAATCTCTTCGTCTATAGGCCGCTCTGGATCGATAAGCATGGTTCGCTCTTCTACATCTTGTACTTCAAATGTATTTCACTGTTTTACGAGTGAAAATTTGATTGCAGCAATCTCTATAATGGTATCGACTTTTGAGTCGAGTCCAGTGGTTTCAAGATCAAGAGCAACAAGTTTCATACACAAAAAATTATACTTTTCTTACTCTAAGAAAAAATAGAAAAAAAGCAATAAAAAATCCCTCCAAAGAGGAGGGAAAAAGAAAATATCTATTTATTTTGAAAGTTCAACGAGTGCTGTATCTTGGTTTTTGTAGGTTGGAATAATAGAAGTAATCCCAACAAGATCAAGCGTATCATGAACTTCTGGTGTGAGACTACAGAGGGCAAATTTTCATCCGCTGTCCTCACTTCTCTGAGCAATATCAGCAATATATCAGATAGATTTACTATTGAGATAGGATAGATTTTCAAGATTGAAAAGAATTTTTGCATCCGAAAAGTCTCCAATTGCTTCAATAATATTTGGAAAAGTGGTATCTACATTGGTTTCATCGAGTTCTCCGTCAAAAGAAAAAATCTTAACTCCAGTGTTTGTAGATGCTGTTTTTATTTCAAGATGAGTGAACATAACAACGTAATAAAAAATTATATCTCTCACAGTATAACAGATTTTTGTATTTTTTGCAAACTTTTCTTGCTTTTATTTTACAAATTCATACACTCTTTTTATCTTTTTAATTTTTACTATGAAGTATACGCAGATTTCTGAGGTTTCTGATGCTCATCTTTCGTTTTGGCAGTCTTCATATTGGAAACAAATTTTACTGGATTCAAATCAGGCAAAAGAAGTTTTTTATTTTGGAAATACTGGCTCAACATATTTTTTGGTAGAAATTCGAAGTATAGGATTTGGTCTGTTTGGAGCTTTTGTAAATGGTGTTTGAGCCCATCAGGTCTCTGATGATGTGGACACATGTATCTGCGAACTCAAAAAATACCTCAAAAAAAAGCGTATTGTTTTTTTGCAAATTGAACCCATTGATACGATCGATTCTCTCTCAAATGGAAAAAAGCCATATAAAAGCTTCCTAACTCCCTATACAAGATGCCTTGATCTTCGCCTCAGTGAAGATGAGCTTCTCTCTGGAATGCATCAGAAAGGCCGCTATAATATACGGCTGGCACAAAAGCGATGAGTAGAAGTGCGACCACTTGAAAAAAGTAAAGAAAATATTTCCCTCTTTTTTGACCTCTTACAAGAGACCACTCAGCGTGATGGTTTTGCCGGAAATAGCCAGTCATACTATGAGCATTTTCTCGAAATTTTATGAGAGGATGGCAGACTTTTTTGAGCTTTTTTTCAATGAGATATGATAGCAGCTGGGATTTTTGTATTTTTTAACCAGAGAGCTATTTATTATTATGGAGCTTCTTCAAGCAATCCGTTTGCTCGTCGGCAACAGGCTCCATACCTCCTTCAATGGACGGCCATCCAAGAAGCAAAAAAACAGAATTGTAGAACGTATGATTTCTTGGGTATTGCTAAGCCAGAGAATCCAAATGATCCACTCTCGGGAGTTTCCCAGTTCAAAGCAAAGTTTGGTGGTTTTGTCGAAACACTTCCAGCTAAATCTCTCTATCCAATCCTCCCATTTCGTTACGGATTACTTTGTTTTATAAGGAAAATTCGTCAAATCTTTCGATAAAAAAGAAATATTTTATAAATTTTCGTTACAACAGTACATAATAATCTCTTCTCGAATGACCTCTCCTATATCAATCGTCATATCTTTTTTGTTGATTGGCTTTATATCATCGGGGTCATTTTTTGTTGGTTTGAGTTTCCATATTCTTTCAAATGATTCAAGAGAAACGTCAGTTGTAATATTTTCGTATTTTACACGAGTATGAAGATCAGTAAAGTGACCCTCGATGCCATCATCAAGAGCAATGAGTTTTATGTGAAATGAGAGTTCTTTCTTGAAAATAAGATCGTCATAATATCCATCAAAAACATGACCAGAAAAAGAAAATACCTTGCTATCTCAGGTATAGCTGGCTAAAAGATCTCAGACAGGAAGAGTAAACATAGTGTATTATTGATCAACGGACAGAAGTGCATTTGAGAGATTCTGGATTGTGATTGGATGATCTGGATCAAGAGCCAGCGCTCGTCGCAAGAGAATAATTCCTTTATCAACGGATCCTTTCATGACGTATGACCAACCAAGGTTTCGCAGGATTTCAGGATTATTTGGAAATTGGAGATTTGCTTTTGAGAGAATTTTGATTGCTCCATCAAAATCTCATTTTTCGACGGCGATATATCCTTCGAGAAATATACCAGTACCAGATTCTGGATGAAGTTCTCGAGCGTATCCGATGACTTCTTCAGCTTTTTCTATGTTTCCTTGGTAGAGATAAATATCGGCAAGTTCTTCGTAGAGTCTATAGTCATCAGTATGTTGTTTGAGTCATACGAGCACAGTATCGAGGGCTTGTTTATGTTTGTTATTTTGTTTGAGAGTTTCGACGGTTTGTATGGTTTCTTCCACAGAAGGGTTATTTTTTTGTGTCATATTTTTTTCTGAATTAAAAAGAATATATACTTCTACTATTGTACTCTTTTTTTTAAAAAAGTAAATTTTTTTTAGAGTTTTGTTTGCTCGATATTATTTCTTTTGCGAGAAATCAAGACTGCAGGCTCATCCTGGACAGGCCGGTTTGTGCTCTGGTGTTTGGATATATCCTTTTGAAAGCAGCCATCCATATATTTTGCATCATACGCAGATACCAGCTGCTGACTCGAGCCACATAAAACTCAAGCACACGAGACAAATACTCATTGGAATCATACCAGTAATGCCTCATACGGCTGTTACTAGAAACATGGTCGTCGCCATAACAAGACCAATTCCCCAGGCGAACCGCTTTTGTATGGCTCATACATATTCTGGTTGTTGTTTTGAGACAATCCATCTTCCAATAATCGAAAACGGTGCGTATTGAGGTCAGAAAAAAACTGTTATAAAAAACTGTATCCAAAATGCTGCAAGAGTCGGATAGAGAAGGGTAAAGTTTTTTGTCGAAAAAACAATAAAAAATGTAATAAGCCCAAGAGTAAACATGATTCAGGCTGTTGCTCGAATTGCTCGCTCATTGATAACTCCGTAGGGAGCTGGTTTTCAGTGGATTTTGAGGTCAGGAATAACCTGTCAAATTTCTTTTTTGAAAAGAAAATCTGTAAAAAATTTCATATATAAAAAATTAAAAATATTATTTTTGGAGGAGTTTGAAAATATGCAAGATTTCTTGTTTTTGATTCTGCGTATTCTCGCAATTTTCTATAAAAGCGGTAAGAAGAGAGAGGTTGCTCGATTGTACCAGTCCTATGACTGATAGATTTTGATGAATAATATCAGTACATACTTCATCTTGTTCTATCATGGTGATGATTTTTTCGAGAGAGGTCTTTGCTTTTTTGAGTGAGACCAGAGATTTTTGTTTATTTGATTGCATATTGAAATAAAAAATACCATACGGGGAGGTATGGTATAAAAAAACAAAAATAAGTCAAATTTTTTATAAAGAAACTTATTTTTTCTCTCCTTCTTGCCAGTATTTTTCAACGAGTCCTTTCATAGATTTTCCCTCTTTTCCAGCCAGTGACCTCCCTTTTTCTTTGAGTGCAAGCTGTCCGCAAGCAGCATCGATATCATCTCACATTGTGTGTCGAATTGTTGAGGGAATCCCGCATGCTTCGAGGGTTTTTTGAAATTTTTTCATAAGAAGATTTGAAGTTGGCAAGTAACCATTTCCCATAATTCCTTCTCATGGATTGTAGGGAATAAAATTTACATGTGCCAGCCGACCTTTGAGAAGATCAGCAAGTTCATGAGCAAATTGAGGCTTATCGGTCACACCAGCAATCATAATATACTCATAAAAAATTCGTTTATTTGTTTTTTTCACGTATTCATCGAGGGCACTCATGAGTTCCTTGAGTGGATAGGTATGATCAACAGGCATGATTTTTCGGCGAGTTTCATCATTTGGAGCATGAAGAGATACGGCCAGTGAAACTTGAGGAAAGTCTTCGGCAAGTTTCTTGATTCATGGGACAATTCCACAGGTAGAAATAGTAATTCGTCGACTGGAGAGGTCAAGTTTTTTTTGATTGCTGGCAATGCGAATGGATTCTTTTATATTGTTATAGTTCAAAAAAGGTTCACCCATTCCCATGTAGACGATATTTCTGATTTTTTTTCCTTCTTTTTCAAGTAATTTGTTTGCCATCATGAGTTGCTCGATGATTTCATAAAATTCGAGATTTCGAAGGAGTCCAAGTTTTCAAGTTGCACAAAAAGTACAGGCCATAGGACAACCAGCTTGACAGCTTACACACAGTGTATTTCGTCCAGAGAGATGTCGCATGATGACACTTTCTATCATTTGCCCATCATAGGTTTTGAAGAGAAATTTCGTCGTCTGTCCATCATCACTTGTCGAAGTTGAGTGGGTGGAGAGTGATTCAAAAAAACAGTTTTTTTTCATGAGTTCTCGTACTTCTTTTGAGAGGGTAGTCATCGCATCAAAATCACAAATTCAGTTTTTATAGACTGCATTTTCGATCTGAGTATAGCGAAATTTCTTCTCGCCATTTTCCTCGAGAAGCGTTATAATTTTTTTTTCATCATGAATAGATATTTTGTCTTGTATATTCATTATACAAGCATTAGTATAGCAGCGGTCAAGAATCCGATGATACCACCAGCAAATGCTTCAAGCGGTGTATGTCCCATTGATTCATTGAGTATATCAGTTCTGTGAGGAGCCAGTTTATTGAGCCTTCTGGCATGAAGTCCAGATTGATATCGTACATTCATCGCATCATAGATGATGATGATAGAAAAGACAAGACAGACAGCAAAAAGATTGCTCCATACACTTTCTTTGATACCAATCATCGTAGTAAGGGCAACGACAAAAGTCGAGTGAGCACTTGGCATCCCTCCACTTCAAAGCATTCCAGCAATACTAAAACGCCCAGCGAGGGCATGAAATATTCACTTGAAAACGATAGCTGCTAGGAGTGCAATGACTGGGACAAGTACTGGATGTGTATAAAAAAATTCTTTCAAAGGAGAGAAATAAAAAATAAATTATTTTGCTGATTCGATGGTGTATTCTTCCTTTCCAGCTGGAGCTTGTACCTTGACTGTGGTGCCGATTTTCTTTCCCATAAGAGCTTTTCCCATAGGAGATTCGTTGCTGATTTTTTTCTCGAGAATATCAGCTTCTTGAGAACCGACAATTGTGTAGGTGTAGCTTTCGCCATCAGATTTCTTTTTGAGTGTGATTTTTGTACCGATATGAACATCACCTCGCTGTTTTTTGCTCGCATGCTCTGTATCTATAATTTCATAGTTTCCAGGTTTGAGCATGACTTCGAGCTCATCAATTCGAAGCTCGATTTGAGCCTGTTCATCACGAGCCGCTTGATACTCAGCATTTTCCGAGAGGTCACCGTATGAAATAGCTTCTTTGAGTTTAGCGGCGATTTCAACTCGCTTTTCCTCTTTGAGGTATTTGAGTTCTTCTTGGAGTTCTTTGAGTCCTTGAGAGGAGAGAATGATTTTTTCTTTTGCCATAAATAAAAAAAGTAAAATTTTAGAAAGTAATTATTTTGAGAGAATAAGTTTTTTGAATGTTGCAAATCGACTTTTTGGTATTGTAATCAGGAGAGTTTGTGTTTCTACTTGCATCACCAGTCGCGCGGTTGAGTCCGATTTTGGCGGATTGACGTAGAAACTTCTAAATGGAAAACTTTTTGTCTCATTTACGGTAAATACCTTATCATCGAGCGCTTTGAAATTTTTGAGAAATTCATTGTAGGGAAGCATAGAAGCGATGACAGTGATTCCAAATTTTGAATCCTCATAGCTTGTATAGGTAATATCCTTATCGAAAATTTTGAGTCAAAATATTCCCTTATTATCTAGTTTTTTGAGTGTAATGGTTGGCATAATTTTTGAGAGAAATTTTGCCGAGATAGGGACAATTTTTGCATCAATTTGCTCGGTAATCTGAGGAGCTTTTTGGGGTTCTTTTGGAGAAGCTCCAGGAGTTTCTTCTTGATGTACTCCTCTTGATTCGATGATAGCATCAAGTTTTTTTTCGAGATTTTCAAGTTTTTGTTCTGTTTTTGCTTGGTACTTAAGCGTCTCGAGTGTGATGACAGCATCAGCATTTGAATCTGTATTTTTTGTTCTTGGCTCAAGAAGAGAAGGGTTTTGATGTGTACTAAATTGATTTTTTACCGTATCTTTTTTTGCCAGCATCCAAGTGATACTGGTAATAAATGCCAGTGCTGCTACCAAGAGTGTAATAAGAGCAATACGCATAGATTTATAAAAAAGAAATTATTTTTTTTGGATAATACTGGTAAACTCGATTTCGACAGGAGTATCTCGTCCAAGGAGATTGACCATGATTTTTGCCATTCATTTATCGGTGTTGACTTCGACGACTTTTCCTTCACTTCATTCAAATGGTCCACTTTTTATTGTAGCAAATTCACCAACTTGAATATCGGTTTTGTACTCTTCGCTTTTTTCCGTGAGGACTCATTTCAGTTTTTCGAGCTCATCTCCGCTGACAGGCACAGGTACGGTACCAGCTCAGAGGAATCCAGTTACATTTGGGGTGTTTCGCACGATGTACCAGCTTTCGTTGGTTACAACCATTCGTACGAGAATATATCAAGGAAAAATATTTTTTTTGCGTTTTACTTTTTTTCCACCCGCTCGCACTGATATGCTATCATGCATTGGTACAAAAACCTCGAGGATATAGTCCTCAAGACCAAATGTTTCTCGACGTTGGAGAAGCGATTGACGTACGTTTTCTTCAGTACCAGATACAACTCGTATTACGTACCACTCACCTTGTTTTTTTGTATTGAAATCAAACATAGTAATTTAAAATAAAGACCCATAAAATTATTGACTGGTACCAGAAGTAGTCGTATCTTCGACTGTTGGAAGTACTTCAGGAGAAGTATCAAGGCGAAGTTCTGGCGTATTTCCTTTTGCTTCACCACTGGCTTGTATGCTTCCAGAGAGGATATTTTTGAGATTTTCGAGATCACCTCGAGTTGCATCCGTATTAGCATCATTTATGATGGTATTTTTTGGTCCTTGATAGGTGATGTTTCGTAGTTCTGACAGTCCTGTCGTGATGATGATACCAAGTATACTAAGGATGAGAGTCACAACAATAATTACTCCTATATTATAGTTCATATATTTTCGAGTTTCTTTTGGTGTTGGCCATACAACGTGTTCGAGCTCTCGAATAGCTTCTTTGAAAAATGTAAACATAGAAAAAAATAAATAATTTGTACAGATTATATTCAAAAATCTGTTTTCGTCAAAACCATTTTAAAATCCCCCGCAGGGGATTCTTGGAATGATGGAAGTCATTGTATAAAAAACTGGAAGAAAGTCAAATTTTTTTATGGAGCCAATGACGGGACTTGAACCCGTGACCTCACCCTTACCATGGGTGTGCTCTACCGGCTGAGCTACATTGGCAAAACTTGCCAGTATTGTATTTCTTTTTTCAAAAAAGCAAGTTTTTCTTAGGAAAATAGGGATAAGAATTGAGAAATTAGGATTATTCTCTTGGCGCACTCCTATGAAACTCCATCATATCCATTGTAGGCTGAGAGTATCGCCTCTATCATATCATAGACTTCATCGATGTCTTTTCCAGCGTCAACTCGGTAGACACGCTTACCGCGAGCTGCCCATTCGGTGATGAGGGGAAGGGTATTGTGATAGAAGCCAGCGATTCTTTTGAGGACCGCCTCTTCATTGTCATCATCTCGCTTGATGAGTTTGTTTCCAGTAAAAGGAGAAAATTCTCACTCAAAATCAGCCGGAAAACTGCGACCTGTGACTGGATCAACTCGGCGATTTGCCAGTCGCTTGATAGCCTCTTCTTTGTCGAGGTCCAAGAAAATTACAAAATATTCTGGAAATACTTTTTCCATCACATCGAGCTGAGAAAGAGTACGAGGGATTCCATCGAACACAATGGTTTTTTCAGAGTGATTTTTTGCATAGTGTCGGAGCATTGCTTCGATAATATCATCAGAGATAAGTTCTCATTTTTCGAGAGATTCTCTGACTTTTGGAGAGAGTTCTTCATCCATTTGTGAGAAGTCTCGTAATTTTTGACCCATCTCAAAAAAGTCATAATTTGGATTATGTTCTCGAATTTCTCGAGCCTGTGTTCCTTTTCCAGAACCTTGAATTCCAACGAGGATAATGTGCATAGTGTAATTTTTTTATGAAAGAATAGTTTCGATTTCAGCAAATATGCTGTCTATTGGTTTATCGGTATTGATATGATATACAGGGTGTCATTCTTTTTCCCATTCTTTGATGATCGGGATAGTATCTCGAATTGATATTTCAATTCTTTTTTTGAGGGCTTTTTTGGTGTCGTCGAGACGACGTATGAGTTTGTTTCCTGTCTTTGGATTGGTATCTCATATGAAATCGGCAGGGAAGGCTTCACCCGTTTCAGGATCAATTCTGCGTCCAAGGAGTCGATCCATTGCCTTTTCTTTGTCAAGTTCGAGATGAATCACTGTAAAATCTCAGAGTATTGGTTTGAGTGCTTTGTTTTGCTCTTGGTTTCGAATGGGTGAATCAAAGAGAAGTTTTTTGCCTTTATTTTTTTTGATAAAATTTTCTATAATTGATTGTAAATGACGGGACGAAACAAGGAAACCGGACTCCATAATACTCTTGATTTCTCGTCCTAGATCGGTCTCTTCTTTTGCTATCTCCCGAAGTTGTCTGCCTGTCTCGAACAAAACATATCAAAATTTTTCTACTATTTTTTGGGCTTGTGTTCCTTTTCCAGAACCCTGTATTCAGGCGATGACAAGATGTTTCGGTAGGTGGGACATTTTTTATGACAAAAAAAGAGAAAAACAAAAACTTCTCATGAAAATTTTTGGGTAATAAGCCGGATTCTGTATCTCAATACACATCTATCTAGGAATACTGTCACCAGTATTCTCAAGCAAGGTATACTCTATGGAAATTGCCTCGATCATATACTCCCAAGAGTACCATTCCTTTTGCATCAGAGAGGGTTTACCGCCGAGCGAATGCTCGATCCACCAGAGGTGGACTTTTCACCTTTGTCCCGAGGGATTGTATTGTCTCTGTGGCACTGTCCGTATCCTGCCGTTTCGATATATGACAGGACCAAAGCCGTTAGCTTTTCTCATTTCGAGGGGATGTCCAGACTTTCCTCATCCGCGTGTGGCGGACGCGTGTATTTTCCCAAAAATTTTTTAGAGCTTTGCAAGTATATTTCAAAATAAAAAAAAATCAATATCTTTTCTTTTTTTCTTTTTTGACATTTAAATAACTTTTTTGAATACAATTATTATACATAATTCTTATTTTTTTGCAATAGATATTTGATGACAGGTGTTGATTTATAGGCGGTATTTATTATACTAATGGGGATTATAATTTATCATGTATGAAATCTTTTTCTTTTTTCAAAACTGTATCAGCTGCATTGCTGATTGGACTGCCTCTTCTCGTGTTTGCAAATACACAGCTTTCTGCTGAGCAAATAGCAGAAAAACTTGAGAAACTTCTTGCCGAGTATAAGCAACAAGTTCTCTATCTCGAGGCAGAAAATAAAATGCTCAAGCAAATTCTCCAGGAGCAAAATGTAAAAATCCCACTTGAGCGCTGGGAAGCAATCAAAAAATTGCGATGATTGAATGATAAGAAAGTATCGGTATCAAATACAGTCAATCCGCCAGCGTTAGCCAAGGTGAGCCAATCATCTCTCTCGCTCAATTTCCAAGCACCTACATCGCATATTACAAATGCTCAACATCTTGGATTTATCAATCAAATTCACAAAGATTGGGAAAATATAAAACCATTTTACAAAATTCGTCAGCCGGCAGTAATTGGTGGGTATGAGTTTGTGAAGGGAAGTGACGATCATGTTTTTGTCGATATTCTCTACTATGGAAATACTCTTTCCGGTAGCTATGATGCCAAACTTCTTTATAAGTTTGATACATCGACATTCAAGCGAACGTTGGTTTGATTTTTTGAATTTGATCGTACAACATGATGGTATATCACACGACGGGGAAGTAATCCATTCTCTGGTGTAGAGCGTATTTTTGTCGCTGATCCATATCTGGTTCGTATGCCTATCATCTACTCTCTTCCAGAAAATGCAAATAATACCTCAGTCCAGACGACTGGCAGCGTATCTTCGGCAAAACCAAATGATACAAAACCAAATGATACGAAGCCAAATACAAACACTCAGAGTACAAATGGAAATGCAAGTGAAATTGCTGCTATCAAAGCCGACTACGACAATAACCGATATGTCAGTGTAATTCAGAAATCTGATAACTACCTCGCAAAATATGCTCCAAACTTCGAAGTTTTGAGTCTGCGATATCGAACCTACTTTATCATCACACAATACAGCAAGGCACTCTCTACGATTGATCAAATCAAGGCAAAATGATGGATGTCGAGCAAGGTTGCCTGTGATGCCTATGTGATTGCCAGTTATGCAAAAAATACAGCTCTTGCAAATGCTTACAAGAAGCAGGCTGGAAGCTCGTGCCGAGCTATCAACTAAGAATCCTCTTCATTTTCTTAATAAAAAAAGGATCCACTTTGGGTCCTTTTTAGTGCTTGTCAGATATTATGTTATAATATCTATATCTAGAATAGTTTCGAGTTCTTCTTTGAGTACTTTTGACAGTTTATTATTAAACAAATTCACATTTCGTACTCCACTTCATCTGAGCATCTTTGCAAATTCTATGATCTCATTTTTTGTCAGGTGCCTTCAGAGTTTATTCCAGTATAAATCCAGATATCGTATTCCACTTCATTCCAGAACTTTTGCAAAAGCTATCAGCCCATCCTTTCAGAGATATTCTCATAATTCATTAGATCCTAAGTTCAAGCTTCGTATTTCACTTCATCCCAGGGCCTTTGCAAAAGCTATCATGCCATCTTTTCAGAGGTATTCTCATAGCTCATTAGATCCTAAGTCCAAGCTTCGTACTCCACTTCATTTCAGAGTCTTTGCAAGTGTTATCATTCCATCTTTTCAGAGATATTTTCATAATTCATTTCAATCCAAATCCAAAACTCGTATCCCACTTCATTTCAAATTCTCTACAAACTCTATGATCCCATTTTTTCATACGTGCTTTCATAGTATACACCACTTTAAAATTAGGTGTGTTATTCCACTTCACTGTATCTTCTTCATATCCTCTTTGTACTTTTTTAGATTTTTGCCTTTGTCTTTGCTCATTTTACTTTGCATCCTATATTCTTTTTTTTGTTCTCATTTTTTGATCTTCATATTTTCAAAACAAGATCTGCCAAATACTCTTCTTGTATCCGTTTCTCTGCAAGTTCTTGTGTATTTTCTGGAAAGAGAGAAATAATCTTGAAATAGAGTTCTCAAACCTCACTTTGTTTTTTTCAAATCCTAAGCCATTTTCTCGAGCTATACAGGACTTTCTCTTGAAGTATTTTTTCAAACATCTCATCGCTTTGATGTAGTTTCTTTTCATAATCCCAGTAATTATAATGTATCTTTTTTCTCCTTTGATTTACTAAATCTTCCAATTTTCTCAAAAGATCTCTCATATTTTCTTGAGATTCAGAAAGTCACTCCATTGCCTGAGCTCACACCATTTCAATCACCCTTCAAACCTCTTGAGCAAGAGATTTCTGAGGTGATGGGTTCGTAGATGCGTGTTCTACAATTGGGTTCATAATTTTTTAAAATTCAAAATGTATATCTGGAAAGGTTTCGGTGAGTTCTTGTTGAGCTTCTTCTGGTATATTATTATCCCATAAGTTCAAATGCTGTATTTCACTTCATCTCAAGGCTGTTACAAATTCAATTATTTCATCTTTTTCAAGAAATTTTCATATTTCATTCAAAACAAGATTCAAGCTTCATATCCCACTTCATTTCAGCGCTTTTGCAAACTCCACCATTCCACTTTTTCATAAGTGCTCCCATAACGTATTATTGAATAAATTTAAACTTCGTATCCCACTTCACTTTAATACTCTTGCAAACTCCACCATTCCATCTACTCCAAGATATTTTCATAGTTCATTTCAAGCCAAAGATATATATTGTATTCCGATTCACTTTAGTGTTAGTACAAATTCTATTATCCCATCTTTTCATAGATATTCTCACAGTCCACGCCAAGTTCAATCCAAATGTGTTATTCCACTTCACTGTATTTTTTTCATACTCTCTTTACACTTTTTTAGATTTTTGTCTTTGTCTTTACTCATTTTACTTCGCATTTTATATTCTTTCTCTTGTTCTCATTTTTTGATTTCCATACTTTCAAACACCAAATCAGTTAAATAGTCTTCTCGTATCCGATCCTCTGCGAATTTTTTCATATCTTCCGGAAAGAGAGAAATTATTTCATCATATAAATTTTTTATTTCTGGAATGTTAAATATAATTTCTTGTAATGTTCTTTCAAAAATCTCATCACTTTGACAAAGTCTTTTCCTATAATCACTGTAATCGTAGTTTATCTTTTTTCTCCTCTGATTCACCAAATCCTCCAATTTTCCCAAAAGCTTCATCATATTCTCTTGAGATTCATGAACTCACTTCATTGCCTGAGTTCACACCATACCAACAACTTCTCAAGCTTTTCTTACAAGAGATTCTTGAGGTGATAATTTTATAGATGTGTGTCCTACAATTGTGTCCATAATTTTTTAATATCTAAAGTGTATATTTGGAATTTTTTTTTCGAGTACTTCGAGGGATTCTACTGATAACTTGTGATGTCATAATTTCAAACTCTTTATTCCACTTCATTCCAGAGCTTTTGCAAATCTTATCATCCCATATAATCCGGGATATTCTCATCATAATCCTAAACTTTTAATCTTACTTCATTCCAGAGCCTCTGCAAATTTTATCATACCATCTGTCCCAAGATATTCTCATAATTCATTGTTTCATATATCCAAATGTTGTATCCCACTTCATCCTAGAGCCTCTGCAAACTTCACCATTCCATCTACTCCAAGGTGTTTTCACAATTCATTATTCCATAAAATCAAACTTCGTATCTCACTTCATTTCAGTGCCCTCACAAATTCGACTATTCCATCGGTTCCAAGGTGTTCTCATAATTCATTCCGACTCAAATTTAAGGCTCGTATCCTACTTCGTTTCAATGCTCTTGCAAACTCTATCATTCCATCTGTCCCAAGATATTTTCATGATTTGTTATTCCATAAATTCAAACTTCTTATTTCACTTCATCGTATTTTGCGTATTTCTTCGATGTACTTTTCTAGATTTTCCTCTCTATCTCCACCTACTTGATTTTGTATTTTGTACTCTTCTCCTCATTCTAACTCGTCGCCCTCCATACTCTCAAAAACTAAATCCATTAAATATTCTTCTTGTATCCGTTTCTTTGCAAGCTTTTGTGCATCCTCTGGAAAGAGAGAAATAATCTTGAAATAGAGCTTTCAAATCTCACTTTGTTTTTTTCAAATCTTAAGCCATTTTTTCGAGTTATACAAGACTTTCTCTTGTAGTGTCTTTTCAAACGCTTCATCATTCTGACATAGCCTTCTTTCATAATCCCAGTAGTAGGTATAATCTATCTCTTTCCTCCTCTGATTCACCAAATCCTCCAATTTTCCCAAAAGCTCTGCCATATTCTCTTGAGACTGAGAAAGTCACTCCATCGCCTGAGTTCATACCATACCAATAATCTCTCAAACTTCATTCATAATTGCTGTATGAGGCAGTGGATTCATAGATGTGTGTTCTATAGCTGTGTTCATAGTTTTTAGAATTCAAAATGTATATTTGGAAAGGCTTCGATGAGTTCTTGTTGAAATTCTTCTGACAATTCATTACTCCACAAATTCAAACTTCGTAGTCCACTTCATCATAAAACTTTTGCAAATTCAAATATTTCGTTTTTCGTGAAATATTCTCATAGCTCGTTTCAGGCTAAAGATAAATACTGTATTCCACTTCACTTTAGAGCTCTTGTAAATCTCATCATCTCATCTTTTGTAAGATATTTTCACAATGCGTTATCTCACAAATTCAAACCTCGTACTCCGCTTCCGTGTAAAGTTTTTATTAATGCTATCATTCCATCTACCCCAAGATATTCTCATAATCTATTATGTACCAAATCCAAATATCGTATCCCCCTTCATTCTAGAATCTTCATAAGATCCACTATCCCATCTGTTCCAAGATATTTTCACAGGTCACACCAATCAAAAACTAGTTTTTTCATTTCATTTCATTGGATTTTTTTTATTTCGTTTTTGCACATTTTCAAGTTGTTTTTTTTAATTCCACTTGTATATCCATACATTTCATATACTTTAAATTGCCCTAATTCCTTATTTTCCATACTCTCAAAAACCAAATCAGCTAAATACTCTTCTTGTATCCGCTTCTCTGCAAGTTCTTGTGAATCTTCTGGAAACAAAGAGATAATCTCATCATACATATTCCTTATTTCTGAAATACTAAGTACTTTCTCTTGCAGTGTCTTTTCAAAAACTTCATTACTTTGACACAGTCTCTCTTCATAATCGGCATAATTATAATTTATTTTGTTTCTTTCCTTCGTTACTAAGTCCTCCAATCTCCCCAAAAGCTCTCTCATATTTTCTCGAGATTGAGAAAGTCACTCCATTGCCTTATTTCACACCATACCAATAATTCCTCAAACTTCCGCCATAATTGCTGTATGAGGTGGTGTATCTTCATGGAATGAATAGTTTGTAAGTGTCATAGAGTGCAATTTAAATATTTTCTTTCATATCTACAAAAAAGTTTTTGAACAGTGCTTTGATTTGACCAAGTATTTCATCTCTTGATTTGATGGATATTTGCTTGAGCTGAACGCTTCCATCAGGGAGGAAATTTGGTTCCCAGTTTCAGAGCTCTCACATTTTCTTTCGAGCTTCATACTCTTGTTGTGAGATATTGATATTTTGTATATTTCAGAGTATGATTCGTTTTATCGGGAGAGAATCGATGAGAGCATCATCTTGTAAGTGTTTTTTCATTACTTTTTTGATTGATTCGACTCCATTTTCAGAGACATCACTGTCAGCAATCTGCAGAATAATTGGTCTGCGTTTATGGTCTTTGATTTCTTGTGTGTATTCTGGGTCTTGTGAGAGTTGTGCATTGAATTCATGCGATATTTTCTCCCACGCCGTAGTGTCATTGGTTCCGCCATCAAGACTTATTAATTTTTCATTCATTTCTGCTATACGCACCTCATTGCTGCTGTTTTTGTGCTCAGAGTGATACGAAGAATACGGAGTTCCATCTCCGTAGAGCAAGAACTCAACTGGAATTGTATAATCTGGAATTCATAGTGTGTGATTGATATGTTGTTCGATATGCTTCATAGCGACAAAAAGCAGAGTTGATATGATATTGATCATTCCATCTTTTCCACGAAAAGAATTGGTTGATCCAGATATGTCGATGGCAAGTGTGAGATCTATTTTTTTGAGTGTTTCAGCAATTTTTTCTCTATAATTATACCTTTTGTAGAGTTTTTTGGTATCGATTTGTGACATGCTTGGATCCTGAGCGATGTAAGATCGTAGTTTTTGAGGATCGAGGGTTCATTTTTTTCCGCTGTATTCTTCTCGTATTTCTTTTCTTTCAAGCTTGGCAAGTTCCTTGATAAAAAATTCTACAATTTCTTTTATGTATTCATTGTATTTGTGAGAAATATGCTCAAATATATCTTTTCATACTTTTCATACTCCACTTCCATCAAATATAGAATCGACATCATATTGACTTTTTTCGACTTGTTTTTTGGCAAGTTCTTCTTGTTCTTTTTTATTTTCTTCTTTATCAACTTCTTCCAAGAATTTTATTTTCTCGTCTATATCTGGGCTCTCATGTACAGGTCCATTTCCAGATCATGCATCTTGAGGTTCCTTCTCTTGATTTTCATCTCATGGCTTATCATCTTCTCATTTTCCATTCTCTCATTTTCCCTTCTCTCATTCCCCGTTTTCTCATTTTCCATTCTTTCATTCTCCGTTTTCTCATTTTTTGTTGCTATCCTTGATATCTTTGGTCAAGAGATCCATAAGAATGAAGGACTTTTGGAGTGGAAGAAAAAGTGCTTTATATATTTCATATCGCATTCATGGCGATATATCAAGTTCATGCGAATTCTCTTTTCCACTTGAGAGAGTAAAGAGTCTGATAATATCAATAAGATTGATCGTTTTTTCATAAAATCGTCTGGTTGTATTTGTGTTTTTGATGCTCTGTGAGAGGAGATTTTCGAGTTGTTCATTGTCTTTTGCCTTTTCAAGTATTTCAATTATCTGCATATATTCTGGTTTGAGTTTTTGCACTCGTTTTGTATATTGAGGATTATTTTCAATTTCGTTGAAATATGCCTTCATCTGTCATACCTGTCTTTGTATCGATATTTTCCAGCTCGGTCGAGCTCGCCTGTGTTTATTTGAGAAGAGTATATTTTCTACTTTTTCTGGGAGCTTGATGCTTTGGCTCTTCACCATGAAACTTCGCAACAAGAAGTTGGGAAATGCCTGTGAAAGCTGCTTGCTTGAATAGTCTATTTCTCCCTTGTCATTGATTCGGTGTGTTCCATTGCCTTCTCATACATATTCAATTCCTCATTCTTTGCTTACTCTATAATCTCATCAGTTCTCTTCGTAAACATCAGCAAAAAGATTGTAGATATATACTCCTTGCATATATTCTCTCGAGATTTCTGCCTGTAGATTCATCTCCACTTCTGTATTGACGATGATATCATCGACACAATTGACGAGATCATGCATTTGATTTGCAATTGGTATATATTTATTTGCGTTTATCATGATTTTTTCTTTCTGAATATGTTTGAGAATTTGTATCATCGCTCATCTTTTTTTACTGTCTTTTTCGTGGAGCATATCTCGGAAGTGTGAAAGCTCGTGATAGATTCCCATTTTCAAATCTTCAAAACTGTACAAAAATGGATTTCATGGCTTATTTTGGGTGATATTTCTATGAAATACTTTTAAAAAACTCAGAGGAATGATGATATTTTTTGTATTTGGTTGAAATGCAAAAGTTGGTAAGTCTTTGTAGATAATATGTATCGGCGAATTGACTCACAAAAAATGTCTCATTGCTGATTTTTGTCCTTGTATCCAGGTATCAAAATACTCCAAAAAAGTATCAAATTCTTTTGGGATTTCTGTTTCGAACAGTGATGTTTGGTTGATAGTAGTCATAATGTTTTAAAAAATTAAAAGTCAAAATGTATTTCTGGAAAGGCTTCTAAGAGTTCTTGTTGAGTTTCTTCTTGTATTTGGTTCAATTCCAAATTCAATTTTTGTATTCAAATTCAATTCAATACCTTCACAAATTCGACTATTTCATCTGCTTCAAGATATTTGCATAACTTATTCCAACTCAAGTCAAGACCCTGTATTTTACTTCATCTTAGAGCCTCTGCAAATGCTATCATTCCATCTGCTTCAAGGTTTTTTCATAGTTCATTTCAACTCAAATCCAAGACTCGTATTTCGCTTCATTTTAGAGCATGTGCAAACGCTATCATTCCATCTTTTCATAAGTACCCTCATAACCTATTATTCCGCAAATTTACATTTCGTACTCCATTTTCATGTAAAGTTTCTATGAGTTCTATTATTCTTTCTGTTCCAAGATATCTTCATAACTCATTTCAGCTCAAATCCAATACTCGTATTTCGCTTCATTTTAGGGCTTTCACAAATCCTATGATTCCATTTGCTCCAAGATATTTTCATAATTCATTTCAGCCCAACTCTAAAGCTTGTATTTTACTTGGTCCCAGAACCTCTGCAAGTTCTATCATCCCATCTTTTTCAAGAAATTCTCATAATTCATTTCAGCTCAAGCTGAGAATTCGCACTTCACTTCATTTTAGAGCTCGTGTATATTCTACTATTCCATCTTTTCAGAGGATTTGTCATAATTTATTTCAATTCAGATCCAAAGCCCGTACTCTGCTTCATTTTAGAGCTTGTGCAGACTCCACCATTCCATCTTTTCAGAAAATTTGTCATAAATCATATCAACTCAAAACAAAAACTTGTATCTCACTTCATTTAAGATATTTTATAAGTTCTATTACGCCATCCTTTCAGAGATGCTTTCATAACTCATTTCATCTCAAAATTAAATGTCTTGCTCCTCTTGACTGCATTGCTTGTATTTTCTGCTTATACCTTTCTAAATTTTGTTTCTTATCTTTACTCTTTTGATTTTGTATAATAAGATTTTTAAATTCTCCCCATTCGATATTCTCCATGCTCTCAAAAACCAAATCAGTTAAATACTCTTTTTGTATCTTTTTTCCTGCTACTTCTCGATCACTCTCTTGAAAGAGGGAAATTATTTCATAATACAGTTCTTGTATTTCTGGAATACTGAGCACTTTCTCTTGCAGTGTCTTCTCAAAAACTTCATCACTTTGACAGAGCCTTTTTCTATAATCACGATGATCGTAGTTATAATTTATCTCTTTTCTTCTCTGACTCACCAAGTCCTCCAATTCTCGTAAAAGTGTGATAAATTTTTCTTGAGATTCAGGAATTCACTCCATCACCTGAGTTCATACTATACCAATAATCCCTCAAACTTCCGCCATAATTGCTGTATGAGGTGATGATTTTGTAGATGTGGGTACTGTAGCTGTTTTCATAGTGTTTTTAAAATCTAAAATGTATATTTGGAAACTTTTCTTGTATCTTTTTTTGTAATTTTTCTGACAGACCATTGTATCATATATTCAGATACTGTATCTCGCTTCATTCTAGTATTTTTATAAAAGCTATCATTTCATCTTCTTCTAGAAATTGTCACAATTTAT
Organism: Candidatus Altimarinota bacterium; assembly: GCA_002747975.1. Lineage (GTDB taxonomy): Bacteria > Patescibacteriota > Gracilibacteria > BD1-5 > UBA2023 > GN02-873. The sequence continues at coordinate 42,802 of PDRA01000020.1, read as the reverse complement.
TTCACATCAAATCTAAAACTCGTATTTCGTTTCATCGTAAAGCCTTCGCAAATGCTATCATTCCATCCTTTCAAAGATATTCTCATAATTGATTCCAACCCAATATTAATTCTCGTACTTTACTTCATTTCAATGCTTTTATGAACTCTATCATACCATCTACTTCAAGATATTCTCATAGCCCATTATCCCACAAATTTAAACTTTTTATTCCACTTCACCTCAATGCCTTTATAAATTCTATTGCTCCATCTTTCCCAAGGATTTCTCAGAGTTGATTATTTCATAGTTGATTATTTCATAGATTTAAGCTACGTACCCCACTTCATCTCAGCGCCTTTATAAATTTTATTACTCCATCTTTCCCAAGGATTTCTCAGAGTTGATTACTTCATAGATTTAATCTACGTACCCCACTTCATTTCAAATTTCTTGCAAATTTCAATATCTCATCTGCTTCGAAACATTTTAGTCATTCATAATCGTGTAAATTCAGAATCTTTATTCAGTTTCACTGTGCTCCCCTTATTTTGTCTTTAAGTTTTTTTAAGCTTTTCTCTTTTTTTCATGGCGTTATATATAGTTCTCATTTTTTTAATTCCTTATTTTTCATACTTTCGAAAACAAGATCAGCTAAATACTCTTCTTGCATCTTTTTTCCTGCTACTTCTCTATCATTTTCTTGGAAAAGGGAAGTGATCTTATAATACAAATTCCTTATTTCTGGAATACTGAGCACTTTCTCTTGAAGTGTCTTCTCAAAAAATATATCACTCTGACAAACTCTTGCTTCATAATCATCATAACCGTAATCATAATTTATCTCTTTTCTTCTCTGATTCACTACATCCTCCAATTCCCCCAAAAGCTCTGCCATATTTTCTCGAGATTCATGAATTCACTCCATCGCCTGAGTTCATACTATATTAATAATCCCTCAAACTTCCGCCATAATTGCCGTATGAGATGATGATTTTGTAGATGTGGGTACTGTACTTACGTTCATTTTAGTGTTTAATTATTAATATCTTTTACAAGATTCATAAAAGCATCTGCATCAAATTCTCATCAATCCTCAAATGTTTTAAAAATTTGTGTCATTTTGAGAAGAGCAGAGTAGAGAATATTGTATTTGCTTGTATCAATATTGTTTTCTCGTATTTCTGTACCCAGTTGTTTGAAAAATTGTGTCAGAAAGAAAAAATCTCCAAGATCAAATTCTCTTTCGTTTTGATTTACAAGCTCATCGAGGTTTTGTATTATTTCTTGGAGACTTTCTTCTGTGACTTCTATATTTTCATCGATCCAAGAAGAGTCCATTTCATCTTCATCTTGAGTCTCATTATCTTCTTGTTTTTGGTGTATATTTTCTATATTTTTCTCAAAAAAATCATCTCCCAAGTCCATAGAACCAAAATATGTTTTATACATATCCTGTTTTGTGATGGTTACTTTGTTTTCTATATCTGTTATGCTGATGGTATTTTCCTGTGTTTTGAGGTTTCGGATTTTTCGTTTTATATTATTGATACTTGCTTCTCTATTATCGGTAATCAGATCGCCAAAGAGTCCAAACTCTGAAAAAGCAAGCAAGAGAGCATACTGCTCATCTGTATTGGTCGTATGTTTCACAAATTCATTCCAGATATGGTACTCAATTGGGAGGGTATCATTTTTGAAACCAGCAATTACATGTGTGAGATTTCGCATTGAAAAAACCTTTCGAGTGATATGATCCTTGAGACTAAATGTGGAGTTCGCTCCAGAGAGCGGGATAACTTCATTTGAAAATGATCTTTGTATAAGAGAAATCGATTTTGAAAGACTTTTAAGAGTTTTAAAAAATTCTTTTTTTCCAATATATTTTCCTTCGAAATCTTTTTTCATAATCTCAAAACCATATTTTCCACTGTGATTGAGATTTTCTTTTCATCAAAACATCATCATCAGTACTATTCCATAGAGCTCATTGTCTTCGAGAAAATTGAGTGTGTAATCTTGGACACTCTCTATCTTATTTTCTTTGTGAGTTTCTATGATCTGGCGAGCATAGTTTTTTGCGTAAACTCGGAGTCGATTGTAGGTTGCTTCATCGAACTTGTATCGACCAGAGCTGTAAGTTTCAGCGTTTTTGTTTTGTTCGGGATCATTTCCTGTCAGAATGATACAAAATCATTTTTTGACTGTGATATCATCGAGAGCATTTGGGAGTTGGATTGTATCTCCAATATGCTTTGTGAGAGTATCATTGAGCGCCATAAGCACCTCTGGTCGTATGATATTGGTCTCATCAATAATACAGGCAATACCAAGTTTGGCAGCTTTGTACACTCCCATGAGATGATACTCGGTGATAAGTTTTTTATCGAGAAGATCTATATTCTGCAGTTCGTCTCATATTTTTTGGATCTCTTCCTGACTTTTTCCCAGATCCTCTGCTTTTTGTAAAACCAGTTGTTTGAATTGGTTTGTATATACTATTTTTTCTAGAAATTTTACTGCCTGTTGTTCTTGGGTTTCTTCTTTTCCATCGACAATATGAGTATCGGTATCGAGAAGTGATCTTGAGGTGACATTTTTTTCGAGAGTGAGGTCGCTGACTTCCATTTCTTTGTTTCCACTGACAAATACATACTCTGATTGCATATACTCTTTGACGAGAAACTTCGCGAGTTCTGTTTTACCACTTCCAGTGTCTCCTGTCATCAGTACAACCTCTCCATTTTTGAGATCTTTTATAATATCATTGATGAGTTCCATCTCTCTATAGCTCAGTACATATCATTTTTCTACCGATTGTTGGATCCGTTTGAAAAAATCATATTTCCACACAAGTGACTCGATCTCTGGATTGATTGTTTGAGAAGCATCTATATCGATTCAGAGAAATTGAGCAAGATCACTATCTATTTCTCACTCATCCCAAAATCCTATTTTTTCTTGCTCTTTTTTCTTTCGCAGACGAGAGAGTATAGTCCCTCGATAAAAATCAGCAACTTGTGAAAGTGGGTTTTGCTCTCCTGATATTGCTATACTCTGATTATTTTTTTGATGAATATTGGCATTGATCTCTCTGTATCTCATGATATCATGCATCACTTGTCCTACGCTTTGGCTGATTTGATGCACTTGATATTTCATATATGAATGAAGTCCATGTTCTTTGAAAAAATCAAACTTTTGTGCAGTTCATTTATAGTCGACTGTATGCCTTTCGAGCGCACTTTGGGTGAGGATTTGTTTCATCTGCTTTTCATCATTTCCCACTGCTTCAAAGACATCAAAAATTGTTTTGCCCTTATATTCATCTTGGACAAAAGGGAAGCCTTGATATTTTTGCCTCAGAAAGAAGAGTTCTTGCTTAAGGCTATCAAGCTCTCAAATTTCTGTATAAATTTCCGCCATAGAAAAAAATTATAAAATATATAAAATACTTGTCAATAATACAAATAATTTTAAAATTTGCAAGTTTTTTCTTGACTTTTTATTTTTTTAGTTATAATCTATATTGCACGCTTGAGAGAGTGTGTGTTTCATAAGCAGGGAGCTGAGATTCAGAATTTGATGCAGAGTACATTTAGTTTTTCTAATAGTATCTCTCTACTTGTAAGTGATGAGTAGAGTCATTGGTTCTGTCACCAAGGATGGTGGACCTAGGCGGAATCACTTAACGGGATGAACCGCCCATCCCCTTCAAATACCAGCCCTTCTCTTCAAATCAAAGAAGAAGGGCTTTTTTATATGTAACAATCATTGTGCAGTGGAGTATGAGTTGGAAATTCTATTTGAACACACCCCCTTAATCCCCCTCACTGAGGGGGAGAAATGCAATCATCGTATCAGTGGAGTTCAGTTGAAGACTCTATCAGAGTAGTATTGATTGAGGACTATATTCAGACACACCCCCTTAATCCCCTCACTGAGAGGGATAAATACAATTATTGTGTCAGTGGAGTATGAGCTGAAAATCTTATTTGAACACACCTGCTTAATCTCCTCACTAAGGGGAAAATACCTTTTCTTATCGAAGAGTTGAATTCTTTGATCTGCTTCCTACTCGGACAAAAGGTATCTTTAATTTTTATATTGACAAATATAAAAATAATTATATAGTATATTTAAGTACTTTTTTAAAAATTTCTTTTTATGTCAAATCCAAATCATGCTTGAGACTATCCTTCTTCTCTTCGGCTCAAAAATTTTGCTGTAGGACCGTATAAACCGAGTTATTTAGAAGAATTGTGGAATTCTTTTAATAAGAGATTGAACCAAATTCACAACTTGGAGTATCAAAATAACCCTGAATTTATCACCGAAACGATGCAACAAGCCTATGAGTATATCGTTCCGGTAATTGAGAAAAAATATATTTATTTCTTGTCTCGTATTGAGTGACTATGACACAATACAGATATGCAAATCAATCAAGATACTTCGTTTGGGGACTCTCTCGATGAGGAGACAAGAGAGCAGGCTCGTACGGCGCTCAAAAAAGAAGCAGCACAAGAGATCCAAAGTCTGTATATATGGTATACTCAGCAGTTCAAAGCATATGAGAATAATCCATTTTCACAAGGCCTCAAAGAAACCTGCAATTTGTATATAGAAATGCTCCAAGGAGTATAATACTCTATTTTTACTTTACTTTAGGTCCATAATTTATATACTTGAGAGTATATATTTACTCTTCATTTTTTTTCGTATGAAAAATATCTCTCTCTTTTTTGTTTTTGTGGTTGGTTTTTGGTGTCATCTTTTTGGAGCGAGTGCATTTTCATGAACCTTAGACGCTCCTACTCGATCTCATATTGATCCTCCATTTGTTGCGTTTATCGCAAAAGTTGATATGAGTGTTTCGTCAATTGATGCAAAAATCCAAACATTTGAAGCCTTGAGAACAAAAATCCGAGAAATCAAAAAATTCTATCACGGAGAGCGCTGGCTTATTATAGATTTTCTCGAGGCAAAGATACAACTCAAAATAGAGGAACTCAAAGCTAAAAAGCAATCAAGAGGGAATTCAAGATCTTGAAGAAATGATACTGTAAATGCTTCTGGAAATAGTACAGGAAATACAGGAACAGGGAATACCTGAACTTGAAGTACCTGAACCTGAACAACAGGAACTTGAAGCACTTGAACTTGAAGCACTTGAACTTGAAGCACTTGAACTTGAAGCACTTGAACTTGAAGCACTTGAACTTGAACAACATGAACCTGAACAACAGGAACTTGAACAACAGGCACAGGAAGTACCAGTGTTTCTCCTTTTTTGGAGAGAAACACTATCATCGTGAGAACCCCAGAAAACTTCGTACATAGATGGGCTGCACAAAACCATCTTGAGCTTTTTCGCGATAAATGAATCAAAACAATTATTTTGCTTGTAAAAAATGACGAAGATCTCGCTCATATGGATTCTGGAGAGTTGTTTTATAGTGGTACTCTTGCTCCTATTGCTCAGGACTATCAAACCTGGAATTTTGATGCACTTGAGTATACGATCGATTTTGCTCACAATAATGATATGAAGGTATATGCTTGGCTTCCTCAGTTTCATGATAAGGTCGTCATCAACAATAATCCAGCCAATCAAATGATGTATTTGAGCGGAACTGGTGTCGCTTTTTATAATCCAAATGGTGAATATTTTGCCAACCCTGTTTCGAGCACAGTTCAAGATCATCAGATTGCTATCATAGAAGAAGTGACGAGAAACTATGATATAGATGGACTTTTTATTGATTGGGTTCGATTTGATGGATATGCTATGGATATGAGTCAAGCAACTCGGGATAAATTTCAGGACTTCACCGGTATCGATGCTCTTACGATTGATTTTACGACTGATAATACCCAAAGACAGGCATGGAATAATTTCAGACAAGATGAGATTGCAACGTATATACATAGAGTTTCAGATTCTGTCAAAGCCATCAAACCAGATCTAGAGCTCTGAGCGTTTGTATTGCCAGTTGAGATGAAAGAAGTCGCCCAAAATCCAAGTAAATTTGAAGAATATCTCGACTATATTGGAGTGATGCTCTATAATGCGGACTGGTGATATCCAGAAGAGTGGATCTATACGACAGCAACACAGGATATCAAAAATGCTCTTACTGATGACTCAAAAATCCTCGCTGTTTTGGATATTCCGTCTTGTGAAAACGCTCAAATAACAGCAGAACTTGTAAATACAGGCGTACTTAACACAACATGTTTTTATTACTATGATTGGACCGAGCAAATTCTCGATAGAATCCTTCCATAGTTATGCCAGCGATCCTCGTATAATATATCGGTCCACTTCTTGAAGTTGGACCTTTTTTATGTCTCATATTTTTGTATTTTCTTCATCACATTTGAAATAGACTTCTTTGAAATTTCTTGTTCGCCCAAAAAACTCTCCATCTTTTTTCCCGGTGATGAGGACTTCCTCGACTTTCCCAAGCATTTTTTTATTTCTTTGTATGACACTCTCGAGAAGCTTATCATTGAGCGTATGCCACCTTTGGGCTTTTACTTGATCTGGAATATCATCTTCATAGATTTTGCTGGCAATGGTACCATTTCGTACGCTGTATCTGGCATTGAAGACAAAATCAAATTCACATTCGTCAAAAGCCTTGACGGTATCTGCAAACATCTCATCCGTTTCTCCAGAATATCCTACAATAATATCGGTAGAAATAGAAAAACTGGGATCTCTTTCTCTCAAATAGTCTACGATCTTCTTGAAGTCTGTATATTTGTGCCTTCGGTTCATTTTTTTGAGCATAGCGTCATTTCCTGATTGTAGGGCAAAATGCAGATAATTACAGGTTTTCTTGAGGTCAAAATGCGCATCTAAAATATCTTCGGTCATATCATGAGGATTGCTCGAAGTAAATCGAATTCTATCAAGCCCTTCTATTGTATCGAGTGCTTCGAGAAGTTTTCGAAATGGGGATTTTCAAATATTTTCGATATGCTCTCAAAATTCTTTCCAATTTTGAATCTTTGTTACATTTTCTATTTCTAAATCTGTATTCCAGGGCTGAGAAAAACAAAACACTTTTGCATTTGTATTTTGAACGTATCTTTGTAAATGATGAGGAGCGTCATCTATCACAATATCAAAATTATGTTTATTTGCTATTTCAGATTTATCATCTGAATTATTTTCTTCACCTGTGAAAAAATATCCCTTAAATGTATGTTTTCAAAAAATTTTCTCTAAAAAATGCTGCGTTTTTTCGATGACCTTTGAATCTCTTGTATCATTTTCTCTTGAAGAGATGATATAGAGATCGTGTTTTTTTCTGAGATTTTCGATAACTTCCTTTGCACCTTCAAACAGCGGACATGCTTGCGGATTTTCATAATTTTTGTACCAAAAATCAAAGAATTCTTGTTTTAAATTTTCGTTTTCAGCAGAGTCAGGAGATTGTATATCTTCATATTGTATATTTTTATTGTATTTCTTGTTATATTTTTTGAGAATTTCTAAGCTCCAAACCTGCTGTAGGGTATCATCAACGTCAATTCCTATTTTGAGTCTTGTATTCCAACAGCTTTTTTCTTCATTCCAGAGTTTTTTGTCTACAAATTGTTTTCCATAGGAATTGACATTTTGTCCCACAAGTGTGATTTCTTTGGCTCCGTTTTTGACCGCTTCCTTTGCTTCGGATACAATATCTTCAATTTCTCGAGAGTTTTCGTGTCCTCTGGTGTAGGGGACAATACAAAATGTGCAATAATTATCACAACCGGTTTGGATAATAATTGTGGCAGAATGTGGATTTTCTCGCAGTTGTTTTGCCTTGAGATAGTCATCGAACTTAGCATCATTTCCGATGCTTTTTCCATAAATATGAGAGAGGATTTTTGTCAAGAAGCTGACCTCTTCGATACGAAATACAAAATCGATATGCGGCGAACGAATAAACAGATTGTCATCATAATTGAGAAGATCACTTTGAGAAATTCGAGTGATTTGTTTTGCGCCTCACTTGATTCGAGAAACCTCGTCCTGCATCTTTTCTATATATTTTCGTGCCAGTCCAGACTTACGCACCATGCAACCCGTAATCCCAAAAAGTGGGATTGGAGTCCCATTTTGCTTGTGGTATTTTCGGATTTGTTGGATCATCCCAAAAACCCTGTCTTCTCACTTTTGGCGAACACTACAGGTATTGAGTATGATGATATCAGCCTTTGTCGGGTCGATCACTTTTCGCATACCAGCCGACATAAGGATCATATTTATCTTTTCACTGTCAGCATAATTCATCTGACAGCCAAATGTTTTTATGAAGTATTTTTTCATATTTTCTTAGAAGTTATCGTCGCCTATTCTGCTTTCTTCTGGTAATACTTGTCCCATATACTTACTTCATTTTCTTTTGTCATAGGTGTTTGTAACCGTTCAATCTATTTTTTCAAATGCAAATTGTCAAATCCTCATTCCAACATAGAGAGCCACTGGAAGTTCATTGATATTTGTCATTTCGAGCGTGATGGTCCCTTCAAATCCTGGATCTATAAACCCAGCAGTTGAATGGATAATGACTCCAAGTCTTCCTATGCTACTCCTTCATTCACATCGAGCGACCAAGTCATAGGGAATTTTTATTTTTTCGGCGGTAACTCCAAGTACGAAATCTCCAGGATGAAGTACAAATTTTTCTCATTTTTCAAGCTCAATTGTCTCTACATGTTCACTGTCAACTCAGCGTTTTGAATCTATCACAGTTTGTCTTGATTTTCTGTATATCTTGAAAGTTTTTCCCAGTCGAAAGTCCAAACTTGCTGGTCAAATTTGTTTCCCTGTGTCATATCACAGGAGAGATTCTATGAGAATATCTCAAGAATCAAGCCTTGCTTTGATCTTTGTATCTGAAAGTATCATAGGTATTGATGATAAGTGTTTAAAGTATGAAATTTACTTATTGCGAATACTTGCAATAAACGAAAGTCGGTACGACCGGTATTTTCTTGCGAGTAAAAAAGTTTTTTACATTACCGTGATACCGATTGTATCAAAAAAAGTTGATTTTGCAAATAAAAGTATGGGCAAAAAAGGTATACATATTCTCAAAAATAAATATTGAATTTTTTTTTCCAAATCATATAATGCTTGCATCAAATTCAAGAGAAAAATACAAATCATTTGTATTTAAGGCAAGAAACCAGAGTACATTTTTTATACAATAATTATTATTTTTTACAACATATGGTATCAGGTGAACAATTCGTTGCCATAGATATTGGTAGCTCAAAAATAAAAACTCTCATCGGTGAATGGGATGAACAAAAACAACTACGTATCCTCGGAGTCGGAGTCGCTGAGTCTCGATGAATCCGAAAAGGAAATATTCTTGATATGAAAGAATTCAAGAGTAATCTTGATACAGCTCTTGGAGAAGCTGAGAAAATGACAGGTGAACAAGTTTCGCAGGTATGTCTTGGTATCTCTGGACAGCATATCTCTGTCATCGAGCGAAGTAGCGTCGTGCCAGTTTCTGGTACTGAGGTAACTGAAGAGGATGTCAGTCGTGCTCTTGATATGGCACAAAGTGGCATTGATCTTTCAAACAAAACAGTTCTCAAGGTGATTCCAGAAAGTTTTGGTCTTGATCTCGAAAGTGGTATCAAAAATCCAGTTGGTATGAGTGGAAAAAAACTTGAAGTACGAGGTCATATTATTACGATGAGTAGTAATGTTCTCTCAAATATTCACAAGGGTGTCTATGATGTGGGAGTAGAAATCATTGACAGCTATCCAAATCTTATTGCTATTGGGGAAGCAACCCTCTCTCGTCGACAAAAAGAGCTTGGTGTGGTCGTAGTAGATATCGGATCAAGTGCAACCAATGTTGCTGTCTATGAAGAATGAGCGCTTATTTATGGAGGTGTGATTCCAATTGGTGGAGAACTTGTAACCAGTGATATTGCCCTTGGACTTCGAATTTCTATCGACACAGCTGAAAAAATAAAACTTGAATATGGAAATGTGGATTTTGATGAAGACAGTCCTGATGAAGAAATCGATCTTTCTGGAATTTCGAGTATTGATACGATCAGTATTAGCAAAAATTTTATGAATGAAATCATCAAGGCTCGATATGAAGAGATATTTCATCACATCGTGATGGAGCTCAAGAAAGTTGGCCGAGATGGACGGCTTCCAGAGGGAATTGTCCTTACTGGTGGTGGTGCAAAAGTGAACTGACTCTCAGAATTGGCTCGTACATATATGAGACTTCCAGCTAGCATAGGACTTCCAGATGCTATCGAGGGAATTACGGGTACTTCTATCGGTGATCCTATCTATACAGCAGTGGTAGGAAATCTCCTTTTGATCCAAAAATATGGCGCTCTCGGAGGAAGCTCATTTCGAGCAACATTCTCTTTCAAAAAAATCTTTCAATCTTTGAAAAATCTTATTAAAAAGATAATGCCATCGCAATAATCTTTTTCTCTCTTATTTTTAATTTTCTTATTTTTCTTTTATGTCTCAATCAAATCAAAGCGAAGACAGACTCAAACAGCTTCTCAAAAATAGCATGTCAAACTCAAAAAAACCGACTCTCAAAAATGCTGAATCAGAAACTTCATCTCCAGTAGAGGTCAATGTGGGAAATTATATTTCTCCTGTTGCCAATATCAAAGTCGTCGGTATCGGTGGTGGTGGAAACAACGCTGTCAATCGAATGATAGAATCTGGAATCGAAGGAATTGAGTTTATCGCGATCAATACAGACGCTCAAGCACTCTTTACTTCTAAAGCGTCGACTCGTATCAATATAGGGCGAGCAACAACTCGATGACTGGGAGCTGGAGCCAATCCAGATGTCGGAAAAAAAGCCGCTGAAGAATCAAGTGAAGAAATCAAAAACGCACTTACAGATGCTGATATGGTATTTATCACCTGCGGACTTGGAGGAGGAACTGGTACTGGTGCCGCTCCTGTGGTTGCAGAGATTGCCAAATCACTTGGATCACTTGTTGTCGGTGTAGTGACAAAACCATTTGCTTTCGAAGGAGCAAAAAGAACAAATCAAGCTGTCGAAGGATATGAATACCTCAAAGAAAAAGTTGATACACTTATCACAATTCCAAATGATAGAATTCTCTCTATTATTGATAAAAAAACACCACTTCTCGAGGCCTTCTCAGTTGCTGATGATATTCTCAAACAGGGTGTACAATGAGTCTCTGATCTCATCACTCGACCAGGACTGATCAATGTAGACTTTGCCGATGTACGATCAGTTATGGAAAATGCAGGATCAGCTCTTATGGGTATTGGATACGGAAGCGGAGAAAATAGAGCGACAGAGGCTGCCAGAGGAGCGATTGAATCACCACTTCTTGAGCTTTCTATTGATGGAGCAAAAGGACTTCTGCTCAATATCACTGGTGGAAATGATCTCTCGATGTTTGAGGTTGATGAAGCTTCTCGACTTATTACTGAGTCATGTGATCCAGAGGCAAGCATTATTTTTGGTACTTCTATCGATGAAGCATACACTGGTGAGATCAAAATCACGGTGATTGCAACTGGTTTCTCTGAGGAGACAAATGCAAAAATTGGAAGTATGAGCCGATGAGGATTTGGTCGAACTAATACAGTTGGAGGCAATACAAAACCAGCCGGTAACATGAGTCAGCCAGCTATCTTCCGACAATCTGCTATGGGAGGTGGATGAGCTCCAAAAGCGGCTCAAGAAGAACCAAAAGAAGACTATGAAGTTCCAGCCTTTCTACGAAACAAAATAGGAAAATAGACAATTATTTTTAACACAATCCCTTTCTTTTTTATAAGAGAAGGGGATTTTTTGTAAGCGGTTTTCGAACTCCATTTGCAAAATTGTTGCTTTTTTGTATACTTGTACGTATCATAATTTTTGCATATGGATTCTTTTGCAGATATATTAACTCGTGGATATACTTTTACTGGTAGGAGTATATATATCGGGGCTTCACAGTCCGACCAAAAAAATGCCAGTGATATTCCTATCCGTCTTCCACTCTCGACTTTGAATCGTCATGGACTTATTTCTGGAGCAACAGGAACAGGGAAGACCAAGACAATTCAGGGTTTTCTCGAATCACTTTCGAAAGAAGGGATTCCTTCTATAATGATGGATATGAAAGGAGATGTCTCTGGTATGGCATTTCCAGGGTCACCGCATCCCAAAATTGATGAACGCCTGTCACATATGAGTCAGCTTGATTGGAAGCCACAGGGTTTTCCGGTTGAGTTTTGGGGACTTCTTTGAGAGGGTGGATCGCAACTTCGAGCGACAGTATCTGAATTTTGACCACAGCTTTTCGCTCGTATGCTTGACCTCACAGAAGCTCAGCGATGAGCTTTGGTCCTTGTATTCTCATACTGTGATGACCACTCTCTCCTCCTCGTTGATCTCGATGATCTCAAAACTGTACTGAACTATCTTTCGGGAGAGTGAAAAAAAGAAATACAGGATACATATGGGAGTATATCAACAGCAACGGTTCGAGTTTTGATCCGAAAAATTTTAGAGCTTGAATCACAGGGGGCTCGTATTTTTTTTTGAGAGCGCTCACTTGATCTCTCAGATATGTTTCGTAGAAATACCCACTGAAAATGACAGGTCAATGTTGTACGACTTATGAAGTCAATACGATACCCAAAAATGTTTTCTACCTTTATGTTGTCGCTTCTTACAGAAATATACTATAGTTTTCCGGAAGTGTGAGATATTGAGAAACCAAAAGGTGTCATCGTTATCGATGAGGCACATCTTTTATTTCGAGATATTTCTTCTCGTCTTCTCGAAAATATCACATCTATCTTGAAATTGATTCGATCAAAATGAGTGGGAGTTTACTTTTGTACGCAGACTCCAACAGATATACCAGAGTCTGTTCTCTCGCAACTTGGACTCAAGATCCAGCATGCTCTGCGTGCTTTTACAGACAAAGATTATGAGATGATTCGAAAAATGGCGAAGAATTTTCCACGGACCAATTTTTATGATGTGCAAAAAGAAATGACCACGCTTGGGGTATGAGAAGCGCTGGTGACTTGACTGGATGAAAGTGGGAGGCCAACTCCGCTGGTTCGTACACTCATAGCACCACCAGAATCTCGTATGGAGAGTATTTCTGACTCAGAATTACAAACGAGCATCAAGCGTTCGCATCTTTTACACAAATACGAAAATACCCTCAATCCAGAGAGTGCTCATGAAGTTCTTTCAAAAAAAATTCAAGCCTATCAAGCCAAAGAGCAAGAAATCCAACAAGAAAAGGAAAGAAAAAAGAATCCAACACTCGGTGATACTCTTTTTAAAACAGCAACCAAATCAATTGGAACAGAGATGGCCCGCTCTCTTGGAAAGAAGATTGGCGGACGGCAAGCGGGGAGTATTGGAGCAAAAATTGCCAGATGAATTCTCGGTTCTATTTTTCGATAGGAGTTATTTGGGAAAGCGTATCGAGGAGAGTATGAATATCTTTTTGTTCGAGGAGAATATCTCATTTTTCTTCGTATTCTTTTGCATTAGAGTACTGGTGATTTTTGGCAGCACTTGGGAGTGGAATGATGATTTTTTTGATTCCAAAAACATCAAGCTCAGCAAGACTTGTAGCACTTCCGCGAGTGATGGCAAGGTCGGTATGAGAGAGCCAATGTGTCAGTGTATCTTGCTCCATCCAGTCGAAGATGTGCAGTAAATTTGCACCTATTTTTTTATTCTCAAATTCCTTTCGCATCGTTGTGTTGAGTTTTCCAAGAATGATACAGATTTCATATTTTTTAGCAAGAGAAGGGAGGTGTTCTGTGATTTCTTGAAAAATACTCCTCGCTCACTGACTTCCACACAGTACGAAGAGATGAGGTTTATCTGTTTTCCATGGATTTTGAGTCTCTTTTTGTTTTTCGAAAAATACAGGGTCAAGTATCTGTCATACAGAGTAGATATTTTTGCAGGAGAAATATTGTTTAGCTGATTCAAAACCGAGAAATACCGCCTCTGCAAATCGTGAGAGGACTTGATTTGATCGACCTGGAATCGTATCTGATTCATGAATATAGAGAGGAATCTTTGCTATCCATGCAGCAATACCAATAGCAAGGGCTCAGGGTCATCATTTTGAGAATACACATATATTTGTATCATTTTTCTTGATATTTTTAAGGATTCATATTGCCTGAAAAATACCCCAAAGCAGCACGAAAGGATATAGAAGTATTTTGAGCGATTTGGTTGTTGAGAGCTTGAGAGTAGAGACTTCAAAAAAATCAATATCTATACTCTTTGCAGTATTTTTTTCATTTGAATTTTTTCCTCCAATCCAAAAAAGTTTTTTTGATCACTTATACATACGTATGATGGATACTATAGGCTGTATATGTCATCAAGTTCATCATCATACAAATACTATGGTAGAGTATTTTTTTAGTGTTGTATGGAGTCTATTGTTTGGCATCTTATTCATCGTCAGTGAGCTTAGAGAGTATTTGGATATATTGTCCCCAGATTTCTTTCTCTGGGATCATGGTCAGTATTTTTTCTGGTTCATACCAACCGTATTCTATGATTTCTTCATCTTGTATCTGCTTGATATCCTCTGTCATTTCCATAAGAAATATATACTCGACATTTGTCTTGTTTGCAGTGATTTGGATCTCATAGATGCTGATAGGATGGGCAAGATTTTTGAGCTTATTTCATTTACGTATCAAGTCACCTGGATCAATATCAAAAAAACGAGCTTCTGATCCAGTTTCTTCTTTGATTTCTCGTATCATAGCATCATGCAGAGATTCTCAGGGTTCCCTGTGTCATCATGGAAGGGCAAAGGGGCTGTCTTTTCGGTGACGGACAAGGAGAATATCGCCATCTGTATTGAAGACAAATGCACGAACAACATCTTGTTTTTTCATTTTTTGGAAGTTTAGAAATTAAATACATTCATAAGAGCCATCTGGCAGGAGTTTTAAGTGTCCTTCTATTTCGAGGAGAGTCAACTCGCTCACGATACTTGAATGATCGAGGGTAACTTTTTTTGCAATACTATCAGGAGTATTATTGCCAAGTTGTACTTGTTCATAAATCTGTTTACTTTCCTTGCTCGCAAAAGAAATTTCTTTTTTTGTGACACTTTCATCTCCCTCTTTTCGAGCAATACCATATTCTTCGAGGATATCCGCTGCACATACGATAGGTTTGGCTTCTCATTTGATGATAATCTGGTTTGATCCAAGGCTTGTTTCTCGAAAAATATCTCATGGAACGACAAATACATCTTTGTTTTGTTCGAGAGCCAGACGAGCCGTGATGAGCGTCCCACTTTTTTTGGCTCATTCAGGGATGATGATGCCATCTGAGAGTCCAGCGACTAGTACATTTCGTATTGGAAAATGATAGGGAAGTGGCTCTGCCATAAGAGGAAATGGAGATATAAGGGCTCCACCACTCTCGAGAATAGAATCAAAGAGTTTGATATTTGATTGAGGATATGGGGAATCAACCCCACAACCAAAGACTGATATCGTATAGAGATGATGTTTGAGAGCGATTTGGTGCGCAATTGTGTCGATGCCATACGCTCAACCGCTGATAATCCCAATTGGATAACTTTCAAAATCTTTTGCAAGGAATTCGATCGCCCTTTTTCCATAGAGGCTATATTTCCTACTTCCGACGATTGCCAATTGTATGGGAAGTGATTTGAGCTTTCATCGTACATAGAGAAGGTAGGGATGTTTTGGAATTTGTCGAAGTCTTTCTGGATATTCGGGAGCATCTCGTGTAATAATGCTTATCTTTTTTTTGGTAAGGATAGATTCGATGTGCGCGATATCAATTTTCTTGAGCGTTTTGTAAATTTTTTCTTTTTTCTCCGTTGTAATGACAGCAGTATTCAATGAGACCTTTCCAACAAACCAATCATACACCTGTTCTGGACTGTATTTTTCCTGCGAAAAAAGTAAGGTCATTTCCCTGTGAGTACAGCCAGCCATGTGGATAAGAGCGAGAATGAGGCTATCGTTTTTTGGCATATCGATACTTAAAAAAATTATTGAGCGGTTGTTCTATGGATGCACTGGTATCAAGAAATAAAACAGTAATATCGTGTTTTTTATAGTATTGACGGTACTTTTCTTTTGCTTCCCTTCTCATGTTTTGATAGGTTTGTATTTTTTTTGTATCAAATACTTTTCCCTCAATCCATACATTTTTGTTTGGATTTTTTTCAAAAGGGTGCTCGACCTGAATAATGATAACATCATTGTGATGAGAAAGGACATGAATATCGCTTTCGAGCGCTTCGAGATTGCTTGAAATGAGGATGATGAGATGAT
Source organism: Candidatus Altimarinota bacterium (assembly GCA_002747975.1). Taxonomy (GTDB): domain Bacteria; phylum Patescibacteriota; class Gracilibacteria; order BD1-5; family UBA2023; genus GN02-873. The sequence goes on along the minus strand of PDRA01000020.1, from coordinate 26,463 downwards.
TTTTTACTTTTGTTTTTAGGAGTGTTTGTATCTGTGATTGTATATTTCAAACGAAACTTTTGGAAGGGAATCGAGATTTTTGGGCTGACATTTCAAGCAGAGAGAGTGACTGTTGTTTCCACTGTGCACGTGAGGGGAGCGAGCGTGGAAATGAAAAAGTGTCTCAGATATTTTCATCAATACAAAATATTAATTGGAGTGATCGCTCGAAATCTCTTCGCTTGCTGATGATATGAATCGGATTTGTTGATCGTTTCCATACAATATTACGACTTTCATCATCAGGGGTGTATTTACGGAGGTCAGACCATTCATCGCCGACCGTTCCTCGCCTTGATTGGACTCAAGACAGGCCACGGGCAGCAACTTTATGTGATCGAAACAGTATCGTCATTATTGCACAAGGTAAAAACTTCCACGGGAATAGACTGTAGATTTATCTGGTGAGAGAATAGTAGGAAAGAGGATATCACATTCTCGTACAGGGCTTGATATCGAAAGTGTATTGTCGCATGGACACTGCTCACAAACAGCCCTTCATCTGACGATGCCAGTGTTTTTTGTTTTTCTCAGAAGACAGGCATTTGGAGTGTGTGTCTCTGGACATCATGCATTGTATCTTGGTCATGGTGTCTGCGGACATCTATCGTCAGTGTCAGGTGTTCCGTCTCAATCTCAGTCATCTCAGTCTCAGTCATCTCCATCTCAATCATCTCAGTCTCAATCTCAATCATCTCCATCTCCGTCATCATCTCAGTTTTCATCATCACATGTAACGCTTTCACCATAAAGCTGGCGAGTTCTACAGTTGTGATCGCCAGTATCGATGAGAGGACAGCCATTGTTTTTTTGTGTTCATCGTATTCTTGGACAGTCATCCTTATCATTTGGAACTCCATCATCATCGAAATCATCATCTTCAAGGACCCTTACAACGACTGCTGATTGTCCAGTTTTTCCATTTTTTGTGTCGGTGACAGTCACAGTGACGGTGTAGAGACCAGAATTTTTGTATTTATGTGTTTGAGTGATGACAGTATTACTATCAGTGATTTGGGCAATACTTCCATCATTATAGTCTATATATTTTTTTGTAGGATTTGGGGTTTGTGATATGGTAGTCGTAAATACAAAATTTGTGTCAGGCGTTCCTCGAAGAGGATCTCCATTGAGCAGGACTCAGAGGCCAGTGACTTCACCAGAAGATGGGATGATATTTACAGTTGTAGTGGCGGTCGAAACCGGTGTATTGGTACTTGGATCAATAAGTGTGACTTGAATATCAGAGGTACCACCGTTAAAATCGGCACACGAAATTTCTTTTTGCGTGAGTTTTTTTTGATCACCATTTCTATTTATAATACTCCACTCATATATCCAATCTCCTGGTTGAGAGGTAACAGGAGTTATCTTACAGGCTTCGCCCTCACCAAATTCTGTTTGTTGTACTGGTGTTCCATTTTGACTGATGACAATTTGAGAACTTATGGTATTCTCACCTTCATTTTGACTTGGATTACACTGTGTGAAGTCCAGTACTTTGGATGTCATAAGCGTAAACTCTCATCGAGATATTTTCTCATCTTGCCCGATTGAGTCATCATCTCTTTTTGTTATGAGTCCGAGTTCTATTGCTTTTTTTGCATACCCATACCAGTATGTTGATACGTCTGATATTGGGAAACTTCTGTCTGTATAGTTTTCATTGAGTGTATCATTCCAGAGTCCAGATCGCCGCAGAAGAATAGCTACAGCTTCTATTCTGGATATGGTATTTTCTGCACAAAATGGCACACTTGTATAGACTGTTCCATTCTCACAGCTGGCTTGTCCTCGTGCATCGAGTCCATATCCTTGGACAATATCCTTGTCATCAGCGTAGGCGATACAGTAGTAATATGGATTAGTTTTTGGAAGATCAATATATGGTGAGTTCATGTATTTTCGTATATCTTCTCCTGATGGCGTGGTACATTTTTTACATCCGACACCGACTACAAGCGATACAAAAAAGTCTCGTCTCATGGGAGCTTCTGGGTGAAACAAATTTGATTCATCACTTTTGAGAATTCCATTTGTATACAGGGCATTGACCGCATCATAATAGGGGCTTTGCCTTGGAATATCAGTAAAAGGATGATTGGCAAATGCCGAGAGCGTAAATCCGAAGAGGACAGCCAAACCAAGAAAAGTTTTTTGAAAAAAAGTCATAAGCAAAAAATTACATTTTATTTGGCATTTTAATCGCCAGAAGATCAAAGCAGGTTCGTAGGTTTTGAGTTGCCTGTCTAATCAGTCGTATTCTCAGAGATTTGAGGCTGTTATTTTTCTCGTCTTTTATTTTTGGAGTATGGACATAGAATCCGTTAAATACATTTGCAAGTTCATACGTATAACTGGCAATATGGTGCGGTTTATATTGAGAAAATGCTTTTTCGATTGCCTGTGGCATTTCTTCTATTTTTTGTAAGAGTGCGATATCATAGGGTGAAAGCTCTATCTGTGACGTATCAATTTCTTTTGTCTCGGTTTCTGATTCTATCATTTTTTTCCCACGGACATAGGCATACTGAATATAGGGTCCAGAATTTCCTTCGAAATTGAGGGCTTTATCCCAAGTGAAGACAATATTTCTTTCTCGGTCCTGCATCAAATAGGCGTATTTAATTGCTCCAATAGCAATTTCTCGTATATCAGTCTCACCCAACGCATCTTCTCCACTTTTTCCTTTTTCTTCGAGGAGCTTTTTGACTCGCACAAATCACTCTTCTACGAGGCTATCGAGTCGGATAATATTTCACTTTCGAGTACTCATTGCTCATTCTGGGAGGACAATAGCTCCATTGGCAGCATGAAAGAGTTCTACATTTTCTACGAGATCTTTCCATGCTTTTTTTGCAATCCAAAACGCCTGCCGAAAATGCAGCGACTGTCTGGCATCTACAAAATAGAGAATTTTATCTGGATTCCAGCCATTAGTGAGTCGGTATTTGATAGCTGCCAGATCACTGGTAAGGTAGAGATTGGTTCCATCTTTTTTCTGAAGAATGGTCGACGGCATTTTTGTGTCTTCTGGAAATACGACTCCTACACTTCCATCCTCGTTTTTGGTTGCAATTCATTTTTCTAAGAGCTCATCGACAATAGAGTGCATATCGTATTGAAGTGGTGGTTGTTTTCCGATGCGTGGCAGATCAATTCACTCATAAAAACTCTCTCCTACATCATAGTCTTGATGTATATGCATCATTCGAAGCATTTCTCCGGCGGTATGTATGGTTGCTTCCGTGAACCTTGCCCAGAGTGCTGTATATTCTGGATTTCCATTCGAGAGCTCTTTGAATGCATCTCGACACTGTTTTTGAATACTTTCATCCTTTTCGCAATCGCTATTTATCTTGATATAGACCTCGAGGAGGTGATCGATGGCATCTGTTTCGAGTTTTTCTTCACTTCCATATTTTCCAAAACCGACAATAAGTTTTCCAAAAAGTGAACCCCAATCTCAAAGGTGAGAATCACCAATGACTTTATACCCCAGATACCGCATTGTATTAATCATAGATTGACCGAGGAGGGGAGTACAAATATGTCCGATATGTGGCGGTTTTCCTACATTCATTCCGATATAATCCACGACAACTGTCTTATCCTTGTTTGTATCGGCTTGAGGCAAAAAATCTTTTTTGAGAAAGTCTTGTATAATTTGTTGCCAGGCTTTTTTTGAAAGGAAAAAGTTGATATACCCACCAGTGGCATTTATTTTTGTAAAAATTTCACTTTTTTCTTCCATTTTTTTGGCAAATTCGAGAGCGATTTCGTTTGGTGATTTTTTCAAAAGTTTTACCAGTGGAAAAATATTTACACAATATTCCCCAAGTTTTGGCTTTGGAGCTGGAGTAATCTCGATTTTAGTTTGTTTTGATGTATCAAAAGAATCAAAAATTTCTTGAAGAGAAGATTGAAAAGAGGACATAAAAATAAGTATCAATAGAGAATTATAAGTGATAAATATATGCGTGTTTTATCCACCTTATAGTAGCGAAAAAATGCGAAAAAGCAAGAAAAAGCGTCGCTTCTATAAAAAAACATTTGACAAGTATATGAAAGTATATATTAATTACTTAATTTTTTCTTTATGTGTATCATTTTTCAGGCCTTGTATGTCTCTTATGGACACTTTTTTGGTTTCTATATCTTCTCTATACTCCATTTTCCACCGGCCTCATCGATCATTTTCCATCATTTTTGAGTCAGCGTATCACGAATTGTATCAGCCGTATTCCAGTCTTTTGCTTTTTTTGCCTCGGCTCGCTTTTCAGCAAGCTCACGGATTTCTTCTGGGATTTCCTGTCCTGCTTCAAATAGAGAAAAATCAAAAAGAGCCAGCACACTATCAATATTTTTAAAAAAATCTTTGATAGCCTCGATTTCTTCCAGAGAATAGGAATTTGCATCCATGCCAGCATTGATGGTTTTTTGGAATTCAAAAATGACAGTGAGCGCTGTATTGCTGTCAAAATCATTTTCTAGATGCTTGACAAAATCCTGCATTGCTCATTGGAGCATATCTCTAAAATCTCGTGCAATTGTATGTCAAGCCGTCTCAAATCCTTTGTAGCGAGTTATTTTTTTGAAGGTTTCATCAAATCCTTGAATGGTTTTGATACCAGCCTCAAGGCGGTTTTGAGTGAAATTGAAATTATCTCGATATTTATTTTGAAGTGTCAACAGTCGAAATCCACGACAAACAAGCTCAGGAGAGAGATCTGCATTTTTCTCGATGATATCACGAAGCGTATAAAAATTGCCTGCACTTTTTGCCATTTTCTTGTTATCAACCAATAAATGTCCGCCGTGCATCCAGTATTTTGAAAACTGTTTTCCTGTGAAGGCTTCGGTTTGTGCTACTTCATTTTGATGATGAGGGAAAAGATTATCAATACCACCCATATGAATATCAATCTGCTCACCAAATATATGATAATTACAGGCGCTACACTCGATATGCCAACCGGGTCTTCCTTTTATTTTGACTGAAAATAGCGAACTTCAAGTTCAAATTTCCGCTTCCTCACTCGCCGTATGAGATTGTACGACTCATTTCGGTGCTCAATTTTCACTTGAATTTCATCTATTTTGAGTCAAAATTTTACTTTCATTTTCTTGTCATCCTAGTGTCCCCTTTTGTCATCCTGAACTTGTTTCGGGATTTCTTCCAAAAGAATTATCACACAGTCCTGCACTAGATTCCAGATCACAGTCCGGAATGACAGTTTTTGGAGTTTTTAACTGGTAATTTTCATCATTTACCTTCAAATCTATCTCCCAGAAATTCTCGCCATCTTTTTCTGGATTGTAGGCTTTCCAAAGGGCAAAATCTGCAATCTCATCTTTTTCATATTCATCATTATCAATTCGTATATTTGACTTCATGCCGCTCATATCGAGGTGAGCGAGTTCGCCATATGGCTTGTATTTTGCGACTCTATAATAGATGCTTCCATCATCGGCGATATAGGCATAGCCTTTGTCAAGAAGTCATTGAATAATAACCTGCATTTCTTCGATAAGAAGTGAGATTGGCTTGATGGTGTCAGCTCGACTTACATGAAGGGCATCAAGATCTTTGAGAAATTCTTTGCTGTATTTTTCAGTAAAATCTTTGAGATTTTCCCCTGACTTTTGGCTGTCGCGTATCGTTTTATCGTCGATATCAGTGATATTCATTCCAGTTTTCACCTTGTATCCCAAGAATCGCATGGTTCGTACCACCAAATCTTCAAAAAGATAGGCTCGTAGGTTTCCAATATGAGCAAAATTGTAGGGAGTTGGTCCACAATAGTAAATTTTTACAACATCTTGTCGCAGTGGTTTGAATGGTTCGATTTGACGAGAGAGTGTATTATAGAGATGAAGTGCCATAAATGTAGAATAATAAACATTCAAAGTATACAAAAAAATACCTATAAATCCAATTATATTTCCTCTTTTTATCGGTTTTTGCTTGAAAAAAGCATATATTTATATGTTTTTCTTCTATAGGAGAAAACGTTTTTTCCGCATTCTTTTGCTAAAAGATACATCTTTATCCACCAGAATATTTGACAAATATATTTTTTTATGTAAAAGTATTGACAAATTATAAAAATTATATTATAATATATCTGTTCTTTTTGTAAAGAGATATCTTTTATTCTTTAAATATAGTATGTATATGAATAAGAATCGTCAAAAAAAAGCATCTCAATGGTTTCAGGCAATTATCTCACTCGGTGTATTGTCTTGTATTTATATAGCAAAAGGATATTTCCCAAACGAAGTACCTTCTGCCCCACAGCCTCATACTCCACCTTTGGAGATTCAGCAAAATGCGTATTGGAATGGTGATACAACTGGATTTTCTTGGGTTAAAGCTGAAGCGATAGATACAGGAAAAAATATTTCTGCGTATCAGGAATTGCTCTATGATAAAGGAGGAATCAAAATATCCCTCTTTCGAGATATGAGCAGCGATCAGATTGAACAATTGATTCAATCAGAACTTCCACGATTTTATACACCAGAAGATCGTGGTACTCTTTTGATAGAATGAGATATTTCCTCACCGCAAATTGCTGATATCATTGCTCAGCTTCAGTCAACATAATCTCACCATTATTTTGCTTTTATTTCCTTTCTTACTATTTTTGTAGGGAAGGTTTTTTTTATTTTTCTCATATATTTTCTTGAAAAATATAGACTATCTGATATGCTTCAAGATGCGCAGCTGGTTCCAATTGTAGTATAGGAGTATGAGTATAAGTACCGAAATTGTGCAAGCTACATAGAGCCAAATTTCTGCTGTATTTGGAGTTATCAGGGGAAAGAGTATTCATTTTTCTGGAAGAATTTGCATCAAAAATGCTCAAAAAGATGAAAAACAAAGCCAAATACAAATTCATCCAAGTATTCATCAAATCGCAGTTAGAAGAATTGGCTCTCCAAGTGTGAGTATGTGGGTGCGAAATCATGACATCCCAAGTCGATGAATAAGTCTATAGATATGTCGTATTTCTCGAAGTAAACTCCCAAGTAAGAAAAGTATGATAGATCATACTATGGAAATAATAATACAAAATGCAACAAAAAATACTTGTTTGAGAATTGTGAGTTTTTCCCCATTTTCTCGTATAATATCCTGATCAAAATTTACTTTTAAGTGTTTGTATTCCTCTCGAATTTTTGGGATATCATCTAGGTTTTTCACGTAAGCGATGATCTTGTAGGGGTTTCCCAAAGAAAGCCCTATTTCAGACATGCTTCGTTCGACAATGTCTCTGTCAAGTACAATTCAAAATCATGGATAGTCAGGATGAATATTTGTAATTTTTGTATGTATTGGTGTTGCACTTTTTTTACCTTGAAGATTAAATATTTTTGACTTTCCGATAGTGACTGTGACGTCTTTTCCAATAATAAAATTTTTATCAATTTTTGGAAATAATGGGGAACTTCCAGCAAACTGCAGGTTATAGTATTCAAGCATTTTTTTTGAGATTCCAACACCATTTGAATCAAGCGTGTTTCCAGAGAGTGCAAAGACAGGAATATCGCTTTCAAGTCCAAATGAAAATACTGAAAAATCTCAAGTAACTGGATACTGAATAAGAGTAAATGTTTGAATATTTTCTAGTTTTGGATCATTTTCAATATGTTTGATGTCCTCATCTAAAAGTCCTCACCCTCATTTGGTAATCAGACTAAAGATATTTGATTCTCATACAATGCTTATCCTATGAGGATTGACAACCTGCACATTTGAATAGTATTGTACGGCTGATGAGATATTTTGATAAAGCCAGATTATCCCATATCAAAGCAGTAAAACAAGTATAATAACACATACAAAACTAAAACTTTTAATCTTGTGATTTTGTATTTGCCTGAATAGAAAGGTTATCGTTTTCATAAAAAGAAAGTAAAAAATCAAAGTGAATATCAGTCATATCTCGGTGACTTGAAATAAAAATAGTAGATTTTTGTTTCTGAGAATACTCAAGTATGATTTGTATAACTTTTCATACTAGGATATCATCAAGATGAGATCAGGGCTCATCGAGAATAAGTATTTTTGGTTTATGAATGAGGGCTCTTGCGAGGTTGACTCGTTCTCGTTGTCATGCAGAAATATTTCAAAGCTTACTTTCAGTGTATGGTGTAAGTCATAGGTCTTCGATCAGTGTAGAGTACCAGTTCATATCAATATCTTTATTCATACTTCTTGATGGCATCAAGATATTATCTTCGACGCTCATATTTTCAAAAAAATCAGGATCAACAAAAGCGTATCAAAAAAGTGAAAATCTTTGTTTATTGAGTTTTTTTGTTGGTGTTTTTCAAATACATATTTCTCAACTTTTCGGTAATAAAATACCTCATACTAACTCTAAAAAAGTAGTTTTTCCGCTTCCAGATGGTCAGTCAAGTTGGAGTATGCTGCCAGCAGGAATATCGAGAGAAATATTTTGTATAAGATCTTTTTTTGATTTTTTGTATCAAAAATATATATTTTTGATTGATATGTGAGGTGTTGTAGGATTCATTACTTCTTTTTTTGACAAATAAAATATTCTTCAAAACTTCTGTCTCGACAGGCTTTTGGTTTGAATCGAGAGAGCTTTTGAAATTCTTGCTTGAGAGGAGCGATAAGGTCTTGAACATCTTCTCATACAAATACTTTGAGCACGAGATGGGATTCTTTTTTGAGGAATTTTTTTGCCAGTTCGAGAATAGCAAGATTGAGTTCTACTGATCGGTATTGATCGACTCAGGTCATTCCAGTTGTTTTTGGAGCGATATCAGATGTGATCAGGTCGAACTGGTCTATGTCGAGAGTTTTAAAAAATGCTTCTATTTTTTCAAATTCAAATACATCTTCCTGTAAAAGGTGTATATTTGGAAAACCAAAATTTGGATCGATTTTCTGAATATCAATTCCAACAGCCTTTCATTTACTTCCTATGATCTTTGCAATAACCTGCAAAAAGCTTCCTGGAGCTGCTCCAACGTCAAGCACATTCATATTTGGCTTTATAAGTTTGTATTTTTCTTGGATTTCTAAAAGCTTGAAAGCACTGCGAGCTCGATATCACAGTTGGCGAGCTTTCTGGGAATAACTATCGTTGGCGCGAAATGGTTTTGGCATATGTTTTGACAAAAATAAAAAATAGAATATGATAGGCACGAAATTATCTTTTAATGTATTCTTTTTTTGTGAAAAATCAAATAAAAAATGGAACATATTTGCTGGTAGATTTAGAGATGACTGGATTAAACCCATTTCGAAATGGGGTTATTGAAGTTGGGGCGTTGGTAATGGATAATCGGTTTGATATTATTGGCGAGTTTTTTATGGATTTATGTCCGCCAGCAGATATCGTTATTGAGCCAGATGCTCTTGAATACAATGGTTTTACACTTGATAGAATTGCAGCGGGACGATCGTATGAAGAATTTTGCGAAGCATTTCAGGTTTTTATTGATTCTTATTTTTCTCTTGATCAAAATCCAATTATCGTTGGACAGTATGTAACGGCTGATATTTCATTTTTGCAGAGTATATTTTATCTTGCGGGCTATCCTCAGCTTTTTATGCGACTTGGAAATGATATTCTTGATACAAAATCAATTGCAAATGAACATAATGCTATTGCTCGATATTCTGGAAAACCAGTTACTTTTGAGAGCACAAGTCTTTCAAAGCCTTGATGACTTACAGATAGACTCAAGATTCGATGATATGAGGCTCATACGGCTCGATGAGATGTGATGGCAACTCGTGAAGTACTTATGAAGTTTTTACGTTTGGATACTCTTTCATAGCACATGAAGTATAAGACCCAATGGAATCTCGAAAAATATTTTTACTCTGGTTTTGATGATCCGGATTTTATAAGAGATCAAAATTTATGAAAGGAGAAGTTGAGAGAGTTTATAAAAAAGTATAAAAATATATTTCATACTTTTCATACTTCAGAAAAGATTATAGAATTTTATGATGAATATACGGATCTTATTTGTATACTTGAGAAGCCACTCTATTTTAGTTATTATAACTATAGTCAGGATATACATAATGCGGACAAAGTAAAAAAATATATCAAGCTTCAATCCGAATATGAAAAATATATAAAGAAACTTGATTTCATACAAGAAGCCTGGAAAAAAATAGGAAAGGAAACACTCGAATCACTTCTTCATAATCCGAAGATGCTTCCTTATAAAAATGATATTGCATCTATTATTGAGAATTTACCACATATTTGAAATGAAACCAAAGAAAAATCAGAGAGTATGAAAAATATGAATATAGAAAAAATACAAATGAAGTACCAGGAAATTAATAATTCAGATATTTTGCAGGAAGAGAAAAACAAAAAAATATCTACACTGTATCACAAGCTCTGTCTGTGCTGGAGTGACAAAATGAAACAGGGAAACTATGGAGATAACCCAATGGCACTTCGAAATAGACAAGAACAACTTCCTGATGATTTTGTCGATTTTTTTCTTTCGAAAGTTTGATACTATATTCCACAGTATCAGGATTTTTTACGGACATATACACCATCAAAAATCACTCAAAATTCTTATAATCTTCAGGAAACCATCCACACCTATCTTGATGTTGTCTCTGAAATTTCTCCTAATTGAGGAGCTCAATTACAAGATGTTTTTGTATGATCAAGAGCTGACTTGCTTCCAAAGTCAGATAAGTATCCATGAGCCTTTTCAAGCTATCGATACAGGAGTCCAGCTTTTGTTTCATTGCATTTTTGTGGCGATGTTTCGAGTGTTTTTACTTTTGCTCATGAGATGGGACATATACTTCATGGTACTCTTTCTCAGCAGCAAAAATCACCTGTATATTACAGTCCTTTTGTTCTTGCAGAGACAGCTGCAATCTTGAGTGAAATACTCTATTTTGATCGTCATCTCTCTCAAGATGAGAAAGCAAAAAATTATTTTATCAACTCTCTCTATACATCGATTTTTTATCAATTGCAAATTACTCTTTTTGAGAAAGAAGGTCATAAACTCTCAGATTTAGAAAAGTATGATTTTTCATACTTATGGAAAAAGATTTGAAATACAGTTTCTTGAGATTATTTTTCTTCATCTCAATGGGAAAATATTTCGCATATATTTCATACGCCATTTTACTGTTACTCGTATATTTTTGGCGCGATTGCTGCACTTTGACTATTTCTAGAATACAAAAACAAGAACATACAAATAAAAGATATAGTCGAATTTTATTCGTCTGGTGGTTCGTCTCGTCCTCTTGATTTACTGCGCAAGCATTCAATTGATTTATACGATGACACCCTATATGATAGAATTTTTACATATTTACAATCTCTCCATAAGTAACGTCATTTATAAAAAAAACTTCTCAATTTGAGAAGTTTTTTGAAGACTATTTGAGAAGTTTTCTTCTTTCTTTTTCAAGCCTATAGACAATATAATCAATATACTTTCAGAGAATATCTTGGGTCATCTTTGAGAGCTTTTTATTTCTTTGAATACTTTGTTTTTTGAGAATAAATGTTGTTTGTAAATTTTTGTAGGTTTTAATCCTGTCAACATTTTCGATTTTTTCTAGATTTTTTACCAGAGCTGTGATTATCTTATCGCCTTGAAGTTTATAGGCTTCAAGTATATAATTCTCAATTACTTCTGTTTTTGGCGAAGTTTGAGCAAAAGTTGTATGTGGTAGAGATACACAAATCCCCATACAACAAATAAAAATACCAAGAATGATACGAAATAAAATGTTCATAACTGGGAGTATAGATAAAACTTCAAAAAAATCAAGACATACTGTGTGATTTTTGTGTGAAGAAATTATATTATACATAATTTCTTTTTATTGTGCAATGTTTTCATTCGAAGGTACACCATGATACGAATGCATCACAAAAGAGAAGTATATTTCATCGTTGTTTTTTGGGCTCTGTTTCGAGCGTAATATCTTTTCCCTCGAGAAGCATTTGTTTTTGCTCAGGGGAAATATGAGCGTGTTCGAAGTGTGAGAAAAGCGTGTTGTAAGAAATGGAATCCTTTTTACTCATATTTTCAATACTTGTGCTCTCAGAGAGTTGTAAATCTCATGATGGAAGATGGAGAATGGTTCGCTGAAGCTGGGTAATGTATCCACCATTTACGCCAAAAAACGTCCCAATCTCAGGAGCAAGTGAACGAATATATCCGCCAGAAGAAATACGAAGTTGAATTGTGATTTCAAATTCTTTTTGGTCCAAAATTTTCACATCTTTGACATGTATTTTTCGGGTTGGGATATCAAAATCTTTTCACTTTCTCGCCAGTTCGTAGGCTCTTGCTCCATTGATATGGAGGGCACTATGTTTGGGTGGAACTTGCTCGGTAAGTGATTCGAGTTTTTTGATGAGGGTGCCTTGAGAAATATGTTTGTAGTTTGAGGTATCAATTGAAAGTACTGTGCTTCCTAGATCGAGGGTTTCACTTGTGCCATCAAGGCGCACTGTAAAAATATACGTCTTATCACATCCTTCGAGTGCGCGAATGAGCTTGGTACTTGTATCGGTCGCTATCAAAAGGAGTCCACTTGCCAGCGGATCAAGTGTACCAGTGTGTCCCATTTTTTTGGTGTTAAGTTTTTTTCGAAGGGAACGAATCACGTCAAAACTCGATATTCACTTTGGTTTGTTTATAAGAAAAAACATAGTTTATTTTTCAAGCTCAGGATACTCGGCATTCCTTTGGGTATCAAAAAATCGTGGATGATGAACCCATTTGAGGGTTCCAAGTTTTGGAAACTCACCATCCTTGAAGAGATCAAAATTTCAAAAATCAAGAAGAACTCGACCAATAATATCTTTTCGAGGAGCGAGGTGCATTTGGTTTCATGGAGTACATCGCTGAAAACAGTTTCGAGAGTCTGCCGAATTTTGTCGGTTATCTCCCATGACCCAATAGTGTCAGTCTGGGATGATAAATTCTTTTTGTGTTCCGACACTTGTTGGGAGAAAAGTAAATCATTTGCTATTAGCAGAAAGATATGGTTCACGAAGTTCAATAAATGATTGTGATTGAGTAGTTTTGATAGATACATTTCCATTTTCAAACCGAATTGTATCTCCTGGCATACCGATCACTCGTTTGATATAGTATTCTTTGCTTGTATCAATATGAGGAGTGATAACCACCACGTCTCAGCGAACTGGATCACCAATATGAAGTGGGATTTTTTTGATCATTTCAGCTCATTTCTGAAGCATGTTTTTTGAGCTTCCTGTCCCTATGAAATTATCAAAATGCGTATCAAAATTTAGATAAGAAAGTCGATTTACGAGAATGTATTCTCCATCATGATAGGCTGTCTCCATTGAGTCACCGGAAATACGAAATGGAGTGACCACAAAATAGCGAATCAAGATAACAATAATAAGGAGAATGACAAAATCTCTTAGAAACTTGATAAAATCCATAAAAGCTGAATTAGTTTCTTCCATTTCACGATTTTCTTGATAGGGTTTTTGACCTGACATAACTATATATTAAAAAATAAAATTAACCTTTTCCATGACAATTTTTGAATTTTTTTCCACTTCCACATGGACACTGAGCATTTTTTGGAACTGAGCTCATATCTATTTCTTTTGGAGTCTGATTGGTATTTTGGACTCGTATGACTCGTGTGCCATCTTCTTGTCTGCTATTTGAGTTTCTCGGCATATTTGGGAAAATATTTATATCTTCGGCTTCTTTGGGTTTTCCATGTGTTGCTACTGCTGTTTCAGTGTAGTCGCTTCGGAGTGCACTTTCGAGTTCTACGCTGTCAATTGCCTCAGATGGTTTTGCTGTTAGGAGTGCTTTGATTACTCGATATTCAAGATCATTGATAAGGCGGATAAAGCTTTCATAGGCTCGTTCTTTGTAGACGACAAGTGGATTCTTTTGAGCATATCATTCAAAGGCAACTTCTTCTCGAAGTCGAGCCATTTTATCAATGTGTTGCATCCACATTTCATCAATACTGGCAAGTGTCAATTGACGCTCAAAATCAGCAAATGTTTCTTCATTTCCAGTGTCTCGTAGTTTCTCAATTTTTCCAGCCAGGAGAGTTTTGATTCTCTCTGTCATTTTTTCTTGTGATGTTATATTCGCAAGGTCATCTCTGCCTATTTCTTCAGCTTCTGCAAAGTCATTTATTTCTTTGACAATATCAGTTATATATTCTGAATCAATTTCATTATGAATGTCATAGAGACTTGATACCATTGCTTGGATTTGATGTTCGAGCATTTCGAGAATTTCACTGTGAATATCTTTTCCACTTAGGATACGATTTCGTCGAGCATAGATGGCAAGTCGATGCTGATTGAGGACATCATCATACTCGAGGATATGCTTACGAATATCAAAATTTCTTCCTTCCACTTGTTTTTGAATGGTTTCAATGTTTCGAGTGAGCATTTTTGACTCTACAAGCGGATCATTTTCTGGATGAGATTCAAATCTTGCTAAAATAGAAAACAATTTATCCCCGCCAAAAATACGCATAATATCATCTTGTGGCGAAATCATAAACTGCGAAAGTCCTGGATCCCCTTGACGACCTGATCGTCCACGAAGCTGGTTGTCAATTCGTCGTGTTTCGTGCTTTTCTGTCCCGATAATAAAAAGTCAACCCAGTGGGTATTCTTGTTTCCCTCCTTTTCATTCTATGACTACACTTCCAGAGAGATTTCGAACTCGATCATCGATTTTGATATCAGTTCCACGACCAGCCATATTGGTAGCGATAGTAATCGATTTGTACTTACCAGCGGCTCCGACAATTTCGGCTTCCTTGCTGTCATGCTTTGCATTGAGGACATTGTGTGGAATATTTTTTTGCTCGAGCAGGTGAGAGAGGTATTCACTTTTGGCGACACTGACAGTACCAACGAGAACCGGTTGCCCTTTTTCATAGAGTTTCTCGATAAGATTTACAATATAGTGAAATTTTCCTTTTTCACTGCGAAAGAGGAGATCACCTCTATCTTGTCGTATAATAGGGCGATTTGTTGGTACACAGATCACCTCAAGATTATATATCTTATAAAATTCTTCTTCTTCTGTTTTGGCAGTACCGGTCATACCAGAGAGTTTTTTGTAGAGTCGGAAATAATTCTGGAAAGTCACTGAAGCCAGTGTTCGTGATTCTTCTTGAATCGTTGCATTTTCTTTTGCTTCGATCGCTTGGTGGAGACCATCTGAGTATCGTCGTCCTGGGAGGACTCGACCTGTATGCTCATCAATAATGAGAATTTCATCATTTCGAATTAGATAGTCTATATCTTTTTTGTAGACAGTTGAGGCCTTGAGCGCATTTTCAATATGATGAATATCATTGTAGTGTTGAGAAACATAGATATTGTCTACTCCAATAATTTTTTCAAGATTATTGATCCCTTCTTCGGTGAGAGTAGCGGTTTTTTGTTTTTCATCGATTTTGTAGTCTGTATTTTCTTTGAGCTTACGAGCAATGGCTGCAAACCGCATATATTGACTGGTTGGTTCAGCTGATGGAGCAGAAATAATAAGTGGTGTACGAGCTTCATCAACAAGGATACTATCAACCTCATCGATAATAGCATACCAGAGTTTCCCCATGACTTTATTCTCATTACTGACTGCCATATTATCTCGCAGATAATCAAAACCAAGTTCATTATTTGTTGCATAGACGATATTTCGGCTGTATGAGTGTTTTTTTTCTTCAAAACTCTGTCCATGAGAAATAACCCCAACATCAAGTCAGAGGGCATTGTAGATTATTCCCATTTCTTTGGCATCACGGCGAGCGAGGTAATCATTGACTGTTACGATGTGTACACTCTGTCCAACGAGGGCATTGAGGTAGGCAGCAATAGTCGCAACAAGGGTTTTTCCTTCTCAGGTTTTCATTTCGGCAATATTTCCATCATGAAGAGCGAGCGCTCCGAGAAGCTGCACATCATATGGAACCATATTCCATTCGTATTTGGTAGTAGAATCCAGGTCAAATGTTTTTCCATGAATAAGTTCACACGTTCGTCTGTGGAGAGCAAAAACCTGATGTTTAATTTCTTCAAGGATTTTTTTGATTTGTCTTCTTTCATCGTCATCGTCAATATCGAGTCCTTCGAATTTACTTTGAAATTCGTGTGTTTTGGCCTGAACTTGATCGAGGGTTGTAATCTCATTTCTATAATCCTCTTCTATCGATTTGTCTGACGGATCGCCAAAAATTTTTGTAATCAGTGAAAACATATATAAAATTAAATTGCCGACACAGTATATAGAAAAATTGTTTTTTTTCAAATGATTTATTACGAGAAACCAAAAAAGACCTCTTCATCAAGGTCTTTTTATTATACTTTCAAGTGCTCTTTATTCAAAAAACATTTCTACAACTTGTTTGTAGGCAAGTCGGTTTTTGATATCTTCATAGGTTGGATCACCTGGAACGAGTTTTTTCTCCAGTCGATCGATGACCTCAGACGAACCGTAGGCTTTGATAATAGTTGCAATTTCTGCTTTCATATCTTTTTCTGTTGGTTCGACCTTTTTGATT
Organism: Candidatus Altimarinota bacterium; assembly: GCA_002747975.1. Taxonomy (GTDB): domain Bacteria; phylum Patescibacteriota; class Gracilibacteria; order BD1-5; family UBA2023; genus GN02-873. The sequence continues at coordinate 9,836 of PDRA01000020.1, read as the reverse complement.
TTTCGGATTTGTGAGAGAATCAGTTCGGCTCGAAGTCGTCGCTCTGCTTCTGGTTTTACAACTTCTGTTTTGTAGGTTTCCTCATCCATTTTTACATGCTCGAGGTAGTTTTTGATATCCATACCCTGTTGTCGGATTTGCTCACTGTGCTCGAGAAAAACTTGATCAGTTTCTCTTTTGAGGAGAGCTGGACCGATTTCAAGTGTTGAGATTTTTTCGAGTTGTTTCATAAGTTCACCCTCATCTTTTTGTCTTGCCTGAGCTTGTTTTCTGTCAGTGATCTCTTGTTTGAGAATTTCTTTGAATCCTTCGAGATCAGTTTTTTCCCCTCGAAGCTGCTCAATAAATTCTGGTGTGAATTCTGGTGTGTGTGGTTTTTCGATTTTTTCGACGGTTGCTTCAAAGTATACTTTTCGCCCTTTAAAATCATCACTGTGATAGTCATCTGGAAAGGTAATATCAAAATCAACTTTGTCTCCAACTTTTGCACCGATAAGTTTCTCTTCAAAACCTGGAATAAATGATCCAGATCCGATGACAAGCGGATGACTTGGGACATAGGTTTCATTGATTGGCGCACCACCCTTTTTGTCGTATCCTTGAGCCGTGATTGTGGTTCGATCATTTTTTTCGATGGTTTCATTTGAAGTATCAGCTCCATCATCAGCTTTTTTACCAGCTTCATGGTAGTGTGTAAATCGAGTTTTGATCGCATCGAGCTCCTCTTCTATCTCTTTTTTTGTGACTCGGACACTTGATTTCTTGATTTTGATAGTATCGAGCTTTTTTTCATCGATTTTGACTTCTGGGAAGATTTCAACTTCAAAAACGACTTCAACTGGATTGATGCTTTTGATCTGAGTGATATTCCCAGGAGCAGCTGGGATAATTTTTTCTTTTGCGAGTGCTTTTGGATAGGCTTTTTCGATAACACTATCGAGAGTCTGTTGTTGGAGAGCTTCTTTTCCAAACTCACGCACGATGACTTTTTCTGGAATTTCTGCTCCTTTTTTGAATCCTTTTACTGATCATTTTTCTTGGACATCTTTGAGAACTTTTTTATAGGCTTTTTCGAATTCAGCTCATGACTCCTTGAGAGTTATTTCGATAAGGTAGGGTGATTTTTTTTCTGTAGAAACTTGCATAATATTAAAATAAGAATAAAAGTCCATAAAGTATATAAAAAATTCGACAAAATACAAATTTTTTTTATACTCTTTGAATATTTCTTGAAAAGAATGAATGAAAGGGGATAAAGATATTCTCAAATAGATTGAGGATGACGGAGGTAGGAGCAAATAAGAGCAAAAGAAAGATCCTGAAACAAGTTCAGGATGACAGGGACCGCAAAGACAAGAAATCCCCCGGCTCGCTTCACTCGCTTTTCCCCTTTACAAAGGGGGCTTGCGAAAAATCTCCTTATCTTCATGAATATCCCATTTCGCAAAGTGGGTTATAAAAAAATCTCTGCCCTCTACATTCTAAAATTCTAATTTCTAAAATCTCCCTTCTACAATCTATTCTCTATTTACTTCCTTCTATGAATACACAACTTCTTCTTCAAGACAGCAATGATTTTCTCGAGCGGCTTCACCGACTCAAAAAAGAAGATATTCTTCGTTTGCGAGAAGTCATACGAGATCATAATACCCTCTATCATGAAAAAGAGTCACCAATCATTTCTGATGAAGAGTATGATAAGCTATTTCATGCCCTTGCAAAACTCGAAGCTGATCATGGTATGCTTGATGAGAGTTCTCCGACGGCACAACTTGCAATTTTGACAAGTCAGCAATTTGAGAAGATCAGACATCGATATCCAATGATTTCGCTTGATAACACGTATAATACCGATGATATTCGCGATTTTGAGACGAGAATGCGAAATATCTTGAAGGAAAAGTCTCCAGAAGAATTTGAATATTATATCCAACCAAAGTATGATGGACTTGGGGTTGCTCTTATTTATAAATATGGAATACTGGATCTGGCTATTACTCGATGAAGCGGGATAGAAGGGGAAAATATAACGCTTTGAGCGAAAGAAATTGCAAATATTCCGAAAAAAATTGACGCTTTTGAGGATTATGAATATATAGAAGTGCGGTGAGAAGTTGTCATGCCAAACAATGTCTTCGAACAAGTCAATAAAAAACGAATGGAAGATGGCGAAAAACTTTTTGCCAATCCACGAAATGCCGCCTCTGGATCACTGCGACAGATCAATCCTCTCATCACACGAGAGCGAAAACTCGAGTTTTTTGCTTACTCACTTCCACAGGTCGAAAAAGACGAAGTATGAATAGTATGATTTGACATACCTTCATACAGTGATCTCGTATCAATGCTAAAAGAGTGGGGTTTTGATTGTGGAGAGTATGAGTTTTGAATTATTTCTGGAATTGATACACTCATAGAAATAATCGAAACAGAAATCAAGGATTATCTCGATGAATGAAAAAAACGATTTTATTATGATACTGATGGAATTGTATTGAAAATAAATAATATGAAGTTGTGGCATCTCCTTGGGCAAACGGCGCATCATCCTCGCTATTCTATCGCTTACAAGTTCCCAGCAAAACAAGTGCGATCCCGAGTGCTTTCGATAGAGCATTCTGTTGGGCGTACAGGAACAGTGACGCCAGTTGCCAATCTTGAACCCACACCAGTGACAGGAGTGATCGTACGACGAGCCACGCTTCATAATTATGATGAGCTTGCCAAAAAAGATGTTCGAATTGCAGATTATGTTTATATTTCAAGAGCTGGAGAAGTTATACCCGAGATTGTTAGCGTGATAGACAGTGTTCGAAGTTGAAATGAAAAGAAGGTTATCACACCAAAAAACTGTCCGATTTGTCAGACAGCTCTTCTCCAAAATGAAGGGAAAGTGGCTATTTATTGTCCAAATAAGCATTGTCCTGCGAAAGTGCAGGGTCAACTCGAGATGTTTGTTTCGAAGCAGGGTTTAAATATTGATGGACTTTGAGTCAAGCAAATAGAGTTATTTCTTGAAACCGAAATTATTGATGACTTTGCTTCGATTTTTGAGATTGAGCGATTTCGAGAAAAAATCCTCTCTTTTGAGGGGTACAAAGAAAAATCGGTAGAAAATCTCATACAGGCGGTGGAGGATGCTCGTCATACAACACTGGCTCGAATTTTCACAGCGATAGGAATCCCATGAGTTGGAAAAAAAACAGCACAAATTCTCGAAGAATATGTATACGAAAAAAATGGGTATCATCCTATTTCAGTCGATTTTTTGTGTCAAATAGATCCAGAAGAGCTCGAAAATATCAAAGATATAGGACCAGAAACGGCAAAAGGATTTACCTGGTTTTTTGAGGAGAATGCCGCGAGAATGAAATCTCTTTTTCAGAAACTTGATATACAAATCCCTGAAAAAAAACAACATCTCACAGAGACAAAACTCTCTGGAAAAACTTTTTGTGTGACAGGGAGTTTTGAGAATATGAGTCGCGATCAAATCCACGACTGGATAGAAAAAAATGGCGGACAAATTCGTACCAGTGTCAGTAGAGCACTTGACTATTTGGTGGTTGGTGAAAAGGCAGGAAGCAAGCAAAAAAAGGCTGAAGATTTAGGAGTTTCTTGTTTGTCGTTGGAAGCATTATTTGAGATGGGGACATAAAAAAATCCCTTATTTTACGAGAAAATAAGGGAAAAATAAATTCATATTTTTTTAAAACGGAATATCTTCTATGTTGATGTCCTCTTCTTTTTTTGGTTTACTTGAGCTTGATACTGCTTCAGCTGGAGCTGCTGCTGGAGCCGATCCGGTATTTTCTGGAGTTCCTGCTGGAGAGAGGAGTATGATATTGTCCGTTACGATTTCCGTTTTGTATCGCTTGACACCAGCCGTATCTTCCCAGTTTCGAGTTTTAAGATATCCTTCTACATAGACTTTTTTTCCTTTGTGCATATACTGTTCAGCTAAATCAGCATTCCATCGCCATGCGACACAATTGTGAAATTCGACATCTTCTTGAAATTCACCATTCGAGTCTTTCCATTTTCGATTTGTTGCGACAGAGAAAGTAGCAACCTTTTGACCATTTGGAGTTTCTCGAACCTCAGGATCTGCTGTGAGATTTCCGATAATTTGAACTTTGTTGAGTGAGCTAGCCATAAATAATAATAATTTAGAAAAATAAACACCTCTAAGTGTATGAAAAAAATCAAAACTTGCAAGTTTTTTTAGATAAAATGGTGTCCCCGACAAGGATCGAACTTGTGACTAAACCTTAGGAGGGTTTTGTTATTCCACTTAACTACGGGGACAGGAGCATTATTCAAACACTATTTATATTCTTGTGTTTGAGAGAGTTCTTTTTTGATTTTGGTTTGCTCCTCTGGAGAAGGAAAGGGGATAGTATTTCCACTGGCATCGTGCATATCTCCTTTTCAGATTTGAGGATTAGGATTTGGATTTATAGGAGCCTCTATCACCTCTCATGTTTGGGAAGAAGGTGGTTGGTTTGGTTTTTGTACTTGTGTTTTTTGTGTTTCTTGTGATGTATTGATTTTGGGTTGTTTGTTTTGATTTGTTCCAGTACAGGCTGAGAGCACAAAAACAAGAGCAAGAATGCTTGCGAATACTTTCATTGTAATACATATTAAAAATAAACACTCCCCATTGTATACAAAAAATCGGAAAATACAAGTAAAATCTCTTGTAAAATTGTAAAAAACTATTACTATACAGGGGTATTATTTAAGTTTTCTCTCTATGAAAAAACAGAGTTTTTTAAAAAAATCATTTTTTCTCTCTCTTTTGATTGCAGGAGTTTTGCTGGGTGTCGGAATCCTCTGGGCTTCAGTTACATTTACTCCTGATGGAGATACCCAGTGGTGGTGACCGAATACAATGCCTCCAGATGGAAACAGTATATCTGTGGGTCTGACAGATGATAGGTATGATATGGACTGTCCAGCAGAATGACCAGGATCCAATCCGACTTATACACCTCCTGGTGGTTCTATTTCGACTCCATGATCAGTTTCATCTTTCTTTTCATATTAATTTTTAATACTTTGTATTTATGAAAAAACTCCCTCTTCTTTTATTTGCGTTTTTCTCTGTACTTCTGGCTTGAACTTTTGATGTGCAGGCAAGTTGGAATGGCTGTACTCAAACGACTGGCACAGGTGCTGTATGACCATTTATTCGTCTTAATGGAATCAATAACCTTTGTGTCGTTCAGAAGATCAATATATTTGATGGAGTGACACTTGATAAATGTGCAGGACCCTTGCAAAATCATAATTCTTTAACAGATATTTCAGACAGCTATTGTTATACTTGTACATTGTGATGTAATGAATACGAACAACTCTGTGATTGATTTGATGCCTCATGATCGTGTACTTGATACCATGATGGAGATTGTATTGATGACGAGTATAATTGTATTTATCGTTGACCAGATTGACAATCGGTTCATGTTGGTGGAGATTTTACTCATCCAGCTATTATGAAATGGCAGCAGTGTACTGGAGAACTCAATCCAGATGGATCAGACTTTTTTGTACAACACAAAAAAACAGCAACCTATAAATGGGATGAAGAACTACCGACTTGTGATCCGGTTATGATGGGATATACAATGATACAAGGATCCCAGTGACAGTATTTAGATAACATTGATCTTGAGAATAAGCTCGACGATATTATTGCGAATGGAACAGGAGGTTCTATCATATATGCCAGTGGATGACTCTCGTATACTGGAGCTTGGACGTATTTAAATCTTGTTCCTCGATCACTGTGTAGTGATGATGATTCTGGTTGTACAAATACTGGAATTACTGTTCATATTGGCACCCTCCTTCAAAATAGACAAACAGAGTATTATATGTCGAGTCCATATACAGATGAGGTTGGTAATATGAGTACTGATGCATGTGAGGCCTATATCGATCCTCCAACAGACATTGAACGAAAGTGTAAGTATACCCTCAAAGAATCTGATATGAAACAGTTTTGTACCAAATTCAGCTCTCTTCTCTCAACGGCTGATAAGACGACCTGTCAATCAATCATTTCTCATATACAAAACAACACCTTTCCTTCAACAGATCTTTTACAAAGTATTCGTCTGTACTATTTTGTAATTGCAAAAAAAACAAACGCACCGAATATATCTTTTTTTGCTGACCCAGGGAATTGGACACCTAGCAATAAGGATGTCTATGATCAAGAAGTTAGAAATCTTTGAGCTCATATATTTCCAGGTGATCCGGATTTTGTCACAAAAATAAATACATTTCCGGTTTCTGGATATCCAGATATTACTGTGAGTCGAGATGCCAGTACTTGTAAGTACAAGCTCAAAGAAAATGAAACTGGAGATCATCAAGGTCCCCTTATCGACAAAATCAAGCCGGTTTCAGTCATAACAGATACTCCAACGCAAGATAACTATAATGCAACTCAGACTCTTTTGGATAATGAGAATAATCGTGTGCAGGCAGGAAGCTACTACGCTGGTGATGTTCACTTCAATTTTGAGTTGACTGATTCTGGATCAAGTCAATACAGCGGAAATCCATTTTCTCGTTGGGATGGATATGCTGGAGTTTCTGAGATAAAAGATTTTTCTATTGAAATCGAAAGAATACAAAACGCTCAATGATGAACTGTATCTGAAACGGTCTATGCAGGAGTTTTCACTGCTTCAGGTATAGAAATAGATAGTTTGATCAAATCAGGTAACAATCGGCTTCAGGCGCGTAAAATTCGTCAAGACAGGATTGATCTGCGTGCATCCAGTGGCACTATGGATTCTGTGCCTCATAAAATCAATTTGAATTGGACTGGAACCATCAAAAAAACAGGACTCTATCAAATCACTCTTCGAGTACAGGATAATGCTGGAAATATTCTCAGTCCAGAAAATAGTGATGATGCAAGGGTGCAATTTCGAATTGTGCCAGCGCTCAGTCCTCAGCCACATTGTACTGATCCAAGTGACTGTCCAGCACCGGTAAGTTGTCCTTCTGGCAACTGTCGTCAGCCTGTGTGTCCTACAGATGATATCTGTATTCCAACGGAAACAAAGGGAAATGCTCAGAGTTGTAATACATCAGGAACCTGTAAGCCTCGAACAGATCAATGAGTTGTCACGGTAGAAAATATTCCAGCACTTAATATTGATCGATTTGCTGATGCCAATGATAATTATGAGCTTCTCCTGACTTTCTATGATCGATATTACAATAAAATGAGTGAGAGGAAGATCAGGAGTATTTCTCAAACTGGAGCAACGATTTATCTCGATGCTGTGCAGGGAAGCTGACCATCATCAATACAAACTCGTATCAAAGATAATGGACTGAGTGGAGGCTATGTTTTTGGGAATGGAAAGACTGATCTTGAGGGTCGTATCAATACACAAGTATACTCATATACTCCATGAAAATTTGAAGTGCATTTCGCTGGGCGAACCTGTTTTTGGGATAATTTCTGAGTCAATGATTGTAGTCAAAAAGGTCCTCGTTATGATGCTACAGGTGAAAAAGATTTCCCAAGTAATTATAACAAAAAAGAATTCTATCATATCTTTACTGGATCGATACAACTCGATGAAGGTGTCGCCGATAACATAACACTTGGAGCGTTAAATAATATTTATCTCAAATATTTCCGAACACAGCCAAAAGAAGATTGGCCTCCAAACACTTCTCTCAGCCTTACAACATCCAACTTCACAGAGACTCTTATGCCAAAAGATACGGGTAAACTTTTCATTTCTTCAACTGGATCATATAACGGAAATACTTCAATTATAAACACTGTGCTTACATGAGCTCATAAAAGCCAATTTATCATAGAACAACAAGACACGCAAGAAAACTTCACAGTGAATGATCTTGATATTGATACATTTCCAATTGTGAAAGTCAATAATCTCAAATCAATTGATGGAAATAAGAAAACTCCTCGATACTGGCTTTCTCATGAAAAGAGATTTTATGGATCAGGTATTGAATACAATCAGTGAAAACTCGGCCGGATTTATGTAGGATGAACCAAGCAGACAAAAGGGAAAGATTGGTATGTCCTCGATAGAGCTAATTTTGTAGAAAGTAGTATCCCAACACAAGATTATAGAAACACTATTTACAAAAATATTGCCTTCTTACTTCGAAATAGAACTCCAAAAGTAAATCTCTCTGAATCATGAGCGATTGTTCATGGTATTGCCTATATTTCTGGTGATATTGTGATGACTGGATCAAACCTTCCAAATTCTACAAATCCATGGCACACACTTGTTGTAAAAAATGGAAATATCATGGTAGATACAGAGTTTCTTGGTGAGGGGACGACTCCACTCTCTTTGGTTGTCATCAAAGATGATCTTGGAGATGATACAAAAGGAAATTTCTATATTAAGCCATATGTACGTTATATCAATGCTAATATTTATACAGAGTGATCTGTTATCTCTGTTGATTCAAATGGGAACCGATTTACCAAGAGCGACCCATCACGAACAGCAGCGCTTCAAAATCAACTCGTCTTCCATGGAAGTCTTTTTTCTCGAAATACAATCTGATGAGCCGTTCGGTGAAATGATTCTACTGGATACTTGATTCCAGCAAATGGAACGACGATTGAAACATCAGGATTTTCTATTGGAACACTCTATCAGGCTGTAGAGTACGATCTCTCATTTTTGAGGATGAATAACAAATGATTTGATTTTCCTAAACCACAGGGAACGAAGAATTACAACAAATGACATGAAGAGTGAGTGGTAATTATTACCAATTTTGATGCGATGAGTCGCCCAAATAATATTTTTAGTACGAATTTACGATAGCATATTTTACCTGCGTGAGATGATATAAGTAAAATCTTTTGCAAAAAACGCTTAAATAGTGTATACTAAAAGTATAATTGTATTCATAATCCCTTTTTATTGTATGCGATGAATGCGTTCTCTACAGAGAAATCAACCAAAACCAAAATCTCGAAAACTCACAAAATATGAGCTTGATCAGTTTATTCGTGCTGTCGAAAATACAGGGCTTGAGGAATTTACTGATTTTATTCGTAAACCATGGAAGATGATATGGCCCAATTTTGTGGCTGGGATTTTTCGTGGACTTGGACTCTTGATTGGAGCGACTATTGTTATTACCCTTATTAGTTGGTCACTGACCAAGATTATAGACCTTCCTCTTATTGGAAAAGAACTTGAGCCTTACATTGAGAAAGTGCAAACAGAATTTAATAAATATAAAGAGGCGACTAATTACAAAAGTGATGTATATCGTATCCCTTTGTAAAGGGGAATGTTCGAAGGACAGGGGGATTTTGGTCTCTGTCATCCTGAACTCGTTTCAGGATCTCTTGGTTTCTGTGGTTTCTTCTTTCTCCGTCATCGCGAGGGCAGCGCGGCGATCTCTTTTCCCTGTCATCCTGAACTTGATTCAGGATCTTCCTCTTTTGTACCTTTTTCCCCGAATGGATTCCTGCCTGCGCAGGAATGACATATTATTGTTGCCTTTTCTCTTCCTTTCATCCCTGGCTTGACCAGGGATCCATGTTTCTGTGGTTTCTTCTTTCTCCGTCATCGCGAGCGAAGCGCGGCGATCTCTTCCGTTTTCATCATCACACAGATTGCCACGTCACTTCGTTCCTCGGGGTGACTTTTTCTGTCATCCTGAACTTGTTTCAGGATCTTCCTTGTGTTTTCTGCACTTCTTGTCAAACTGTCGTTTGGGCTATGAAAACCCTCAGACTTTCTCTTTTCTTTTGCGGACAAAAGAAACAAAATCCTTGGGAGAAATAAACTCGC
>PDRA01000033.1 GCA_002747975.1 Candidatus Altimarinota bacterium | reverse complement strand
CTTTCGAGAAAATCCGGATATAGTGTGGGAAGTGATCAAAAAAAATCTTCCAAAACCACAAACAAAAGCAGAGAAATGACTGATAGCTCTTGCGGATAAGGAGCCATCTGCAACAGCTGCTGATATCTTGAAAGCGCTTGAGAAAATCTCTGCAGAAAAGCGAAAAAAACTCATGGAAGAGCTGGCAACTGTGTCAAAAATAGAAAAGGCAGAAAAATCAAAACATGAAATACCAAAAATTACAGCAAAAACGACGCATACTGAATTCCTTAATATTCCTTTTGATAATCGTCTGCCAGCGATTACAAAGCCGCCAATTTATAGTGAAGATGTGAAGGCAGGTACACAAATTACGCTCAATTTTGACTATGACGGTGATGGAAAACAGGACAAAAGTGAGCTGTATCGAAAAACAACAGCCGGACAAATCCTTCCAGAAAATGTAATGGTAGTTAAGGCGAATAATACAGAATATACACGAAAAAATATCAAATGAGAGTTTTTTGATGAAAATGGTCGTCGGCTTACAATTCATCATAATACTCAGTTATTAATATCTGAATTTTGGACTGACAAAAAAGTCGCTGACAAGAAAAAGCAAAACAAAAAAAGAGTTCAAGAATTTGTAAAAAAACATACTCATGTTAACGAAGCTGTTGTCAAAGAAGCCATTGCTCGTGGTATCGATCCAAATCTTGCACTCCTTGCCTTTTCTGTGAAGAGTACGAGTCCTCAATCGCTTGAAGATGCTTTTACAGAGTTTGATCGAGTGGCTGGGCGAACTGGACTTTCGAGACAAAGATCAAAAGATGGCAAGCACTCAGCTGATTTGAGTTGGCTTGTTCTCAAATCATTTCACTCGAACCAAAAGGCAGAAGAGTATATGGAAGAATATGGATTTGATCTCAGCCAGATCCAGTCGGTAATCAAAAAAAATAAGATATTAAACCTTAGTTTCTGAATAGAGCCTGCTCTTGCCAATTGACCAATTACAAAAGAAGAAAAAGATAAACTCTACTCATATTTTATTTCAAAAAGAGCATACGCAGACAATCTTGTCAAATGCTATGTATTTTTTGTAAATAATGGCTTTACCAAAGCACAATCTCTGGGAATTGTAGCCAATATTTATCATGAGAGCCTTGGAGATCCTCTGGCACACCCAAAACAATACTGACGAAATGAAAACGCGCTGTGAATTGTGCAAATGCACCCAGATCGACGAAAGGCATCTTGATATGGAAAGACTCTTACGAGTCAACTCAATGCCGTCATGAAAGAATTTAAAAGCTCAGAAGGCAATGCTTATAAGGAAGTAAAAAAGGCATCGACTGCTCGAGAAGCGGCAGCGGCGTTTTGTACGTACTATGAGCGACCAGGTGATAAAGAGGGGCAGTCAATCAAGCGATGAGCCCTTGCAGACAAACTTGTCAGTGTCATTTGAGTGCCGACTTTTAACAAAGATCATCTCTTCTATCCAGAAGACTTCAAAAAGCAAACAAGGAATAAATTGCTCTCAAATGAACTCATTACAAGAACAGCATTTCTCAATGATACTCCATATGTGATGAAAATCATCTCTGGAGGTCAAGAAGGAAAAAGAAGAATTGGAAGTCCTCGCCATGATCATGGGAATGCTGCTGATGTGCAATTTGTACATAGAGAAACAAGAAAACCACTTGACTTTACAAAACCAAAGGACAGAAAAATCGTACAATCGATTCTCCATAAAATGGTTGAGAATGGAATTAGTGGTATTGGTGCCGGTGTAAAATATATGGGTCCAAGTACTGTGCACATCGGTGGAAGTATCCAAAATAAATTTGGGACAACTGTAGAGACTTGGGGGCCTTCGAAAACAAGCGCAGATACACCAAAATGGCTTCTGGCAGCAGTCAAACCAGACTTCAAGGGAGTCAATATCTATAATGCATAGTTTCTTTGGCTCCATTTACGAGAGTGATTTTCGAGAGAGAATCACTTTTTTTATCGTTCCTTTCGCTGTTTTCTTACAAGATTCCAAATACCTTTGATCAGTCGTATCGGGAGTGTGAAAATCCATTTCAAAACTTTGACGATAATGCTTCCCTTTTGCCTTGTGTACAATTCATAGTAGAGTGAAGTCGTCACAAAAAGTGTGAGGAATGTGGCAGCAATGAGCCCAAAAATAATTGTAAATCCCATTCCAGCCCAGAATCTATCTTGCAGGGCAATCGGTAAAATTCCAAGCACGGTAGTAAGTGTGGTTACGACCATTGGTTCAAGTCGCATTGATCCAGCTTCGACAAGAGCCTGAAATGGCTCCATTCACCGGCGCATATTTTGATTTATGGCATCTATGAGGATGATTCCATGATTGACGGCGACACCAGTAAAGGCAATAAATCCAATAGCAAATGGCATAGAGAATGGGTTTCCAGTTACCAAGAGTCCAAGAGAAACAAATGAAAATGACATAATCACTGAGTAGAGAATGAGGACCGGTTTTGAATAGCTGTCAAACTGGAGGGTTAAAATTCCAAAAATGACAAGTATTGCGCTAAAAAACGCCATTACCATTGCCTGGATAAGGTCTGCGTTCTCTTCATTTTCTCCTCATTTTTTATACTCGATTCACTGCGGAAATTCGAATTCTTTTGCAAGTTGTGCTGCTTTTTGCGTGAGTTCGGCAGTGTTGTAACCATCTTCGATATCGGCTGTCACCTCGATTTGGATTTCACCATTTTCACGAGATATTTGCGCTATACTATTTTTGCTTTGAATGGTGATAAAATCAGCCACACGATACACACTGCCATTGTGAGGAAATGTGATATTTTGTATTGCATCAATATTAGCATCACCATCAAATGTATCGAGCTTGAGAACCACATCCATATCTTCACCAGAATCTTCGATTGTTGCCACCTTGACTCCATTGAGAGAAGTGATGATGGTATTATAAATCTGTGATGGCTGGATTTGTTGTAGGAGCGCTGCCTCTTTATTGACCTGAAAAATAAACTGCCCAGGCGTATCTTGTGATGAGGTTTGGATATTTTTTACGCCATTAATTCGAGCAAGTTCAGCCTGAATTTTTTTTGAGCTGGCAATAAGATCTGAGAGCTTGCTGTAGTCTTGGGTAATGAGCTTGATTCCGATAGGATGTCCTCATGGAGGTCCAGAAGTCAGGAGTGAGTCGATGACTTGAAATCATTTTGTCTCCAAAGGCTGAAGTCGTTTTTTGATGATGTCATTGATTTCAAAAACACTTCTCATATTTTTTGCTTTTCTTTCTTCTTTTGGATGAAGCATGACAGTCAGAGTCGCTTGATTGTTTTTGATTTGCTTCATTGTATATTTCATTTCTGGGAGTCCGCCAAAAATTGGACCCATGCTTCCAAGTTCTTGACTCATTTTTTTTGTATTGATACCGTTTTCAGATTTGATTATATAGGTAACAGAATCATTATCGTCAGTTGGAAACATCTGAAAATCAATATGCGGTGTGACAAATATCTGTATGAAAAAAAGGAGAATAATCGGAAAAAATATGACAATACGCCGAATATATCTGTGATGCAAAAGCACTGTGAGAAAGTTTCTGTATCATCAAACAAATTTTTCAACAATTCGATTTCGAAGGGGTATGGTTGTGCTTTCTTTTTTTTGCTTCCCTTCCCGCTCTTTCCAAAGCAAGTCTTTTTCTTCTTGGGACATATATTCGAGAATTGTTTCATTTTCTATGTAGAATTTCTTTTTTCTGGCAATAAGAAGATAGATGGCACTGTTGACCGTGAGAGCAAGAGCCAGTCAGCTTACAAGGACTCAAAAAATCGTCACGGGAATAAAAGCCAGAAATTTTCCCATCACTCATGGAAGTATCATCATTGGGACAAATACCACGATAGTCGTGCTGACTCCTGAGATGACCGGGATAGCGTATTCTCTGATGGCAAGTGATATGGCAGAGCGAGGATTGTATCCAAGGCGAGTTTTTGCATTGGCTGCCTGCACGATGACGACGATAGTATCGATTGCAATACCAAATGAGAGAAGCAAAGAAAAATTCGTCAAAAAGTTCATCGAGTAATCAAAGGTATTGAGAATGATAAATGTCGAGAGGAAAGCCAGTGGAAGCGTAATGGTCGCAAAAACGGCATCAAAGAGTCCAATAAAAAGAAACATCGTAATAAAAACCAGTACGATGGTTGCAATGGCATTGGATCATAGCTGTTCATAGTCTCGTATAATATACTCCCCAAGATCATAGGTATATGTCGCTTTGAGTCCCGGAATCGGTGCATTTGCCAGTGCGTTTTCTATGTATTCCTTCGCCTGTTTACTGGATTTAAAAATACTCACCTTATTGACTTTATTGACGGTCATCCCTATTCCATCAAAAAAATGAGAACCACTTCCAACAAGAACGGATTGATCAATATCATTTTTGTATGTTCTTTGTATGGTTGCAAATTCGCTGATAGTCACATAGTCTCACCGTGGCAGGGCAATAGGAATATTCAAAAAATCAAAACTTTCCTTATTTTTATCCTCGATTCTGTAGTCGTATTTTTTATTATTGACTTCAAAATTCCCGACTGGAATATCTATATTGACAGAGCGAATAGTATTGGCAACAGAGGCAAGAGAGAGTCAAAGCTGGTTCATCTTTGCTTCATCGAGAATAATCTCTGCTTTGTAGATAGTATCATCACTTTTATTTGATCATCATACATCTTGAGCTGATATACTCAGCCCAACAGTTTCTATCGTTGAGAGCCTTTCGAGTCATTTTTTGAGCTCCTTTGCATATTTTGAGAGTTCGCTTCGAGAGGCTTTTCCATTGGAGTCATAGAGTATCAAAGAAAATACCCGATTCGAGTCAAACTTGAGTTTTTGTACTACTGGATCATTGGCATCATCTGGAAAACCTATATTAGAAATATTATTATTGATTTCATCCTTGATAGCATCGACATCAACTCCTGTTTTTGGAGTCACAAGAACACTTGAGAAACCCAGATAAGAAGATGAGGTAATCTTGTTGATATTTTCTATATTTTTGATTTCCTTGTATATTTTGTGTGAGATAAGATTATCTATATCTTGCGGACTGGCTCCTGGATAGGATGTCGTAATATTGATAAGATCGAGCTCTACATTTGGTTGAGACTCTTTTGGAATCGAGAAAACAGAAGCAACACCAAGTGCAAATAGTCCGATGATGATAAGATAGGAGATTCGGTATTTTCGCACCCAAAAACCAAAAAATCATTTTTCATTTTTTTCTTGTATTTTTTTGATATCAGTTTGCATAGATTGGAGCAATTAGAGTGTATAAGGTTCCTTTTATTTATCTTGCTTTGGAACCAGTTTGAATTTTTTTTCGTCGAAATTATTTGTATCGGAGAGGACGAGGATCGAATTTTCCTCGAGATCTGTGATGACTTCTACATTTTTTCCAAATATTCGTCCAAGGGCGACATGCTCTGTTTTGAGCGTATTTTGGGCAGAGAGAAGTGTGATTTCTCACTCATCTTCAGAGATAATTTTGACGGCTGTAAGTGGAAGAAGAAAGCTCTTTTTACTTTGAGAGAGGAGATTTTCTGAGAAGACGACTTTTGCTGTTTTTCCGATAAGATTGGTGTTTTTTGGCAGAGCAATTCGAAGTGACGAGAGCAGATTTTTTCCAGCTACCAGCGATCGAGCTGTGACTGTTCCTGTATATTTCTCATCTTCTATTATAATATCGAGCGCATCTCCTACTTGTATCATTCGAGCCAGAGATGGTGAGATATCAATGCGAATTTCTGGAGCATCACTGGCAAATTCTGCTATTGGAGTTCCAGCTCATACAGACTGTCATTTTTCGACGAGAATCTTTGTGATCATTCCTTTCATCGGAGCTCGGATGGTGAGCTTACTCGCATTGTACTGGGCTTGTTGGAGAGCAATTTGCGCTCGTTCAATATTGGCTTGGAGCTGACTGAGTGTGGCTTGTTTTATTTTTTTTGTATTTTCGTATGATTGCTGTGCCTGTTCAAGTCATATTTTTGCTTGGGCATCTTTGTTTTGAAGCGAGAGAAGAATTTCTTTGTAGCGCAATTTCAGTGCGCTGTCATTTTCTAACTTGTCAAATTCTTTTGCCGTAAGTGCGCGAGTGAGTCGAGCTGTTGCGAGGCGAGTGGCTTCCTCGGTTTTTTCGTAGTTTGTCAGAAATGGGAGAATCTGAGCCTTCCACGCTTTAAATCCCGCCTCTGATTGTTGAATCCCATTTTGAATTCCATTCCACTGACTGACCCACATTTGCTGTTGTTGAATCGTAATTCCATACCCGACTAAATTATTTTGAATCATTGTTATCATCGATTGGGTATAGGTTCGCAGTGCTTTGTAGCCTTTTTCAAGGTCGAGAATTTTTTTGTCAATATCACCAGTTTCGAGGCTTTTGCCTTCTGATATTATTTTTCGTATTACTCCCCTTTCTTTATAGAGAGCATTCCATTCATCTATAGCGACTTTTCTTCCATCTCCACTGTGGATTCCGAGATAATCCTCCCAGCTATCATTTTTTCGCTCATAGTTTTCAGTGATTCCAAGTATTTTGTCTCCTTCGTGGAGATATTGAGTCATCTGCTGTTCGATTCATTTGAGGTATGTTTGATATGATTCATTATAGCTGGCAAGTGTATCTTTGTTTTTTTGCACGAGTGAGTCGTATTGAATATTTGTATTTCCTCGCACCGTTGTAGCAGCTTCACGAGCCTGTTGATAGGCAGATTTCGCTGTGATGATAGTTTGATCGAGATTGTATTGACTTGCATTTTTCTGGAGCTTTTGTGCTCTTAGATTTGCTTGAGCTGATTTCACGGCTAATCCATAGCCATAAATGTTATCGCTTATTTTTGCAATAACGGCTCATTTCCCAATAGTATCTCACTCTTTTGCTCACAAAACAATAACATCACCGGCTATATTTGAGTTCAAAACAAGTGAGGAACTTGCCTTTACGATCCCGATTTTTTCCTGTGTGATATCATTATTGATGTCGGCGATTTTCTTGATTTGTATTTCAAAAGGGATTTTTTCTTGCTCTTTTTCTGGGGACGTATCAGTTGTTTGTGTATTTCCACAGGATACAAGCAACAAGGAACAAGAAAGGATACAAATAGATATGAGAGTATGTTTCATAAAATGAAAGGTTAGTCAAGGTGGCATTCTGCCTTGAGAAGCTCTATAAACTCCTCAATAGCTTCAGTTTTTACAAATCCAACAGATTTATTGTATTTTGTGATTGTAATGAGAGTGTCTCATTCTTTGATATCAAGCATATCTCGGACTTCTTTTGGAATGACGATTTGTCATTTTGTTCCGACAGTTACAGAATTATGTATCTTGAGATCCATAGAATCTGAGTGAGATTCTCTCTTTTTTTTACTTCAAAACATAAAATGAAAAAGGTTAGAAAAGTATGAATAGTATGAATTATACGAAAAATAATATTTTTGCAAGTTTTTTAGTGATTTAAATTCAATGTCGAAGTAAAATATAGATTCCACTGACAGAGTTTTTAGAGAACTGAGAAAAGGAGTTAGAGTAATTCGAGCGTAAAAAATTTGATTTTTGGGGAATTTTGTATATGATACGTTTTATATGGCACGAAGAACGACAAAACGAAGAACAAAAAAATCAGCTTCATTTCTCTGAGGCGATTTTTATCATATCCTTATAGGAAGTATACTTCTTATTCTTGCGGTTTTGGTATTTTTTTCTACGCAGGAAATGAGTACCAACGGTCAATCACCTATTGTTGGTCAGTACCTCTCTGAATTTTGAGAGATGCTTTTTGGTATACATTATAGATGGATTTTTTCACCAATTGTATGACTTTTGGCTTTGATGATACTTGCAAAAAAAGCCTATTGGTCTGGATGGAGACTGGTTGGGTTGTCGCTTTTTTTCATTTCGACGACTTCCCTTCTCGGTTGGTATCAGGGAAATACGATCGGTTTTTTTGATATTTATAGACCACTTGAAGGTATTTTTGGGAAATCAAGTACATTTATATTTTTGCTCATTCTCTTTTTTGTTTCTCTCTATCTTACCCTTCGTATTGCCTATTGGAGAGTATTTACCAAAATTCAGGAAATAACTCCTTCATTTTCCGATATTACTGGAGCTATCATACCACCAGAGCCAAAGGAGAGCAAAGAAACTCCGAGAAAACCAGAAAAAGTATCGGCAGCTATGCAGAGAAAACTCGATAAAATACAAGAAAAAATAGATAAAAATAAAGGAATACAACCTCGTAAACCCGCTTCTCAACCCTCAAAAATCAAAAAAATATTTGCAAAAAAAGATCGTTCCAATGCGCTTGAAGAGAAAAAAATACCAGTCTATGATACAAAAGGAAATCTCGTCTCAAAAAAGAAAAAAAATGAAAATACATCAAGTATATTGCCTGACTTTTGAGCCTGGGATTTTCCTCCGACTTCCCTTCTGCAAAAAATCAAACACAAAAATACTATCTCTCAAGATGAGATCGAAGCAAAATCTCTCCTTATACAAAAAACCTTTCTTGAGTTTGGAATTGATGTAGATATGGAAGATGAGTGTGTTGGTCCGACCGTTATTCAATATAGACTGCGACCGGCTCAGTGAGTGCGTCTGGCAAAAATAGAATCTCTCAAAAAAGACCTCACTCTCGCGCTCAAGGCAAAATCAATTCGTATTCAAGCGCCAATTCCTGGGCTTGGACTTGTTGGAATCGAAGTTCCAAATGATTCTCGCGATGTGGTGGGTATTCGTGAGGTGCTCGAAGAAAGAGAATTTGTTCATCATAAATCAAAACTTGCTGTGGCTCTTGGAAAAGATATCAGTGGAAACTTTGTCGTTGGAGATATCGAAAAAATGCCTCATCTTCTTATCGCTGGTCAGACCGGATCAGGAAAATCTGTCGGAGTCAATGGTATCCTTATTTCCCTTCTCTACAAAAATACTCCATCTGATTTGCGTTTTATTATGGTGGATCCAAAACAAGTGGAGCTGGGTATGTACAATGGGATACCACATCTTCTCACACCAGTTATCAATACGGCTGATAAAGCGCTCAATGCGCTCAAGTGGGCAGTCGCTGAAATGGAAAGGCGCTACAGTGTCCTTACGAAAATTCGAACCAAAAATCTCGCAGAATACAACAAAAAAGTAGATGCAAAAGATCGGCTTCCCGCTATTGTTTTTGTGATTGATGAGCTGGCTGATTTGATGATGAGTGGAGACAAAAAGTCGGTTGAAACTTGTATTTCTCGCCTTGCACAAAAGGCTCGTGCAACTGGAATCCATATGATACTAGCAACTCAGCGTCCAAGTGTCGATGTGATTACTGGTCTTATCAAGGCAAATGTACCTTCTCGTATTGCATTTACCGTTGCTTCGCAAATAGATTCTCGCACTATTCTCGATAGTACTGGTGCGGAGGATTTGCTTGGTATGGGAGATATGCTCTATTCACCAACTGGTTCTATGAGTCCGACTCGTATTCAGGGAATGTATGTCGATACAGAAGAGGTTGAGTCTGTTGTCAATCATATTAAACGCACTATTGATCCAGAAATGCTCAAGGAAATTCAGGATGAAAGTATTGCAAATGGCGGTGATGATCGGGGAAATTTTGAAGGCAGTGTTGGTGGACTGGGGAAATTCAATGAAGATCCAAAAATTGTAGAAGAGGCTATTCTTCTTGTCAAAGAACAGGGAAAATGCTCGACGAGTATGCTTCAGCGACATCTCAATCTCGGCTATGGTCGTGCGGCTCGTGTGGTTGATATCCTCGAAGAAATGGAAATCGTATGACCAGCTAATGGGTCAAAACCACGGGAGGTCATTGCATAAAAAATAACATCGTCTCCTGGACTTGCTTCAGAATCTCTTACTTTTTTATCTAAAAAAATAGTATCCATTATTCCAGACTTTGGTTCAGCATTCAACCAATGGATAAATTTTTTCCTAAAAACCATTGCACTTTCACTTTCTATACTTTTTGCTGCCAAAAAGTATCAAAAACCATTTCTCTGATTCTCCATTTTTGGTTTTCATTCTCCTTCTTTGATATTTCTAAAATTTGAAAACTCAAAATTTTTCTTTAAAAAAATTTCTCAAACAGTTCAAATTTTTCCTATAGGATCGAAATACTAAAGAAGATGAAAACGAAAAAATGTCGAAATGAGAAACAAGGAAAAGAAAAACAAAAAGCCTAAATTCTACCTTCTAAATTCTAAACTCTAATTTCTCTCTTATGTGAAAAATTCTTATCAAAACTCCAACTCAAATAGAGTGAATCCGAAAGGCTGGAAAAATTACAGCCGGTGCACTTGAAATGATAGGAGCTTATGTCAAACCAGGTGTATCGACGCTTGAGCTTGATAATATTATCAATGCCTATATTCTCAAGCATGGTGGACGCTCTGCCACCCTTCTCTACAAAGGAAACAATCAGTGGTGAAAATGAGGCTATCCACGCGCATCGTGCATTTCTGTCAATGAAGTCGTCTGTCATGGGATTCCATCTGCCGATAAAAAACTCAAAGAAGGTGATATCCTCAATATTGATATCACGACGATTCTTGATGGATATTTTGGAGATGCGTCTCGTATGTATACGGTTGGAAAAGTCTCTCAAGAGGCTCAAAAACTTATCGATATTACAAAAGAGTGTCTTGAAATTGGGATTCGAGAAGTGCGACCAGGGAATCATTTTGGAAATATTGGCTATGCAATTTCGCAATTTGCTGAGGCTCGTGGTTATTCTGTTGTTCGAGATTTTACCGGTCATGGTGTGGGACTGGCGTTTCATGAAGAGCCGTATGTTTTTCATAGAGCTCAAAAAAACACTGGACCAAAAATGAAAGAGTGAATGGTTTTCACAATAGAACCAATGATAAATATCGGAAAATGGGGAGTTCGCCTCGATCAAAGTGATGGTTGGACTGCTTACACAAAAGATGGATTGCTTTCAGCACAATGGGAGCATACCATGGCAGTGACAAGAAAATGAGTAGATATTTTGACGAAGTAATTACACATTGAATGTATTATTGCAAATATTTGTAATAATACATTTTTTGATTTTCACAGTCATTTTAGAAATGATTAGCTCTTTTTTTGTATCCGATTTTTTGCCTTTCGAATTGCCTCTATTTTTGGTCCGTAGATCATATTATACGTCGAAAATGGAATAGCTTTATTAGGTTCAATCATAAAATTACACTCTCTTTTTATATTGGTTGAATCAAAATTATAGGCATCGGTAAATTCCATAATCACGATACGAAATACATTTTCATAGCCCATGTTTTTTGGAGCAAGAAAATCAGGCCAACAACAAAATAGCTGTTGTTTTACCTTGTCTTTGAGGACAATTGAACTACTGAGAGCCGTGTCAAGTGAAACCGTATCAATCACCGTTTTTACAAAATCTTTATCTTGTTCAAATGCAATGGTTCCTTTTTGTCCGGTGATCATCTCACGAGGGATTTTCCCTGTGACAGGAAGAATATTTACTTTTCCATCTTTTTTAGTTTTTGCGGCATATCCGACACAAATCTTGTGTGGATCACATGGAAGAGGAATCATATCTGCTGCTGTAAAACTATTGTTTGCATCAATTACTTTCTGACGAATTTCTGAAAGTGTGATTCGAAAATCTCCATCTGCCTGTACACGACCGGCTTCTTGTACGGGTTGGAATACGATTCCACGCACACAATCTTGCTCTTGTGCAAATTGAATTAAATCCTCGATTTCATTATCATTGACTCATTTTTCGATGACACACACGAGACTGGTTGAAATATTGTATTTTTGGAGCATAGCCAGAGCTTTTTGGCGGATTTTTCTCATATCTTGGTTTCGAATGGTTTTGAGCGCTTCACTTTTGAGTGAATCAAACTGTAGATAGACTTCAAATCCTCCTCCAAGTTTTTTTAGTTCTTTGACAAAGTTTTCATCATGTGAAATTCGTATACCATTGGTATTTATCATCAGATGGCGAACTGGTCATTTTTTTAAATATTTTAGGATATCTAAAATTTCTGGGTGCAAGGTTGGTTCGCCACCGGTCACCTGGATAATATCAGGTTCTGACTCGACTTTCAATAGAGTTTCGTGCATTTTTTTAATGTCTTGCATACTTCGAGGATTTCCAGCACCAGGTTCAGACATATGGTAGCAAATATTACAGCGCATATTACACTCATCAATCACATTAAAAAGAGCAAGACAGGGGTGATTTTGGTGCTGTTCACAGACTCAGCAATCCCATGGACAGCCGTGTTTTACTGGGGTGAGGGCCTGTTCAGGAAGATCGGGCTGTTTGAGGAAGTCATTACACATTTTGTAGTACTCATAATCGGTTGAGGTTTTTGACCATACTTCTCCACACTCGGTGCAAAATTTACGCAAAAAAACTTCATTATCTTTGACAACGACTTGCGCTTCTATAAGCCGAGAAATATTATTGCAATTATGACAAAAGCTCTGTGTTGATTCGAGAAATTTGTCGTAGGTTTGATTATAAAATGCCATTTTTTGTGATTTAGGATAAAATAGAAATAGAATAACTGAATAATAATAATTCTCATATTATACACATAAAGAGTAGAGAGAGTACTGCCAATAGAATCTTGAGCTTTTCTCCAATAGATAGACTTTGTCTTTTTCTAATTAAATAAATACCAAGTACAAAAGCTCCAATTCAAATAATAATAGAAGGCAATTGAAGTGATGCTATCCGAAGATAATCAATCAAAAAGAAAAATCATCAGCATGTTGCCATAAATAATCAGAGGACAATTATAAAAATAGACGCAATAATAAATCATACTTTTCACATTCAAAAGAGTTTATCTTCTTTTGTTATAGCATTTTTCCGTATGAGTAGATAAATAGCCAATATAAAGAATAAAACTCATAATCAGTTTATAAGCATTCATACAAGGTTTCATCATATAGATATTAAAAGCAATCAATACAAAAATAAAGAAAGAGCACAGAGAAATGATAGTGCTATACAAAGTGTAATAATGACTGTGCGTTTTGGCTTCATAAAATATAATTAATAGATATTCAAAACAGGATTGATATTAAAGAAATTTCCCCATAACTAAAAGAATGAAAATAAGGATTATTCAAAAGATAATAAGTTCTATTTGTATGAGTTTTGATTTTAAGAGTGTATGTCGCTTAGGAATAAGGTAGATGCCCAGTATACAAAATCAAATTCAAAAAATAATACTTGGAAATGCTATTTCTTCTCAGTAGGGTGTTAGTAAAAATGATCATCAACATAGCACCATAAATCCTCATGCTATAATAATTCAAAGAGAAAAAGTAAAAAAAAGTATTTTGTAGATTATGGGGAGTGTTGAATTTTTTTTCTTATGTTTCATGAGAGTGAGTATTTAAGAATATTTTTTGAGTTTGTATATTGAGTAGACTATCATGGCAATTGAGACAACTTGAATCGAATTGAGTCCAAGCCAGAAGTGACTGTATGGCATCACAAATCCGACCAGAAATCGATATGAAAAATACATGAGCGTAAACAAGAAAAATCCATTCTTCATAATCCAAGTTTTCTTGTAGTGTATGCAAAAAACAAAAATTATCAAGATAAAAAAGAGGACTATGATTTCATATATTTGTGCTGGATGACGCAAAATCCCATCTCAATAATCGTATCCCCAAGGGAGATTGGTTGCAATTCCATGTGTATTGTCTCGAAGTCCGATAAAAAATGCTCCTATTCTCCCGACAAGAATACCGATAATCAGACTCGGGACAAAAAGGACTCATGTGTTAAATTTGATTGCATATATTTTTTTAAATATTTCTGAACTGATAACGCCACCAGCAATCGCTCAGGCAACAGTTTTTGAAAGGACAATCCCCTTCTCTATTTCATTGAGTCCTCGCAAGAGATACCAATCAAGCGTCGAAACAAAAATCCCAAAAAACATTGCACCGGCTAAGACAGAAAGATAATAAAAAAGCTTCTCTTCGTTATTTCGAAAAGGAACAAAAATATTTTCTTTTTGAAAAAAAAGTTTATAAAATATAAATCCTGCTAAAATTCCTGATATGTATCAGAGTATATCTGCCACTACCTTGATCTGTAAATAATTACCATCCATAATTTTGAAAAAATATATTTCTATATTAGAAATGAATACAGTTTTGTCAAAATAATTATCTTGACAAAATAATATTTTTATATAATATATTCTTGTAATAATTTTTTAATATTTCGTATATATGCCAGATAAAACAGGTACACGGACTTTATATTTATGACTTCTTACAGATAAACAAGCTGCTGAACAAATTCGTCGAGTTCAGGAAGAAATAGAAGCTTGAACACATTTATGAGTTGTAAAAAACACCTCTCAAAAAGTGCAAGACAGATTGTGAGATGGTTCTACAAATGCACAATCAGAAAATGCTGATCGGATTAAAAAATAGGCGAAAAATAAATAAATCCATACCGTGGAATTTTGTTTTTTTACTTCCACTTTTGATTGACTTTTCCTCAAAAACAATATAATAGACGAGCTTTATTTTTTTTAATAAAAATTATACATTATGCAATACGCAAAGCGATTTCTCTTTTTTATTCTCACTAATATCGCCATCATGGTGGTGATTGGAATAATTTTTTCTATTCTCAGAATTTTCTTCCCTAGTCTCGAATCTACCAGCTATACTGGAATGTTTATTTCATCGATGGTTATCGGTTTTGCCGGTGCTTTTATCTCTTTGTGGATCAGTCGATGGATGGCAAAAAAAGCCTACTCTATCCAGCTTCTCGATAGTCAGTCTGCTGCGGGCGATCCAAAACTCTCACTTGTCTACAATACCGTTGAGCGAATTGCCCGCGAAAATAATATTACCATGCCAGAAGTTGGATACTATCAGAGTGAAGATCCAAATGCTTTTGCCACGGGAGCGACAAAAAATAGCTCACTTGTTGCCGTATCAACAGGGCTTCTCGAACATATGGACAATGATCAAATCGAGGGTGTCGTCGGACATGAAATGGCCCACATCCTCAATGGAGATATGGTCACCCTTACGCTTATTCAGGGAGTGGTCAATACTTTTGTAATCTTCTTTGCAAAATTGGCAGCTCGAGCGGTTCAAAACTTCCTTGATGAAGAGATGGGATTTCTTGCCTACAACCTTGTCTATATACTTTTCCAGATCCTTTTTGGAATACTGGCTTCTTTTGTGGTGATGTACTTCTCTCGAATCCGAGAGTATAGAGCTGATCTGGGTGGAGCAAAATACACTTCGAAAGCAAAAATGATTTCTGGACTCAAAAAACTTCAAAGCATGCAAGAGCTCGCAAAAACTCAAAAAAATTCACGAATGACTGCTTTTATGATAACAGAACCTGATAGTATGTTTTCAACCCATCCAAAACTCGAAAATCGTATCAAAGCGCTCGAAGAAAACTACGCACTTTCCTAATTACAAATATTTGCATTAGAGTAATAAACCTATGTTTCAAGCAGAGATATAGGTTTTTTTAAAAAAGTCCTTTAAAAATATTGACATATCAAAGTATATTTATATTATATGTTGTATAATTAATTTTTAATATTCTATGAATACACTTATTTCTGTCGAACTTCCTCATAATATATATTGCCAAAATCAATTTGATCTGGCAGCAGGACTTATCAAACAAAGCAGGAAAAATCCTGAATTTAACAAGCAAATCAATTCCCTTGCTCGAAAACATAATATTGATGATGGAGTGAGATTACTGGTAGATGTGCTTCGATGAAAGTATCCAGAGCGTTTGGATTTTTCTGCGGTGAGTTTTATTACCGATTTCAGAGAGCAATTTTGACTTGAATTGGACTGTAAAAGTCTTGGATATATTGTCAGATTTCATACATTTACTACTCTTGAAAACTACCAAATCGAAGGAGAGGTTGATAATTTACAGTGGCAGCAAATTGAGCAAATTCAATTTTTGATACGAAAAAGCATCGATACTGCTATGGCTGGACTTCTCAATCCATCCCTCTCCCAAAAAAAGAATCAGCCTACCGCAGTAGATGAAGCTCGTACTGATGTAGAGAATCAAAATACGACAAGTGAAGCTTGAGAGCCCGAAACACAAAGAGAAGATCCTGACACAGACGAAATTCAAAATACACAATGAAGTTATAAGGAAAACTTCCAAAAACTTTTGGTTGCTGAGAAAGAACTCTCTCTTGAAACAAGAGAAGAAATAGAAGCTCTTTTTAGTCTTCCCGAAGAGCAAGTAGCCTACTATACGCCTCGTTTTTCTGCGAAAAAACGAAAAGAACTCCTTGAAAATATTCTCATACTCTATGTTCAACCGCTTTTTGAAGTATACAGAAAAAACTGACGTACAAGTTCAAAAAATAAGACAAACTTTCTCAAAAGGTATCTCTCTGAATCTTCTTGAAAATTGTACAGCGCTCTCAATACATATGTATGATCAACTTTGAGTGAAAAATGAGGGAATTATTTTTTTGGATATCATTTCAAAGGAATAGTCAAGTTAATCGCAGAATACAATGCTCTTAAAAACTTGGGAGAAATTCAAGAGTCAGCTGGCCAGACAAAAGAAGAAGATCAAAAAATCCCTCTTGAAACAAGAGAAGAAATTGAAAACTTTTTTGCTTCTTCTCAGGAGCGTGTAAGTCATTATATTTCTTATTTTTCTTCAAAAGAACGAAAAGAACTTCTTGAAAAGATTCTTACACTTTACGCTCAGCCGCTCTTTGAAGTATATAAAAAAAGCTGACATACAGATTCAAAAAATAAAACAGGTTTTCTTGCAAGATATTTGTCGAATTTTTTTTCAGGCAAGTATTCTAATTTTGTTTCGATAATATCTTGAATTTTAAATGAAGAACGAGGGAGATATTTCTTTACAGCTAATTTCGATGGAATAGTGAGTTTAATCGCAGAATATAACGCTCTTGAAAAACCAGAAAAAACTCCAACAAAAGAAGATGGAGCCCAAAAACCTCAGGACCCAGAACAAGAGGTAAATTGAGAAAGAACTCCAACAGAAGAAAATACGCCACAGAAAACTCAAGATCCAAAACAAGAAGAGCAATCAGAGAACCGAGAAACCCATAATTCTGCACTG
>PDRA01000017.1 GCA_002747975.1 Candidatus Altimarinota bacterium | reverse complement strand
GCTCTTACATTTATTGCTGGAAATCAATCTTTAATAGGAATATCTGATATTACATTATTTAATTTAGTTTTTAATGAAGGAAGTATATCACTTGATAATCTTTCAGCATGAGCTCTTAGAATTTTATTTTGTTCATATGAAGTTTCTCATCATATTTCAAATAGTTTTGGATTGGATTCTAATAATATATTTTTTAAATCTTCAAGTCTTTTTATGTTATTTGATTTTAACAAAATACTTTCTCACTCATATATAGCATTTATAATGCTAACCATTTCTTTTTGTGAAATATTTTTTTCTCAGAGTTTTAATATTTCTTTTAATTGAGTTATTGTAAAATCTCTAGTTTCATTATTTTTAAGATAATTAACTATATTCATAGGATGTTTATCATCTAAAATAAATTTATTTAATACATCCTTAAAATATGTATAATCTTTAAATTCTTTATCAATTATACTTAATAATTCATTATTTGCTAATTTTTCTATTTTATTAGTTTTATTAATATTTGTTTTCTTACTTACTCACAATACTTCTTTCACTCTCTCCACAGCTTTTTTAAAAGCCTTTGGATCAACACTATCTAAATATTTTGCTAATTTTGAACCTTTTATTATTTGAGTGGCTCAAGGAAAGATTCAGAGTCCTGCCAGTACATTGTCGACCCAAGTTTTCTCCATTCGGAAACTCGTATCTACCAATCAAGCAGCTTGAACTATTTTCAAAAGGGTTTCTTCATGACTAAACGTATCATGTAAATCGACTCAAGCTCAAATCATCATTCATGCAGGTCATCCAAGTATTTCACCTCACACTTGAACAGCAATTGCAGCTACAAAGTAGAGTTTTGCTTGTTCTTCTATTTCTCTATCTTTTTCATTCAAGAGATTTATCTCTTTTGTTTGTATTCATAATTCTTGAAACAGATGTTCATGGACTTCATTGTCCGCATCAAGGAGGTTTTGAGTTGAAAAAAATCATTCATCAAAATCTCAACTCTCATCAACTGGTGCTCACAAGAGCTCTTGTATTTCTTCTTGATATGATTCTACATCAATATAGAGCGGGTTTCTTGGAGTGGCTCGCCCAACAACTCCACCAGAGAAATCCAATCTGTTTTGAAATTTCTTTGGTATATGTTCTCAAGACTGGAGCTTGAGATATACTTCCAGACTTGGTAAGAGCTTGTCATTGACAAAAGAGAGATGCTCTTGGATTTTATTGTGTATAATCCACCTATTTTCACTGAACCTGTCGAGATTTCCATATCTTTCTTGTTCTTGTATTTTGAGCTGGGAGATATCGTTTTGTATTTGTGTGAGCTTGTTTTTGAGAGAGAGTTGTATTTTTTGTTTGGATTCTTTGGGAAGCGAGCGTAAATTATGTTCTATATACTGTTCATATTCTCTTGATATCCCAGATATATCGAGTCAGATATTTGCAAGCTCTGTTTTAAGTCATTCGAGATCATCTTTTGTATTATGATTTTCTTTCGAACTTTCTGGAGTTTGGGCTGCTTTTTTTGAAATACTTGAACTTTGGCTTGCTTGTCTGAGAAGTGATTTGATATTTTGTGAGTTTTGATGTGCGTAGTCCTTGACATAGGGTCGAATACTTGGATTTACATCTGCTAAACCGATGAGTATACCCTCAAGATCAAGAAGTGAAAATTTATCACTTTGGAGAGAAGCGAGGAGCTTTTCGAACTTCTCGTCTTGAGAAATTTCGGGTCATCGCTTTTGTTCTCCAAGAATACGCGTATGTTCTGTCGATCTGGTTCTTTCCATAAATTAGTATATTGTATATAATAATTGTAATACATCATCCGAGTCTGTATTTTCTTCCCTCTGTTCTTGTTTTTGGAGTATACGTTTACTCGCTTGGTCAATTTGGGTTTTCATCTCTTCAAAAGAAAAATCATCCTTGTCTTTGAAACTCGCCATTGTACGTAGTATTTCTTTTTTCTGTTTTCTGAAATATGCAAGCAAAAATTGAATTTGTCTATGAGAGAGTGAATTAAAATAGCGGATCAAATTCTTTTTGAGAATTACTTCTATGAAATGTGAATTTTTGATATATTCCAAAAGTGTATTTTCATTGAGCATATTATAGCTGGAAGTTATTTGATATGCAAATTATAGCATATTTTTGCATTATACGCAAATAAAGTTGCGATTTCTTGCATTTTGTATATAATTTCTGGCAATTATTCTCTCGCATGATTCGAAAAATTCTTATCCTTACTGACACGCATTCCTGCCAGACAAATGGCGTCACTCGATGTCTTGATTACTTGACTCTACCATTTGACGCAAATACAAATATCGAAGTCGTCTCATCTGACAATTTTGTCAGCGTTCCTTTTATCGGTTACAAAGAAATTCGACTTTCACTGGCTTTTCCTCAGAAAATTTTCAAAAAAATTGAAGAGATTCGACCTGATGCTGTGCATATCATGACAGAAGGTCCAATTGGCTTCACAGCGGCTTTTGTATGCAAAAAATACAAAATCCCCTATACAACCACCTTTCATACCAAATTTCCAGAGTATTTGTATCTGCGAAATCGACTGATTCGACCTTCTATTGTTCATCGATACCTGCGGTTTATTCATGATGTCTCGGCAAAAATTTTTATCTCACACAAAGGAGTCCAGAAATATCTCGAAAACGAAGGGTATAAGTCTTTTGAAATTGTACCACTTGGAATCGATCATGAGATTTTTAAGCTGCCAGCATGACAAAAATCAACACATTCGAAACCAAGATTGCTTTTTGTCGGGCGAATTGCTGTCGAAAAAAACATAGAAGATTTCCTCAAAATAAGTGATGACTACGAAAAAATCGTCGTCGGTGATGGGCCACTGCGAGAAGAGCTCGAAGCGATGTATCCAACGGCGAAATTTCTCGGCGTCAAAAAATGAGAAGAGCTTGCACGTATATATCAAGAAAGTGATGTATTTGTCTTTCCATCAAAAACTGATACTCTTGGGCTCGTCAATCTTGAAGCTCTGGCATGTGGAACGCCAGTTGTTGCCTATGACTTAGAGACTATGCGCGGCGTTGTCAAAAATGGAGTCAGTGGTGTACTTGTGTCAGAAGAGGAAAATCTCGAAAGTGGTATCGAAACAGCGCTGAAACTAAATACGCAAGATATTTGTGAAGATATAAAAAAATACAACTGGAAAAACTACCAAAAAACCTTTATTCAATCGCAAATTCCTATCAATTATACTCATGTCGATTTCTGAAATTTTTAATACTGATGTGCTTTTGCACTCGGGCCTTGTTGCCTCACTGCAAACATATGGCTATATTCTCGTGTTTGGACTTACAGTGATCGAAGGCCCAATCGTGGTAATTATCGCTGCTTTTTTGGCTTCTCAGGGAATTTTTGATATTTATGTGATAGCGATTCTCGGTTGGCTGGGCGATGTTGTTGGTGATATGCTTTTTTTCTTTGCAGGACGATTTGGATTTTCGTGGAGAAAAAAACAAATGCAGAAATCCAAAAAAGTCAAAAAGTGATTTCTAGCTTCTCTTGATGAGAAAATCCATAAAAATCTTCTTTTCTCACTGTGGATTATCAAATTCACTCCTTATGCTCCACCAATTGGATTGACGTATCTCGGACAGACCAAAATCCCAACAACAAAATATATTCTCACCTCTCTTGTCAGCTGTATTCCAACACCAGTAATCGCAGTACTTCTGGGTTATAATCTCATCATTGTAAAAACTTTTTTTGAAAATCACCATCCATGATGGCTCGAGTATCTACTTGTTGGTGGAGTCTTTCTATGTATTGTTCTTTGTATTTTTTGGTTTTTGAGACGCCGAAGAAAAAAATCGTGCTCGATTACGAACGAAGATCTAAAATAAATCAGCATGTGAACCAGTCATATAGAGTAAAAGAAGAGTATTTCATTCTTTTTTATAAATAAGAACCCAATCAGGTTCAATATGACAATCGCGAAAGCCTATAAATTCACCACCAAGTGCATGATCCCGTAAATACGGTGGAAGCTTTGCATCTTTCTGGAGTAACTCTATCACTCTCACAAGTTTTGTGAGGTCTTTTCATCGACTTTTCGCTTTTTTCAGATTTTTTCGAAATACTCTTGACTGTTGAATTGTTCGCATAGCAATTATATTTTAAGTAAGTCACTTGCATTTTCTACAGGAGTAAATCCGAGCTTTTCTTTTGGAGTTCGAAGTACTTTTTTTGTTTTCTCATTTGGTGTATAATCCAGAGACAATGGGATTTTTTTGGTTTTTCAAACTTCTTGCAAAAACATTCGTATTGCCTGTGAAGGTTTCATGCCATAACTTTTTATCACTGAAAAAGACTCTTCTTTTTCTTGTTTTCCAAGACGAAATTGATAGACGGTATCATTTGAAGCTGTTGAAGGAGCCATATTTAAAAATTATATTTGTAATTTCATTGTAATGACAAATATAAAAAAAGCAAAAGATTTTATAACTTTTTTCGAGGCGAAGAAAAAAATCGTGCTCGATTAGAGAATCGGGAAAAAGCGAATAATTGATAAATCACCCTATAAAAAGGTAAAACACAGAGAATTTCTCCTACCATTTTTATATCTGCCCAAGTCCCTGCAAAAAAACCTATTTTTTTTGATTTATTTGGAGTAATCACTCATTTGAGTTTTACATTTCCTCGTATGAGATTTTTTTCTAAAATCTTCTCATTTATTTTGACTTCAAGTCAAAAACTCTTTCCAACAAAAAAGGCAGTATCTTCAAAAATTTCTTTTGGTATAACGCGCTCTCATGATACAAAATCGGTCTTGAGAAGTTTATAAATACGCAGACTATTGTCTCGCAAAGAAAGTGTGGTATCACACAGTTGAGTCATAATTGGATCTATCAATTGTTTTATATGGTATGATTTAAGTCCAATCAAATCTGAATCGATCATGACAATATAGTCTCAATTTGATTTTTTTATTGCTCTCATTACACTTTTCATTTTTCCACAATTTTTTGTATTATTCATTTTGATACATCGTGGATCTTTGATTGTTTGAATTTTTTCCCAAGTATCATCGGTTGAACCATCATTTATGATGATGATTTCATCGAGTTCCTTGCATCAAAGAACCGCATCGATCATTTCCTCGATTCTTGGTCATTCATTGTACGCGGGGATGATGGCTGAAAAGGTGGGCATAGAAAAAATTTTCATCTATTATAGAAAAAACTAAAAAAATGTAAATTTATTTTTATAATATCTTTCATATAAACATTATTTTTCCTTCGGCCAAATATCGCCCATAGTTTTTTTGACAGCATCTAAATATTTTCTTGATTGAAATACCACATCTACATGCCCAGCATCCGGAAGTGATATTTCGGTAGCATGAGAGTAAAATCGTGCCACATTATGAGCATTTTCTTCTGGTTTCTGATAAATCATATCATCAGAACTAAAAAGTATTGTGGCAGGTGGTGTTTTAAGTCAAGAATGAACTTTTGTATTCTTAATCAATGTAAATATATCAAAATGAGCTTTCGTGAGACTCGTTCGTCATCGTTGTCTATGTCTGTCATTGAGATGTTTTCCGATATTTTTTTGTGCAGAAGTATTTTTTTGGAGATTAGTATATTGTTCTCTTAGTCTTTTCATTCGACCATAAGCTTCTTGTAGAATGGTATCAAACTTTTTTCATCGTGGACTAAAAGCTTTATTATCAAGTATATTTTTCGTTCTATTAAAAACATGCTTTGAATACCATCAAAGAAATTGTTTACCAATATCACTGATGGCAAGTTGAGAAGAGATTTTTGCCAGAGTACTCAAATTTTCAAACTCAGAAGCTCCACACACAGAAATATTATGTTTGATTTTTTCAAGAATATATTGATACTGAGGTTGGTTAAGAATAGCATATACCTCTCGTACCCAAACTTCGCCCATTGAAACAGAAAAAATTATAAATTCCCTTGCTGGATCTTGCTCTATTCTCTGTGCAAGATAATCCACAAACTGCAGAGCTATTTGTGGTAAATTATAACTTTCTTTTGGGTTATCCACAAAAGTAAATGTTGCATTATGATTTTCATGAAATTCTGTATAAAAATCTATTTGACCATAAGGATTTCTATGTGCAATTCATGTTAACCATATTACTTCTCGAGAGGACTCTTGTTTTTCGGACAATTCTTTTGGAGAATGTATACTTGTAAAACGAGCCATATTCTTATTCGGCTCACTATATATTTCTCGGCTTTTTTTGAGAGATTGCACCTGTGATAGTTTTCGTTTTGTATAAATATTTCATTTTTGTGTTCCGACAGGAGATATAATTTGTATCAATTTTTTTGCGTCCCATTTCGGTATTTTTCCAAATTTTCCTACATCAATAAGAGAATTTTTTTGAACTTCGGTGTGATTATGAACATTCATAAAACAATAATATTATATAATATAATTATATTATATATAAATATCTATATTATGCAAGTTTATAGAGAGAGGATTATATAACTATATCAGTCCGTGTCGCTTCATAAAGGCAGTATCATCAACTTTTCGTCCCATAAAATCCTCAAATAATTCCTCAGCTGGTTTTCGAGCTCCCTGTCCGATAAGAGTATCGAAGAGTTTTTTTCCAGTTTTTGGATCAAACATTCCCATTTCCTTGATCCGAGCAAAGACATCGGCTTCGAGAATTTCTGCCCACATATATGAATAGTATCCAGCCGCGTATCCTCCACCAAAAATATGCCCAAAACTTGTGTACTGACTGTATCATTTTTCTCGATGCCAAATGCTATACATATTGACAAGGTCAAGTATTTTTGCATCAAGCGCCTCGACATCATTTGGAACCTCACCAGAATAGAGATTCATATCCATGAGAGCAAATTCATTTTGTCGAACCACAAAATTTCCACCCATAAATGTTTTGAGTTTTTCTATGGTTTCTATCATTGTGTCCGGAATACTTTTTCCTGTTTCTACATGCCCAGAGAGTTTCTTAAGACTGCTGGTATCCTTGACCCAATTTTCTAGGAGCTGACTTGGAAGCTCGACAAAATCCCATTCAACCCCAAATCCAGAGAGTGAGCTGTATTTACTTTGTGAGAGCATTTCGTGAAGTGCATGTCCAAATTCGTGAAAAATTGTCTCCACATCTCGTTTGTAGAGCGTGGTTTTTCCATCTTCATTTTTCATAAAATTACAGACATTGAGAACAACAGGAATTTTTTCTACCTTCTGTCATTTTGAGCTTGATTTCGCATTTGTGGTTTTCGGCGGTATAAATTTCGATCGCAAATTATTAGCCCACGCTCATGGCCGCTTACCTTCCCGATAAAATAAATCCATAAAATAGTAGGCAATAAGCTTGTCGTCACGATATACCCCATAGACGCGCACATCATCATGATAGCTTTTGATATCAATTTTCTTGAATGCAACATCATAAAATTTTTCGATGAAACCCAGCATATAATCAAGTGAATTTTCAAGTTCAAAATACTTTTTGAGTTCTTGCTCGTCGAGGGCATATTTTTCATTTTGAAGTTTTCGAGCATAGTATGGCACATCGTAGCTTTCGAGCGTATCTAAGTCAAAATACTCTTTTATTTCCTCAAACTCGCTTTTGACTTTTATCTTCGCTTTTTGTGAAATCCCACTCATAAGATCGATTACTTCCTCTGGGGAATTTGCCATTTTTGGCTGCAAACTCATATGCGCCGCAGTTTTGTATCCGAGAATTTTGGCTTTTTCTTGGCAGTATTTAAGAATATCAAGCACATTTTGGCGATTATCGTAGTTTCCGCTTGAACACACTCGCGATTTGGCGGTTTCGAAATCCTTTCGAAGCTGTCTGCCAGGTGCATACTTCATAATTGCTTGATAGGCGGTCGGATCTGCGTCAAAAATCCATTTTCCATCTTTTTCATATTTTTTCAAAATATCTTCTGGTAATTCCTTGACATCATCAAAATTCTCAACGGTATATGAAAATGTTTTTTCTTCATCGACAATATTGTGCGTAAATTTTTCGGAAAGCTGCGCAAGTTTTTTGTTGAGGTCTTTGACTCGATTTTGCTGGTCTTCTGGAAGATCAATTCCTCGATCTCGAAAACCTTGAAGTGAGAGCTCTAGAACTCGTTTTTGATCAGAGTCGAGATCTGCATTTTCAAAGAGGTATTTAATACGATCAAAGTACGCTTTGCTGTATGCGATTTCATTCCCAAGATCCTGCATCTCCGGCATAAAAGTATTGATAATTTGGCGAGTTTTTTCACTGCTTGACACACTTTCGAGATGATTCAAAATCGCCCAAAAATAATCAAGAAGACTATCATCTTCAAGATCATCGAAAGTAATTTGCTCGATAGGTTTTTTGATAAGAGTTTCGAAATCTTTTTTTTCTTCTGCAAGAAGAGTACGCAGCGTATCAAGACTTGCATCCAAAACCGCATCTTGAACAAAAAATTGAAAATCTGGAAATCCTGGATTATCCAGCTTGGATCGGATTTCCTGGGAAATAGCTGTATGTGACATAAAAAAATTGAAAAATAAAAATTATTGTTTCTCTCAAATTAAGAGCATTCTTTCGCCGATATGTTCGACATTCCATTCTCATCATTTTTTCCTAAAAGAAACATTATCAAATATCAGTAAATATTGTGTATTCTTGTTGGCAATTTCAAAATTAAGATTTGCCTGTAAATCATATGGTCAATATTCAAAATTTTGTTTTTCTGCCAGTTCTAGTAGTTTCTTGAAAATGTGTGATATATCAATTGCATCTTCATTTCCATCGCTGTCAAATACTTTGAGCTTTTGCTCTTTTTGGTCAATAAAAAATACATCTTTTTTTATCGCTACTTGGTATCTTTTCTGAAACATTTTTTCATATTTTGAAATATCAATTACTGTTTCTATCTGAGAATTTCGAATATTCATATAAGAAATATTTTTCTGATCCATATACTCACCATGCGATACTTTGAGAAGTGTGGTAATATCATTTTGAATTTTCCATCGATTCATCTTCTTTTGGGTATTCTGCTCAAAAATATCTGGAAAAAGACCTTTCATCGGCAGACAATTATGACTATAACAAAGATATCTCACTCCTTCATAAATTTCAGTCAGGATTTTTTTATCAATATGTTCTACCGAAGTTGGGGGAATAATTTTCCCATTTTCAAGCATATTCGCTTGAGTCAAATTTTCTTTGAGTCTATCAAGTTGTCTCTGACCTGGAAGCTCGAACACCGACCATGGTCAAACAGAAAATATCAAAATAAGAGTCGTTAAAAACAATGGAATAAAAGCCAGAAACTTACGACGAGAAAACACCAAATACAGCGAAACAATCAAAAGCCAAATTCCAAAAAGGACAACGAGGTAGCGATTTATTGTCAGGTCAAATTGATGTATTCGTAAATATATTGCATAAAAAAGCATACCAAGCTGCGGGATAACAACCCATGGAAAGAATTTTCGAAACAGCGCAATATACTTATGATTTTCTTGCAGTGAATATGAGAGAATATAGGTAAAATATCCAAGCGTCGAAAAACCAATGACCATCCAACTGATAATTCCACGAGGCCAATTACCAAAATCTGCAAGCACAAAAATACTATACGAATAGAGAATAAGGAAATAAATAACAGTAAATGGCAAAAATAAATATTCTACCATAAAATGCCACGCCTGCTTTTTGTAATGAACCAGTTCATAAAAATGATCTTTATCTGGAATACGAGACATTCAAAACAGTGGCGCAAGAAAGAGACATCAAATTACCATCCAACTGCTTGAAAGTTTTCAAAGAAGTATATAATCCGAAATATTAAACAAGAAAAAAGTTGAATGCAGAGCGATCAAACCAAGTATAACAAATACAATACCAAAAACTAAGGACACCATAAAGGCAAAAAGTGTGCCCAGAAAATAGGGATAGTAGAGCTTATTGGAATCAGCTGAAGAAAAAAGTCGACGAACATGAGGAGCAAAAAACACGTACCCCATAATGGCAACAAGTACAAGAATATAGTACAAAAAAGAAGGTGATGAACTATCGAGATGAAAGGTCGAAAAGAAAAAAACCCCAAACATAAGAACGAGAATTTGTGAGACAATATGAATCAAAAGATTCCACTTCCCTGCTTCTGATGAAAGCTGCGCTCCAATCGAAAGAAAAAATACAATCGAAGCAGAAAGAGCAAAACGAGCAATCGTCATAGCAAACTCGGCATCCTCAAAAAACCAGATAAGAGAGAGGACTGAGAGCGATAGGCACAATACGACAAAAGCCGCTATTGGAAAGCGTATGATTGATTTTTGAAAGCTTTTCAATCGAAAAAAGTTAAATATTTTGAGCATAAGAAATATCTTAAAAAAAACAGGTGTATTATATTTTTTTTGAAGAAAAAGTAAAGTAAAATATAGGAAATGCTTTTTTGTTTCTTCTTGGGAAAAATCTTTTGCTTTTTCTTATAAAATATGATATATTGATAGAAATAATTCTCTTTTTTATGAAATCTCTTGAAACTCGTATCAATGCGATGATACCATACTTTTTTCTTTGACCGCTTATTTTGTTTGCAAGAAAAGGAACGCCTCTCGCAGATCCGTATGTTCAAAACCATGCAAAACGCGCTTCTCTTGTTATGGCTATAGGTATACTCAGCTATATCGTATATCTTTTTTTGCGACCAATGATTGCATTTTCTGTTTTTGGGATATATGGTCCAACTCTTATTTTGAGTATTATAGAGGCGATTCTTTTTTGAGTTTTGCTTCTGGGTATGTACCAAGCATACAGAGGAATAGAAATAGAAAATCTCTTCCAGTGGAAAACACTCTCCTCAAACTCTCAGCTCAAAAAACAAGAATACAGTGAAGAACAAAAAATACAAATTGTTGCCTCATTTCTTCCTTTTGTTGGAGTATTTATGGCGGAGAAATACTCAAACCCAGAAATTAAGATCGGTGCAAAAATGGCAAATTTCTTTCTCGTATTGTTTCTTTTCTCACAGATTTTTGCTGGTGGGTCTCTCAATACGGCAAGTTTTTTTATTTCCTTTCTCTATATTCTCTTTTTTACTGCCAATGCAGTCTATATTTTTTGATATTCAAGTTTTTTTGTACACAAAATATACGATATGATCCCTACTTGGCATCAGATAGAAGCTCATATTATGAGCAGTATAGAATATATTTTTGAATTTTTCAAGGTCGCTTTCGGACAAAAAAGACAAATTTCATACAGCAAAAAATACAGTGATAATTTCCAAAAAATTACAAAAAAAGTGCCCGTAAATACAAAATTCTGGACACATCCTGGTATGATTGCCCTTCCTTTTGTCAATCTTTTAACACTTTCATCTCTGTGGAATAAAAAATATGAAATATTTCGACCTGCCATTATAGAAGGAATATTTTTGAGTGTACTCTTTGCTCTCGAAATATACTTTTATGGATTTTCTCATCCATATTTCATTCTTCTATTGATACCAGTTATTACGATTTTTGCTCGTGTTGAAAAAAATACCAACATTCATGCGCCAATTACTGGACTTGTCTTTCTTGTGATGGATTGGAGCAAAAAAACTCAAGAAAAAATCGAAAACATACAACACAATCAAAAAAAAGAATCATTTGTCTATCCAGAAAAGAAATCCCCACCAAAAACTCCACAAAACACACAAACACAAAAAAATCTACCCAAATAAGGTAGGTTTTTTTGTAATTCTCTGGTCGTCGTGGATGAAATCATATTTTATCCCTGAGTGCAACAATCAAGTAAAATACTTGTATGGCGAGCCGGACACCGATAGGTGACTATGGCACCCGCCCCAGGATGCGGTAAAATTGTAGAGAAAAATACCGACCAGATGCACGAGCGATAGAGAACTACACTTCAGTATATACATTTCAGACAAAAATCAAGAATTTTAATATTGACTTTTTGACATTTATTTTTCTAAAAAATAGAAAGTACTGATACCTATAAGAAAACAAGAAAAAGTAAATACATTGACTTTTTTTACATTTTCATTTTATCTTGAATACAAAAGGTGTGCAGTATCTATATTTTATACAAATTTTCCCTGCATTCATCTCCCAAATTGCCCATGAAGCTTCTTGAGAAGCTTTTTGATATTTCCTTGCTTATCATAGACCAATACAAAATACAGCTCTCCAGGCTCAAGCATAAGAAATCAAAGGAGAATTCTTCACTGAAGAATTTCCTCTTTTTCTTCATCTGTAAGGATAGTATCTATATATCATTGTACACGTTTTGCACCGTAGAGTTTATATCATTTCTTCTCAACAAAATCTCCTATATTTGAAATATGATTTTTTTGTCAAAATTCTGCAAGTTCTTTTGAAAAATCAAGGTTTTTTTGACGAAGCTTTTCATCCATCTCTGGAAACAATACTTTCAAAACTCTATCCAAAACTTGGTAATATTCCTCATTTTCTGGACCTCTGGGTATATGTGAAAGTGTCATATTATTTTTTGGTTAAAAATGTAAAGAAACTCGCTGCGATCAATGAACCAAGTCCATTTGCCCACAGATCGTACCATGTATCTTCTAAGTAAGATGAAAATCTAAGTCAAAATTGCAATTGTAACAATGATTCTGCGAACTCATTTGCCACTCAAAAGGCTGTCGCCACAAGTATTGAGAGGAAGAAAAATTGGATTTTGGTCATCTTCACACCCGATGCTAATCACGAAAGATAAAAAAGAAATACCATTATAAAACCTCCTCCCAGTGCATGCTGAATCCTATTGGCAAACTCTGGATCTGGGATAAGAAAAACTCAAATCATTACACAGAGCAAAAATACAAGAACATATAAAATATGAGCAATTTTAAATGAATAATTGCCCGTTTTTCAGTAAAAAAAGAACTGGAGAAACATGGCAAGAACAAAATAGGATACAATAAGTCAAAATGCGTAGAGAATAAAATACATAACTATATATTTGAATTATAAAAATCTAAAACCTGCTGAAAAATATTTGTTTTTGGATGAGTTGTGTCGCTTTTTTGTATGAGAAAAATCTTCTCACTGTCTCATTTCTCTTCTTTAAAATCGAGGTTAATATCAAAAACCTTAACCCCATAAACAAGAGCGATAATATGCTCATCGTGCTCTTGTCATTCCCATATATGCCGAGAGTGATCTTCCCATACTCATAGGATATTTCAAATTTCAAAGTCTTTTTTTGTAAGTCACAATTCTTCTGAGAGCTCTCTTTTCAAAGCTTTGATATGATCTTCGCGGTGCTCTATTTTTCAGCCAGGTAGATCAAGCTTCCCTTTAAATGGTCATCTTTTTTTCTGAATTGCAATTATACTTCATTGATACGTGCAAAACCCATATACTCAGATTCTTTGTGTTTTTTTCATATTTTTATGAGAGAAATAAGCCCTATCTAGAAAAAGAGTATACACAAATTATCAAAAAGTTCAAGAAAATATACTTATATCTTCTTTCCTAGGGTAATAAGTCTTTTTTCAAATCAATATTTCTCATAAAATCACAAAGCCTGCGGATTTCCTGCAAACACTCAAACCACCATATGTGTAGCTCATTGTTTTTTACATTCTTGCTCAATACTTTTAATGAGATGTCTTCAAACTCCCATTTTTTGATATTCAGGAAATACATACAATTGACCAATGGATCAAATTTTTTTAATTTTTGAACCCTCGTCACTCTCATTTTTTACTTTTCACAAAACAAAACCGATAACTTTTTGATTTTCAAGGGCCAAGTAAATCAATAATTTCTTATTTTCAAATGATTGTATTATTGACTTTATATTCTTTGAAACATCTATTGTAATCATATCATCTTCCCAAAAATCAAGAGAAACAATATAGTCACGAAGTAATTGCATCATTGTTTGAAGTTCTTTTGTGTATGTTGTTTCAAATGGTATTATTCGCATATATAAAAGTTAAAAAATTATGTACCTATTTCTCTATTTTTTCTCCCAAAAATCATCAATCCAAGAAGCAGAGATAAGAAACTAATATGAGCTGTGGATTCCGGTTTTTTATTTCTCTCTTCATAATTTTGAGCATTTATTGTATCATAATTGTCCGTTTTATCGATTTTTTCTTTTGTATATACCTGTACAAAAAATTCTTTTTTCCACACAAACTTCCCATTGGCATTTTTTGCAGAGAGTATAATTTTGTGGTTTCCAGCAGTAAACTTTTGAGATCGAGGATTTTTACTTTTTATATTTTTTCCATTCATTTCCCAAAAATACTTATATCATCGAACGGTATTTTCAAGCTTAAAATTAGCACTACAATAGTCTTTTGAAGACGAACATATATAGAGGTTCTCATTTTGTTTCGAGAGATATTTTGGATTTTGGATACGAATTTCTGGAATCCTGAAAGGACGGATTTTCTTTGGCTTCTTGTATCGTATGACCTGAATCGGATAGGATTTTTCCCAAATAACAGTATTCCTATACGCAACTTGGAGCCTAATATTATGACGACCAAGAGTAAATTTATGAGATCGAGGATTTTTTGAAATCACTTTTTTGCCATCAAAATACCAAATATATTTGAGAGCTTTTATTGGCTTTTGTATCTTGAAATTTGCACTACAAGTCTTGCGAGTTGATCGACACAAGAGACTTCAATTCTGTTTCCAAGAGAGGTATTTTTTGTTTTGAATAAGAATAGTTGGACCGAGAAATGAATTGATATCAAAATATGCTTGTTTCCTGACTTTTTTTCTTTGTAGCACTTTGATAATAAAAACTTTTTTCCAAAGAAGATGACTCGACTCCTTATCGTATATCTCTACATTTCCTGTATAGATTCCTGGGAGAAATTTTTGCGAACGTGGATTTTTCTTTTTAATTTCTTTGTTGTTTATATTCCATTTATAACTCAATCACCGAGTTGTCCCTGTGAGAGTAAAATTGACACTGCACGTTTTACGAGTTGATTCGCAAACATACACTCATCAGAGGGTTTTTCGTACATACTTTGGATTTTGTATAACTATTTCGGGCAAAAAAAGTTTATTATTTGTCCGTTTTTTCTTTTTCTTTCGTTTTTTCTTTTCTTGTTTTCACAGCACTTCTACCTTGTAGTGAACCTGAGAGAGGTTCCCGCTCGCATCAACCACTCGGAGCCAGATATCATGTGTTCCTCGGCCAAATTTTACACTTCAAGGATCTTTTGATCGCTTTGCTCGATTATAGTCTCTTGCACTTTTGAAGTCATAGAGCCATAGAAATTTAAGTTTTCCTCATTCAGGA
Source organism: Candidatus Altimarinota bacterium (assembly GCA_002747975.1). Lineage (GTDB taxonomy): Bacteria > Patescibacteriota > Gracilibacteria > BD1-5 > UBA2023 > GN02-873. The sequence goes on along the minus strand of PDRA01000017.1, from coordinate 11,697 downwards.
TCATAGCTATTTTCGGCGGTAAGATTGACACGACATATATCCGTGTAGCATTTCAGATGATATTCGTCAACCTGCTCATAGTACTCCTTCCATTTTCCATCCATTTCGATAATAATAACCGGTGGATTTTCATCCTTTTCTACAACTGGAATATCAAATTGTATCGGAAATTTTTTGACAATACCCTTCCCTTTTGTTTTATGAATAAGAGTGATTTCAAAATATTTTTCTGGGCCAATGGTATACTGTGGTGGATTACAAGAATGAAATATATTTCCACTTCAAAAGTCAACTCGACACTCAAAATCTTCTTTTTTAAAATCAGTATCAAATATATTTTCTCATGTGAGATTGACTCGACAACTGTTTCGGTTGCATACAAGAGTGTTTCACGATAAGTATCAATCTGTTGCGCGCTGTAAATGGGGAATTATAGTCGGGAAAAGTGATCCTGTATATTCTTCTACTGGCAATATCTCAATAGGAGGATGAATGATATTTGTGTACTTCTCAAAAGAAGTCGTCAGTCAAAGTTTTTTTAAACTTGCACCACTCAAAGTCGTAAATCAAAGATTTTTTGTATTTTTGAGGCGCAAATTACTCGATGTACTTGAGGAAATGGTGAGGATTTTTTTCTGAAAATCAGACGGTACAATACGCACAACAAGAGTACTTCCACTGGCTATAACAGAGTGAATTTTGTGCGAAGACGTGTTTATTTTCTCGTGATACAATCCTCCAGAATTTGAATACAATAAAAGACTGCCTGAAACATACGAACCAGTCAAAACCTCAGGAAAATAGAGTAAAATAGTATCAATTTTATCATCGCCATCACTATCAGAATAGGAGAGTGCATTTGCTTCTATCGGATCCAAAGGGTCTTGAGTCCCTCCTGTTTGAGAAGCCCCTGAACTGGTCGAACCAGTTGAAGTTGTCCCTGTTTGCGAAGATCCAGTTTGATTTATAGGAAAAGGATATTCAATTTGAAAATGCTCGGTCTTTTCTTGGTTCGAAGTCTTGTGGATAAGTTTTATTTCAAATTCACTGGCTCCTGTGAGAGTCCATTGCGGTGGATTACATTTTTTAATGAGTATATTTTCAAAAGAAATTTCACACAAAAAATCACTTTTCGGGTAATTATTATTGAATATTTGCTCGAAATTGAGATTTATCCGACAAACTTCTCTCTGACAAGCGAGAATATTTCCAGAGAGAGTAGCATACGACCATCGTTGTAATTCAGGAATGATTTCTGGAAACTGCACTTCACTTCCAGTATTTGTACTTCCTGTTTGCACAGACCCAGTCTGGGCAGATCCTGTTTGAGTACTTCATGAATTTGAAGGCAAAGAAATCCCTGTTGAAGTATTTCCTGTATTTGTGTGTCCTGTACTTGTATTTTGTGTATTTGTTTGTGTTGTTCCTGTCAAAGTCATTCCTGTATTTGAAGTATTTGACTGTAACGTCCCGGTTTGTGTACTTTGAATATTTGTGGATGCATTCGTATTACTTCCCGAAGAATTCTGCAAGTTTCCAGTAGCAGCAAAAGTATTTTGGGCACAAAAAATCCCCAAAATTGACAATACAAAAAAGGGGACAGATAAGGCACGAATGAGAGACTGGACACTCATACGCAGAAAATTAAGATACAATCATTGTATTCAAAAACAAAAAAATTTCAAGAAAAACTGGAAAAAAAAGAAAAATATATATAATGAGAAGACTCTAAGGAAAAAATACGGATGTATTCTGACTCATACAACATTTTTCTTTTTTCCTCTACATTCTAACCTATTCGTATGAAAGGAATTCCTCTCTTTTTGCAAGAAAACACCCAAGTTTGACACTATTCTGGCTACAAAACAAAAGTACAGGCTCGCTATTTTTATGAAATAAAAAATGAACATGAAGTGGCTCTTCTCTCTGAAATTTATACCTTCTCAAAAACCACACATCTGCCTATTATTTTTATCAGCAGTGGTACGAATATCCTTTTTTCAACATCAAAAATTGATGCTATCATTGTCAAAAATTCTCTTCAAGACTGGGAATATGACACAAAAAACAAAATACTTCATGCGAAAAGTAATGCCATCATAAGTGATATTGCCCAGGAACTTGAAGATAATTTCGAGCAAAATATCTGGCATAGATTTATAGGGCTTCCTGGTTCTATCTGAGGTGCTGTGGTAGGAAATGCGGGGTGTTTTGGACTTGAAGTAGGACCTTTTGTAAAAAGTGTAAAAGTATTTGATATCAAAAATAGTAAAATTCTCAACCTCACACAAAATGACCTTTGATTTTGATATCGATCATCGTATCTCAAAGAAAATCGAGATCTTTTTTTGGTAAGTGCAGAATTTGACCTCTCTACGCTCAAAGAAAAATACGCGAGCGACGCTGATGTCATCGATTTCCGAGAAAATAAACAACCAAAGGGTAACTCGTGTGGAAGTTTTTTCAAAAATCCAAGCCGAGAAAATACCGCTGGAAAGCTTATCGAACAAGTTGGACTCAAATGATTTCGAAATGGATGAGCCTATTGGAGTGATCTTCATGCAAATTTTCTCCTCAGTGATGGTGAAAATTGCAGACCAGAAGATCTCATAGAGCTCGTGAAAATGACCCAAAAAATTGTAAAACTCAAGACCTGATTCCAGCTCGAACCAGAAATAAGAATTCTCTAAATTATGTTTTGATTTCATCTTTTACATATTCCAAAAAATCTAAAAATCGATCCGAAAAAAATCGAGAAAATTCTCGATTATATTGAAAAAACTGTCCCTGAAAAAGGAAATTGAATTCTCAATATCGCTTTTTTACATGACGATGAAATACAACACCTCAATAAAGCCTATCGAAAAATAGATGCGCCAACTGATGTTTTGTCATTTCATTATTTCGATGATTTTTCTACTATAAAAGATGATGAAACAGCTGGTGAGTGTATATTTTCTTGGGGAAAAATCCAATCACAAGCAAAAAAATTCTCCCACAGCGAGGCAGAAGAGTTTTATATCTTATTCATTCATAGTGTTTTGCATATTCTGTGATATGATCACGAAAACGATAGAGAGTTTAGAGCGATGTGGAAATACGAAAAACTGATTCGAGAAAAATTTTGATTTTCAGTGGAGCGGTAAATTACTTCTTTAACAGTGTTTGCAAAAATTTTTGATGAAATTCGTGACTCTGACGTTTGGCTGTTTTTCATATTTGATAGATTCTCATAGAAATTTCGTTGAAAACAAGTGCATTTTCCCTCAAAGGTTCGCGCGTAATTTCGGTAATAATGCCCTGTAATGAAGTATGATACTGTTGCGAATGTAGACTCATCTGTGTAATCAAAAGACTTATATCTGCCATTGGCAAAGTTGGAGCAAAATCGTGAAGTTTTTTATATTCAAAAAACAATATATATTCATCTGTATCGATATGAGAACAAGAAAAAAAGTCTTGCATAAATTTCTTATATTCCGCTGAAAACATCTTTTGTGTCGCCTCTATAAAATCTTGGGTTCATCAAAATAATACTAGTCAAAGGCAGAAGGCTTCATCTATATTTCCCCGGTGCTTCGCAAGTACAGAAACGCATTCATAAAAATAAGTGTGAAACTCATGAGGAATAGAAAACTGTGAAATTGGAAAATCAGATCTTATGATTTTTTGGATTTTTCCTCGGTTTTCTTCAGTTGATTTTTGCCAATAGTAGAGAGATTCGATAACAAGCCTTCGTGACTGAGTTCATAGATTTTGCAAAAAAGAAGAAAGTGCTGGATTTGATAAAAAAGAATACCGATGCAAAAACTTTTCTTTTGTTCTCTGTAGATCATGAACTTGTAATTTCGATATATATTCAGAGAGCGTTTCTTCTTGGAAAATCTTTTGAAGTATTTCTTTAGTTGAATTCTCGTGTAAATGATGAGAAGAGAGCAAGAATCGTATTTTCATCACTACAAAATCACCCATTTCTTCTTTTGTATGTTCAGCATCTTCATCTTGCATTGCCTCTGTTATTTCTTGTTCTTCATTTTTGATATAAGTAAAAAAATCCCAACCTGACCTCGAATCAGTCTCGACTGGATCAATCACATCACGAAAGAAATCTATAAGCCCTTCGAGAATCTTTTGTTTTTCTGCGCTGACTTGCGGTGTATTTTTAGATGTAACGTGCTGCAAACTCATAGAGATATGATAGCACAAAAGGGAAGAAAATGCAAGTTTATTCTCCTCGTTTTTTTCTTATCTCCTCAATCACTTCCCTATTTTCAAGGGTAGAAATATCACTTGTAATTTCTTCTTTTTTAGCAAGACTCCTCAAAATCCTTCTCATAATTTTCCCACTTCTTGTTTTTGGAAGTCATGGAACTACAACCAAGTTTTTCACATAAGCAAATGCTCAAATATTTTCTCTAAGTTTTAGTTTAATTTTTTCTTGAAGTTCTTCTAAATGTCATCCTGGGATGTCATCCTCAACTTGATTGGGGATTGTTTCAGGATCTTTTACTTGATTAACATTTTTTTTTGAGAAAGATTCTGAACTAAATTCAGAATGACAATTTTTATTTTTCAAAACCACATAAGCAAATAAACTTTCTCCTGTAATTTCATCTGGAACTCAAACTACACTACATTCAGCTATTTCTGGAAGTTCAGAAATAGCACTTTCAACTTCTGCTATTCATATTCTGTGTCCTGAAATATTTACTATATCATCAACTCTTCAAGTTATAAATATATAATTATCTTCATCATAATATCATCCATCTCCTGAAAAATAGAGAGTTTTTTTCTCTCTAAATATCTCAGAAAAATAAGTTTCTTTAAATCTTTTTTCATCTCACCAAATTCACCTTGCCATAGAAGGCCAAGGTTTAGAGATAACAAAAAATCATTTTTTACTAGGATTTCAATCCTCATCAACTATTTCTCAAGCAATTCAGGGAAGTGGGAAAGTTGCTGATCTTTGTTTTAAAGGAGTTGCAAAAGGAAGTGGTGCTAAAATATGGCCTCAAGTTTCAGTTTGCCAATAAGTATCAACAAGAGAGCATTTTTTATTTCAAACAACATTATAAAACCAATTCCAAGCATCAAAATCTATTGGTTCTCAAACTGTTCCAAGAATTTTTAAACTTCTTAAATTATATTTCTTTGGAAGTTCAGCTCAAGTTTTATGAAGCATTCTAATTAAGGTTGGTGCTGTATAAAATGTATTTACTTTATGTTTTTCAATTATTTCCCAAATTCTTCCATCATCAGGATAAAGTGGATTTCATTCATAAAGAAGAGTTGTAATTCCATTTAAAAGTGGTCCATAAACTGTGTAAGAATGTCCTGTAATCCAACCTATATCTGCACTTGAGAAAAATACATCATTTTCTTGCATATCAAAAACCCATTTTGAGGTTATTTTTGTCCAAAGAGCATATCAAGCTGTAGTATGAACTATTCATTTTGGCTTTCCTGTGCTTCCAGATGTATATAAAACAAAACTTATATCTTCAGAGTCCATAAGCTCAAAATCACATTCTTCAGATTGAGATTCTATTTCTTTGTTGTAATAAATTTCTTTAATCTGTCACCTATTTTGTCATTTTGAATTTATTCCAGAATCTTCCTTTTTTCCACCATTTTGTCATCCCGGACTCCGATCCGGGATCTCTTTGTAGGGAGTTTCATTTATATGAAGAGATCCTGAACCAAGTTCAGGATGACATTGCGTAGGGTTCCGCAACCTCTCCACAACCAAAACTTTATCTACCTTATGTTCTGATTTTTCTAAAGCCTCATCTACTTTTTCTTTTAAAAAATAAGCTTTTCATTTTCTATAAGCTCCATCAGCTGTAATTATGAGTTTTGGCTTTAAATCATCGATTCTATCTTTTATACTCTCAGATGAAAATCAACCAAAAACAATAGAATGAATTGCTCAAATTCGGAGGCAAGCAAGCATTAAATACACACTTTCTAAAATTTGAGGCATATAAAAAATAATAGTATCTCACTTTTTAATTCACAAACTTTTTAATAAATTTGCAGATTTATTTACTTTTTTAGATAATTCTTTGTAAGTTACTTTCTCATTTTCTCCATTTTCAGCTTCAAAAATGAGAGCAATTTTATCTCCATTTTCTTTTAAATTTTTATCAACAGCTTCATAACAAATATTTATTTTTCAACCGGAAAACCATTTCACTTTTGGATAATCACTCTCATCTAAAACTGAAGTAAAATCTTCAAAAAAAGTCAGATTTTCTTTTGCTAAATCTCCAAAAAAATTTTCTGGATTTTCCTTTGATTTGGGATTTTTGGTATCATACAAGAAAAATTATAAAAAGTATACTATTTTTTGTCTACAGGATCATATCCACCTTTTGACCACGGATTACATCGCAGAATTCGCCACATTCATTTCAAAAATCCAAGAAAAAATCACTTCTTTTCGACAGATTCTATCATATAATCACTGCACGTAGGAGTGTATTTGCAATGGGGAAGTTTGTCTGATTTTCGAGCCCAAATCGAATGATCAGGCGAAAGGTATTTTTGATACCAGCGTACCAGAGAAATAAGAGATTTCTGGAGAAAATTCATATTACCAATCTTTTATTGGAGTAAAATCACTTTCATCAAGGGCTCGCTTGATTCTATCAATTTCTTCTTTTTGATATTGAATATCGGTCTGTGGATTGAGATATTTTGACCGATTTTTTTGCATATCTTCTATTGGATTATTTTCATTTGATTCTCCTATATCTTGATTTGTTTTAGGAGTATTTTTTTTTATTACACTTGTATCGAGTATAAGAGATTTTTTATAAGAAACACGAGAATTTTTTTCAATTTCGAGAGATCGATCATAGTAGGCGAGAATTTGACCTGTGTTACTTTTTTGATAATAGGCAATATCTCACTGCAATTCAAGTACATTTCTAATAAAGGTGGTGTTTTCGAGAGTATCTATTTTTTCAAGGAGTTGTTTTGCTTCTTCAAAATTTCAATTTTTTGCAAAAAAGAGAGCCTTATTGTAGGCAAGTCTTTCTGAAGAATCATCATACCACTGAGGTTTTCAAAGTATATGAATCACAAGAGTTGCTGTATTTTCATACCAAATTTTCGGAGTTATAAAGATTGTTGTAATAGCAGCAACAAAAATCGAAAGTCCAAAAATATAAAATATATTTTTAATCATATTTGTGGTAGCGATATGGAAGTATAAAAAACGAAATTATAATACTCAAGATACCTAAAAATACAAATCAATGTGAGGGTGAAACATAAAAATCTCATAGAGAAGATGGAAGTGCGCTATAGAGCAAATCGATATCTTTTTCATCTTTTATTTCTATCAAAGGTCATGAAAGTTTGGAAGCAAGTTTTCTGAGAAAATCAGAATCCAATCGAGAAACTACTTTGTCTCATTGATAGGTTTTATAGCGCGGAGCTCCATCCTGATCATAGCCTTCAACAAGAGTAGCTCCCCTCTGGGTACCAACACCAACCAAAACCCAATCAAGATTTCAGTGAGAATCTTTTGGCATATCTTTTGTGTCAAATGTCTCTCAATCAGTAATAACTACAACTTGTAATTGCTTTGTATCCGAATAGATATCAATAACCTGAGAAATTGCCTTTGAAATATCACTGCCGCCAGCTCACTGAGTTATTTCTATATTTTTGACTGTATTTTCAAAAAGCAGTTTGTTTCCAGTCAGTGGAATCTGAAGAGAGGTGACACGTGCAAAGGTCATAAGTGCTCTCTTTCATTCAAAAGAATCTGAGAGAAGAATTTTTTTTGCAAGTTCTATTCGAGATATATTTCCATTTGATCCAGAAATATCTTTTGCTTTCATGCTCAATGAAGTGTCTACAAGCCATATACGATTTGATAATCAAGAACTCACGGAATTGAAAGAGAGAATAAACCCAATAACAATAAGCAAAACTCATAAACCAAACAAAAACCATTTAATAAAATGTTTTTTGTAGGAAAATGTAAAATTGTTTCAATTCTGAAAAATCATTATTGAATGCTAAGATTATGAAGTCAAGGCTGACGGACCACATCAAGATCGGTCATATCTTTATTACACTGAGGGATATTAACTTGATATGAAAAGGTTTTTGTCGATTTCTTCCCGACAGGAGTCACAAGTGTTGTTGTAAAAATAGAATTCTCTTTTTTATGAACGGTTTCCATTTTCTTGGATTCTATCAGCTTCGATCATTTTGGAACAAAAAATCGTATATAGACCTTATTTTCTCATTTTCATTGGATAAATTGCATTTTTTCTCTTGTTTTAGGATCTTGAATTTCAAATGTATCCATATAACTTTGAATCTTTCTGTCATGATCCTGATTGTAAGTATGAGAGAGAGTAAGTCGTACGGTATTTTTGAAATTACAGTTTCAAAGTTTTTTTGTATCAACTTGAATCGTTCGCTCTATATATCGATCACTTTTGTTTCCAGAAAGCGAGGTAAATACTGGATAAATCCAATTATGAGAATCTTGTTTCCAAGGAAGTGGCTTTGTATATTTTGAGATAAAATTTTGTAAATCAGCATCACGAGAGGCGATGAGAATTTCTCCATCGTCCCAATATTTTTGTAATACAGCAAACACTTCTGGAATCTTTTTTGTCTCAACAATTTTTTTACCAAAGGCCTCTATAAATTGAAACAAAACATCTTTTGGCGTTTTCTCACCATTGATGCGACCCTCAACAATAACCGACATCAGAGAAGAAAAATTATTAGCATCAAAAGCAATGGGGATTCCCTGAACAGAAACGGGACCAATCTCTGCAAGCATATCTTCTATCATTCCTTGATGGATTGCCAGTGCGGTCGTGAGAGTGGGTTCACCCGATCGCTCTACAAATTCATTTGCTTTTTCAAGGGTATTGAGAAAATCTGGGTAGTAGTTCACATCTCGCAGCCCAAAATTATCAGTCATAAGAGCAATTCCTGGTGGTGGAAATTCTTGATGAGGATACAGATTCCAATCATAATAATATACATCATCACTGCGATAATCAAGAATATTTCATTTATAGAGAGTAAAAGAAATAATTGATCCTGGAAATCCACCATTGGCTCGAATTTCATCACGATTTTGATTGAAAACCATATATCGCTGTGGCGTTTTTGATCCAAGGAACTGAAGCCAGTATTCCTGTCAAGATTGATACTCAGCTAAAACATGAGAAAGCTCCGAGAGAATATTTCCTGCCTTTCTCATTTTTTGTGCATATTGTGAATTTCATTTTACACCACTATAGATATGAGCAACCTGCGACCAGGAATCAGATACTGCCTCTATCATTTGTGGATTATTTTGTATCCAGTCGGTCGGTGAGTCGATGCCAAGCGAGTCAAGAAGAAAAATATCTTTTGGTGGCGATCGAAAATACAGAGAAGGATTTTTTGAAAGGGTAATTTGAGGAGAGAGAGAACCAGATTGGGCTGGGATTGCCCGAACTACAGACTCAAGTGATCGAGTCATTTTAAGTCCTCAATTCCCTGCCCTTTGAGCAAGATCTATCATATCAAACGGTATCCACGAAAATGGCGCAAAGAGAAAATTAGCCCGTTCAAAATTACGCCGAGCAACCGTCAAATCATCTCGAACTTCGCTGATATTATGAGCATCTTTCAAGGACAATAAAACATTGTAGCCTTCTTCTATATTATGCTTGACATAAAACAGTGTCGGTATACTCAAGAAAAGGAAAGAAAGCGCAATAGAAAGAAATGTATAGCGTTTTTTATACAAAAATCATCGCGTCTTGAGTCCATAACGTTTCCAAGTAAGCCAACGAGGAAGTTTTCGGACAAAAAGATCGGCATATCGTTTCTTTTTTGGTTTGATAGGGTCTTTTCGTACATCAATCGCTCCATATGGAACCAAAAGTGAAGGAACAATATCAATCGTATGAGGTCTCTTGGCGTTGAGAATGTGAGCCTGCGCGCTGAGATCCTGCCACTCATCTGTTTTTGCTTCTTCGACAAAAGCCCGCTTATCAAGTGAAAGATCGATTTTTTGTTGTGCATTCAACATATCGTCAATGCTGCGAGAAAAAACAATTGGCGTGGTCGGACGCGCTGGAGACATCAAAAAAAACTCTGACACATCAAGTGTAGGAGAAAGGTTTCGAAAAAAGTCAAGAGAAATGATTGGTCGATGCATAAAAAATACCTCCTTGTAAGGATACAGGAAGTATATCTATTTTTTGGGAGAGTGCAAGGCAAAAAAGTACTTTTATAGAGCCGAGTTACTTTTTTGCTGTTGCTTTTTTATTTCTTTGAGATGACGCACTGCCTTGTACGGCTTGTAAATATAATGAAATTCACGAACTCTATCACGATTTTGCTCGATGATCAGGGTTCCATATGAGAGAAGATTTTGGATAATTCCCTTCATTTGGGTATCAATTTTTGTAATTTTATCGAGTTCTATAAGCTCAATATTATCAAACTCAATAAGAGAAGTCTTGACAATAAACATAGCATCTTTCTTGAGAAGAATCAGATTGTTGTAATAGCGGATAAGTCTAAAAATCAGATAAAAAAAGGCGTAGTGTATGATAATAACAATAAGCGGAAAAAGAATATATTTCGCCAAAACAGGATTGAGGTATGATTTGTAGTGTATGGTCAATACATACAAAAGCATTCCTATAGCAATAAGGAAAAAGAAGTGCAGGTAACTAAAAAAGGGAATTAACCAGTGTCGACGTATAAGAATATCTCCATTCTTCGTATAATAGCTCATTGTCTATAAAAGTTAGAAAAAATAAAGTGGTCAACAGTGCAAGAATAATAAACAAGACTATCATCCGACGACGAACAATCTTGTAGCCTTTTTTTAAAAATTCTATATTTGTATTCTCATAATGCCGCATACTCAGGTGTTTCATTCGGCGAACCATCATCACATATACAAAATACAAAAAGATGCAGTAAACAGCGATAACAACGTATACCATAAGCAAAACTTAGAGGAATTTGTATGACAAGTATACTCAGAAAGTAGAAAAAATCAAGGATTGTATATAAAATCTAAAAATTATTTTGCAAAAATAGTAAAACAAAACTTTGTATTTTATAAAATAAAACGTATAATCAGTGTTGGTTTTTTCATTAATTTATAAAATATGTTTACAAAAAACTCAAAAGCTATCATATTTGGTCTACAAATAAGTGCTGCACAATCTATGCTTGATTTTGACTTTCTCTCAAATAGAGATCCAAGTGTAGTTGCTTTTATAAATCCATGAAAAAAAACAAGCTCAAAAAAACTCTTTTTTGGAGATAAAGAAATTTTAGTTCCAATTTATTGAGATTTTGATTCTATTCCTAAAAACATAAAAAAAGAAACTGATACTCTTGTTAATTTTGCAAGTTTTAGAAGTGCATTTGAAGCTACAAAATGAGCTATGGAGAGTAAAATTTTTAAAAATATTATTATAATAGCAGAGTGAATTCCTGAAAGACAAACAAGAGAATTTATAGCTTTAAATAAAAAATACAAACTAAATATAGTCTGACCAGCAACAGTTTGAGCTATAGAAGCAGGAGTCTTTAGAGCTTGAAATACAGGTTGAGCATTAGAAAATATAGTAGCTTCAAAGCTATACAAAACTTGATCAGTATGATTTGTTTCAAAATCTGGATGAATGAGTAATGAAC
>PDRA01000016.1 GCA_002747975.1 Candidatus Altimarinota bacterium | reverse complement strand
TATTATGATGAGCGTAAAGCGAGTGTATGAGCGAGTTTATTTCTCCCAAGGATTTTGTTTCTTTTGTCCGCAAAAGAAAAGAGAAAGTCTGAGGGTTTTATAGCTCAAAAAACAGTTTGACAAGAAGTACAGGAAACATGAAGAAGATCCTGAATCAAGTGCGGGATGACAAGGAAAAGTCACCCCGAGGAACGAAGTGACGTGGCAATCTTGGTGACAGGAACGGAAGAGATCGCCACGCTCCGTTTCACTGCGCTCGCGATGACGGGAACCAAATCCCCCTGTCCTACCGGACATCCCCCTTTACAAAGGGGGCATACAAAAATCCCCCGACTCGCTTCACTCGCTTTCCCCCTTTACAAAGGGGGCTCCAAAAAAATCTCTACTCTCTAAGTTCTAATTTCTAAAATCTAATTTCTACCCTCTAAATTCTAAATTCTAAAATCTACCTTCTAATTTCCACTTTCTATTTCTCACTTTCTCCTCTATATACGTCTCCAAACAATCGTCTTGTATAAAGTCGCTCTCACCATAAGACTCCTATGAAACAAAGAAAAAGAAAGGGTGAAAGGGAAATATGAGTATATTTTTTTTCAAATGTATTTTTTTGCCTACTAGAATGAGAGATATCACTAAAAATTTTTGTAAGCTCAGAGAGATTTCGAGATTCGAAAAACTGTCCATTTCATACTCTCGAAATTTCTCGAAGGAGTTTCGGATTTGAAACTCCATAAATATGATTGCCATTTTCATCTCGCAAATATTCTTTGTTCCCGTCGTTACGAGTGAAAAAAAGCGGCTTACTTGGATCTCGAGATACCAGAGCAATGGTATGAATCTTGATATTGTCTCGTGCTACTTGTGAGGCAATTCAAATTGGGTCTTCTCAGAGATTTTTTTCACCATCGGTTATGAGGATAATTTCTTTTATTTGACTTTCGTTATCAAAACTCTTTGCTGCCAGAGAAAGGGCATCAGCAATATTAGTCCCAGAGAGCCCAGGAAGAGACTGGCGAATGGTATTGACAGAGATATGAGAAACATATTCTCAAATTCCAGAACTATCCTGTGAACTGGCAATAAGTAAAAACGGCTTCCCAGCAAATACAATAAGTCAAAATGAATACGATGGATGATCAAAAACAAAGTTTCTAATTACCTGTTTCGACTCTTCGATACGACTCATGCCAGACTCCTCAGCGAGCATAGATCGAGAAATATCGAGAACAACAAGAACTTCTTTTTTGGGAAGCGATGGAACAAATCGGGTTCAAGAAATATGTATATCAGCTCATATTCAAAGAAGTAATACAATAACAAAAAAACGTATTCACCAGAGCACAAAGAGTGATTTTGGGTTTTTGAGAAATTTTGCAAGAAGCCGGTTGGGAAGAGCAATCCCATTTTTCTCTCGAAAAAATACATACCAAAAAACAAGAATACATGGAGCAAAAACAAAGATGAAAGGAAAGCTAACAGAAAAATGATTCATTTTGGACTAGAGGATATAAGATTGAAGTGTATGGTGTATGGTATTTTTTTCTTCTTGTGAGAGATGATCTGATCGATATCTGGCTCACTCCAATTGTTTCCAAATTTCTTTTAGTTGCAAATCATCGCAATAAGAAATAAGATCAATATTTGTATGAGAAAAACTGTGTTTTGGAGCAAATTTATAGGCAATAAGTCCTTTGAGAAAATAAAATGCTTTTTTTTCAAATTCGCTGTCATCAAGAGAGGGAAGGGTATGGATATATTGCTTTTTGATTTCCTGTAATCGCCTCCGGTGTGCCAAGTATTTTTGTAGAATAAAAAAGATGACAAAAAACAGGAAACTTCCACAAAAAAATACCCAAAAATAGGGAATATTTTCCCAAAGGAGAGGCGAAACTGCAAAAAATACACCGTCATTCATACGGTGTATTATATCCAAAAAGAGTCACAAGTAAACACAAAATACTATGTATAGACCCAAGGAGCCAAAAATCGAAGGATAAATCCAAATGTATAGAGGATCAGAAGCCCGATAATAATATTTTGTATCCATTTTTTCAAGAACTTTTTTGCCTCAGTATCCTCTCAACCAGTGACTGCCCAAGCAATACCCAGAGCGACCAAAGCAAGAACTCCCAGAAGTGTGGCAATCACGGCTATCCATCGCACCATAGATTTAAAAATAGACTGAAAACCCGCCATTCCCTCTGGAATCGTACATTTGTAGAGTCTTTTTTCTACCTTTTGGTTACATAAGAGTTGATTTTCATCGTGAATATTTCCCTCATCATCTCGATAAACACACTTACAATCTGCTCATATCACTGGTTCTGTCAGATACTGTTTGAGTCCTCATCACTCTCATCATTCTCACTGTTGTGATCATTGAACTTGTCCTCATCCTTGTGCAGGTGGCTCATCTTCGCGTCCTGCTCATACAGCCTCTTTTGCTGATACGTTTAGAGATATGAAACTCAGAGAAAGAGCCAGAAAAAAGGCGATAATTATTTGTTTGTATATTTTCATAAAAAGGAATTTTAAAAACTAAAATTAGTGAGTTCAAAGAGGAAGCTCAGAGATGCAATGAGGATAATAGCAGCGATAAAAGTATTGATAATAATATTTTTTCATTTTTTGATTCTCTCATCGTTTCCACCTGATGTGATCATATAATAGGCTCATAATATTAAGAAGAAAATAGCAATTGGAGCTGCAAAATAGGTAGCGATACCGATAACAGCAGATCCTGTTTTTTGGATAGAGGCTCCAATATCAGAATTGGCTATCATGGCTGCCCATAGATCGACAAAACCCATGAAAATAAGTCCAAAAATACCATACATAAATTTGGTTTGTGCTTTTTTTCGTGCGTCTTCTTCATGGCTTCCAAAAATAAGAGCAAAGGCTCACCAAGCAAATACTATAATGGCAATTCCATAGACAAATACACGCAAAAAATCGATAATTCCTCCAAGTATTCACTCAAATCAACCACCCCAATTCCAAAAAAATGAACTACTATAATCGATACTTACCCAACTTTGTTCACCCGTATTGATTTCTCAGCCAGTCCTTCCAGTTCCAATCATCACATCATAGACGAGACTGGGAAGATTGAGAAATAGAAACGCAACCAAGACATAAATAAGTTGTTTTTTTTGTTTTGTGATTTGACTCTCATTGTCAGAAAATATCACCATATAGACTCCAACCAATACAATATAGATAAGCGCCAATCATGAAACAGCAATTCGAGCAAGACTCAATAACTGAAATCCAAAGTCTTTGAGTGTGTTTTTATCTATACTACCAGAAGTGACACTACTTCCAATAGAAGCATCACTAATCGTTGGAGATCATGGGATCTCTACATGAGCATTTCACAAAAATGAAAAAGCAAAGAGACATCAAAGAAAACAAAGAAAAAGAAGAAAATATCGTTTCATATAACTGAGAATTACATTATGAATAAAAAATTATTGAGCGGCTGAAGTACGAGGAGTTCGTTTTCGAGTGGTTTTTCGTGCTGGTTTCTTTGTACCAAGAAGATTGTGTTCCATTTCTTCAAGTTGCTTCTCATCAGATTCTATTTGTGATTTTTGTTTTTTGAGTTCTCGAAGTTTTTTTTCTGTTTCTTTGATAGCATCAGCATTATTTTTTTTGCGATCCTTGATAGTATTATCTATTGTCTTGAGATTTGATTTGAGAGTCGCAATAGCATCATCCATTGTCATTGAATTATGAACTGAGTCAGCTTCATTCACAAAAGAGGCTTCATTTGATTCAATTGAATCAAAAAGAGAGTTACTGGCTGATTCCTGTGGTGCTGATTCTTCAACAAGAGGAATATTTTGAACTGTTTGGGGAGCAGTATTTTGATTTGTATCAAGAGAAACTTCTCAGACAGGTTCATCCTGTCCAGCATTTGCAATATTGATATCCGCATTCAAAGTGACATCATCAGTCAGCATATCAGCAGGATTATCACTTATTTGTGCTGGATCTGCTGGTTCAATTGGCATATTGACTGGAATTTCTGCCGATGATGGAGAATAATTCCCAAGAATATCTGTATCCTGGATTTCGATCACCTGCGATGCTGCAGCTCCATCATCTGTCCCAACAGGAGAAGGAGTGTCTGTGATAATAGGTGTATCTGCATCAGTCGCTTGACCTGATGTACCATCAGTTTGGGCTGGTTTACCACCAGTAAAAGAATCAAAAAGTCACATAGAAAATAAGAGTAAAAAAATAAATGACAGGTACAGTATACCACAAAAAAGAAAAATTTGCAAAAAATTATTTTTTTTTTATAATGACAATCCAATTTATTTATTAAAAACTATTTTTTTATGGATTACAAACAAGCTCAAGATTTGATGAAAGTACAACAACAGGCATCAAAAATTCAAGAAGAACTCTCAAATACACATATCGAAGCAGAGTATGACGGAGTTGTCATCACTGTCGATGGTCAGCTCAAAGTTGTCAAAACTGTCATCGAAGATGAGTCAATCCTCTCTGACAAGGCAAAACTTGAAAATGCTATCACAGAAGCAACCAACAAAGGAATGAAAAAAGCTCAAGAAATTGCTGCTGAGCAGATGAAAGATGTCATGGGAAGTATGGGGCTCAATCTCCCAGGTATGTAGGAATATACTTCTCTCGGATTATCATATTTCCCTTTTTTCGGAAAGGGGGATTTTTTGGTGGATTTAGAAGGTAGAAATTAGAATTTAGGAATTAGATTTTAGAAATTAGGAATTAGATTTTAGAATTTAGAATTTAGAGGGCAAGGATTTTTTTGGAGCCCCCTTTGTAAAGGGGGAAGGCGAATGAAACGAGCAAGGGGATTTTTGTAAGCCCCCTTTGTAAAGGGGGATGTCCGTAAGGACAGGGGGATTTGGTTCCTGTTGTCCCTGTGGTCTCTGTCATCCCTGGCTTGACCAGGGATCCAGGTTCCCGCGGTTCCCGTCATCACGAGAAGTGAATGAAATGAACGACGAAGTGATCTTGGAGATTGCCGCGTCACTTCGTTCCTCGCAATGACTGACCTCTGTCATCCTGAACTTGATTCAGGATCTTCCTCTTTTATGTTTTCTTTCTCCCGAATGGATTCCTGCCTACGCAGGAATGACATATTATTGTTGTTTCTTCTATTTCTGTCATCCTAAAGAAACAAAATCCTTGGGAGAAATAAACTCGCTCATACACTCGCTTTACGCTCATCATAATAAAACTGACTTTCATCATCGCTCATCGATTTTTTTTTCACTGTATTTTTTCTCAAAAAGAAAAAAATCTCTTGGCAGTATTTCCCCCAAACCCCATTATCTACAGATTTTCTTCTGTATTTTCTTTTTTCCTCTTCAGATTTCTTTTTTCTTGTCATCGCGAGCGCAGCGCGGCGATCTCTGTCTTTTTCCGTCATCACGAGAAGTAAATGAAATGAACGACGAAGTGATCTCCGAGATTGCCACGGATTTTTTCAAAATCCTCGCAATGACTGAATCTTCTGTCATCCCGCACTTGATGCGGGATCCATGTACCTGCGGTTCCCGTCATCGCGAGCAAAGCGCGGCGATCTCTTCCGTTCCTGTCATCCTGAACTCGTTTCAGGATCTCTTTTTCCCCTCTCGAAAAAGAAATGTCCATCAAAATAAAGAAAGATATTTTTTCTTTTGAAAAAACTTTTGACAAAAAAAATAAAATATGATAGAGTAGTTATATCTACTTCATGAGACGGCAACCATCACTTGCCAAAACATACAAAAACAAATAAAAAAACAAATACCTATTTTGCATAAAATATGGCAAGAGCTGGTCCTCCTCTTGATAAAAACAGACCCAAATGCAGTAGATACACCTCTAAGCTCACGGAAAGTGATGATAACCGAGAAGCTTCCAAAAACTTCTCTTAAAGACTTAAAAACCTTAAAAAAGTCTACAGTAATAAGGGAAGTTTTTTTCTTTTATCAAAAAAGAGATTGACAAATTTTTTTTTAGCGTATAGTGGTCTATATTATTATGTATTTTTATAAAATGTCATCATATACAAAAGCGATAATCCTCCTCATCATGATATGATGATTTTTTGTATGAAATCAGACCCACGCCCTCAATTACGATGCCTATAGACCCTATATTGTCAGTGATCCAGAAATTACAAAAAAATATTGGAACGAGAGAATTCATTTTATAAAAAAATATGCCAACGAGCAATGATGCCAAGAAGCACAAGAGCGTTCGCCCTATTCTTTTGAAGGAAATTCAATCTATGATTTTTGGGATGCGGCAATCGGATGTTTTACCTTTCGAGAGTGAAATTCTGAGCATGTTATCAACACCAGAAGCCCCTATAATCGAATATTTAATATCCAAAAATGACTTGCCACCACGCACAATGATGTGCTGTGAATCTGAGAGGAATATTCTCTTGTCAAAAACGTAAACGAATACAGACGATACAGACAGTCTGATGCCCTCTTTCACGAAAAAGGAAAAATCATCGCAAAAAAAGTATATTGATGATGACTCTGCGGAGTCTCTACTGGATTCTACCCAGCTGTTCTCAAAAACAAAAACCTCGTCGTCACTGAGCGACATCCTCACAGTAATTATTACTATTCATACTATGGACCAAAGCTTGGGCTCGATGCTGCTCTCTACTCAGGTGTTCTCGATTTCCGATTTGTCAATATTTCTGACCAAAAACTTCTCATCAAAACCTACACCACTCGAAATGGAAGCCACTTAAGCTATTCTGTACAGCTTCTCCAGCCATTTACACAAAAGGATACGATCAAAGTTTGAGGCGCATATCGAGCACGATCAGGAAGGCTCTGTAATACCGTTTTTACCTCCGAAGACAAATTTTCAAGCTGCTATCATAGAGTATATCGATAATACGATACGAAAGTATTGACTTTTATTATAAAATATATATTATAATATTTATTTATACTCTATATTTATGAATTCGGCAAATTCTCTCGAAAATATCAATGCAAGGATCGATACCCTCACGCAGGAAGAAATACGAAAGCTCGAAATCCAGAGAGATCTCTATGATCGATTTGTGCTTCCAGAAGAAAGCAGGGTTTTTGAGATTATACTCTCCGCAAGAAATGGGATCGATGCGCTCTATCACAGAAAAAGGGAAGAGCAGTTTATCAATGGAACTCTAGATCTTTCGACGAAACGAGGAATACAAAATCTCGTTCAATACCCAAGTGGATTTTGTCGAGAAAGAAGAGATTATATTTTCGAGAAACTTCAGAAAATTGGAATATTTGATAGATTTGAAGCATCGGGAGGAAAAGTACAAAAAAGAGTTCTCGCCAGAAAAAGAGAAGATAATAATACGCACTATCAAGTCAATGTATTACAGGTTGGAGATAGAATGTTCGATCATGATGGTGAAGAATCTTCTCAAAGAAATCTTCCAATCCAAAAAGAGAGTTTCTTGAATCCAAATTCAGACTACAGGGAATTTGATATGGATCTTGCTATTGATGTAGCTGTAAATCATCATAGAGATGAAGTATTTGAATCAAGTGCAATCTTTGGATGAATGAGTCTCTTTTTTCCCCTTATTCAGGTAAATTCCAATTGAAAGATCGATATTATCTGAAACAGTGTCGAACGCCTTGATAACTTCACAGAAAAAAAATATCTGCAAACCAAAAAATGGATACTGGAAAATAATACAAACTCAAAATACAGTATGCCCGAAAAACTCAAAAAATCTTTTCTTGAGATGATTAACTGGGAAATAGAAAGTCCGTATTCACTTGAAGAAAGTAAACACCGATATCTTTCTCGAAGCGAATTCGATATGTTTCTCCAACAAGTAAAAGAAAATATCCAAAACGACAAATGAATGATTGAGCGTCAACGTATGGATTTCATTGAATGAGGCGGCTTTCCATTTCAAAATGCCTGACATCTCTATCTTTTGTTCTTACGAAGACTCCTCGATCTCTATACGCAGCATCTTATTTATGGAACTATAAAAAATCCCTATAAAGCAAAAGTACAGAGTCAAGATATTTTTGAGCCACATATTATCCCCCAAACTTAAAAAGCATGACATCGCCATCTTGCACGATGTATTCTTTTCCTTCCATTCGTACTTTTCCGTGTTCTCGAGCTTCTGACCAACCACCAGCTTCCACGAGATCAGCCCAATTGACGGTATCAGCCTTGATAAATTTTTTCTCGAAATCAGTATGGATGACGCCTGCTGCCTGCGGAGCTGTCCAGCCTTTTTTGATTGTCCAGGCTCGCACTTCTTGGACTCAAGCAGTGAAATAGTATTGGAGTCCGAGCAGATCATAGCAGGTTTTGATAATTTCATCCATAGGATTTGTATCAAGTCCTGCCATCTCGAGAAATTCTTTTTTTTCTTCGTCATTGAGGTCAATCATTTCCATTTCCATTTTTGCGCTCACTGGCAGTACAGGAATCCCCTCATCTGCAATACCTAGAAGTGCGCGCAGCTCATCTTGAGATTTTGAGAGATCATCTTCAGCGACATTGACTGCATAGATAAACGGCTTATCTGTGAGAAGATGCAGATCAGCAATAGCTTTTTTTTCATCTTTTGAGAGCTCAAGCGTCGAAGCGATTTTGTTTTGTTCAAGATGCGATTTTACTGTTTCATAGACTTCAGCATTTTTTTTGGCTTCTTTGTCGTTTGATCGTACTTTTTTTTCATTGTCAGCCATTCTCTTATGAAGTGTTTCAAGATCAGCAAGGATAAGTTCCATATTGATAATATCTCTGTCTCGTGCTGGATCAATACTTCCACTGACATGGTGTACATCACTGTCCTCAAAAGCCCGCACCACTTGAAGCACAGCATCAACACTTCTAATATGAGAGAGGAATTTATTTCCCAGTCATTCTCCTTTGCTCGCTCACTCTACAAGTCCAGCAATATCGACAAATTCCACTGTCGCAGGTATGATTTTTTGGCCACCGACGGCAGCTCGCAGTTTTTCAAGCCTGTCATCAGCAACATTGACAATACCAGTATTTGGCTCAATAGTACAAAAAGGAAAGTTTTGAGCCTCCGCATTATAAGAACAGGTAAGTGCATTAAAAAGAGTGGATTTCCCAACATTAGGAAGTCATACAATACCAACTTGCATAAAAAAGAGAGATTAAAAATTAAGTGAGGTTTGGTTTTTTTGTGATGAATGCTCTGGAGAGAGTGTGAGGATTTTGTATCCTACAAATACATTCAAACAAATAAAAACAAAAATAAAAACAAAAAACACCGTCCGCAGGAGAGGAACAAAGCGAGAAAGCGGCTTTATTCGAAACCAAAAGAGAGTAAGAAGTCCAAAGATGCAAAAAACAAAAAAGAGAAAAACGCCGAAAAGGACCAGATGATTCATAGTAAAAAATTATTTCCAGATTTTGATTTTTTCAAGCAAACTCTCGTCTTTTATTTCTGCTTCGAGGAGAAATTTTTTGGCTTCTTTTTTGTATTTCTCGAGATTACCGTGCGTTTCTTTGAGGAGTTTTTCGAGTGTATATTCATTGAATTTTGCTATTCTTTCAAGCTTGGCACTGGTAATTCCTTCGAGATGATCTATCCTTTCTTCAAAAATATTTTGAATTGTTTCGATAAGGTCTTTTTGATGGTTATAGAGCTCCGCCTTGAGTTCTACATTTTCTTGTTCGAGTGATTCATTTTGAGAGTGCGCTCGAGCAATCACAGCCATATGATAGAGATAGATCAATACAATATAAACAGCAAATGTGAGAGTCAAGATCTGAAGAAAGGTCCCAACATATTCATACCCAAAAAGGAGGGGAATCGTATAAGTCTGAGCAAGGATCTGAGTATTTCAGAGCAAAAGAACAACAAAAGCGATAATAGGAAGCAAGAGAATAAGTGCCATATTTGAAAAAAATTAAGAAATACTTGTAGATAATATACAAAAAAACTCCCAAAAATCAAATAAAAAACCTTTTTCGTGAAAAGAAAATATACGAAAAAGGGAAATACAAGAAAGTACACGCCCATGTTCCTAGGCTGTATAGTTAAACATAGGGCGATCGAGTTTGTATCTCTGGGCTTTTCCAGCTTTTGCTGGCCAGCCAGAGGGTCATTTTCTTTCCTTTTTTTCTGCTTCTCACACTTTATGAGCATATTTCCTCATTTTTTTTGCAATATCCCTAATACGATGCGGCTTGATTCCAATACATCACTGCGTTTTATATTTCTTTCACCTTCTCAGTCCATCGATTCTTCATGGAGCCACACCATGAGTCCATTTTGCTCCTGGAGAAAATCATTTCACTCCTTGAAATTTAAAGGTTGCTCCAATAACAGTATTTGATTTTTCTCCATTTGATGTGATAGTATAATCGGTTTCTCCAATGAGCATCTCATCAAATTGTATGACTGTATCTGTCATACTCTCACTCTCATTGTCGATAATATTAAATAGATGTATATTTCCATCAACATAGGCAAGTCAGCGATTGGTACGAGTTTTTGAGAGAAAAATAAGCGGCGTACGAGAAACATCGAGGTTTCTAAGACTCTCTTTTTTCGGAGAATTTGAAATTTTTTTGGTAAAAAATTCCTTCATCATAGATCGAAATTCTATCGGAGTTGCTGCTATGAGTTCTTCTTTTGTTCGCGGTCGAGACTTCAATCGTATGACCTCTTCTCCTGCTCGTTTTGCTCTACTTCTCGCCCTTTGTTTCTGAGTTGGATTCATGGTATTTTTTCCATTTTTTTGAGTGCTATAAATCTTTTCGTGCATGACATTGTGCATAAATCGCTCAAAAGTACGATCTCAAATAACTCCATCAACCCATTTCCCTCGAAATCAAAGGACTCTCTGAAGGTCTTCTACATCGATATTCATTGATTTTTGAGCACAAATTCTCCGCAGATCTGCTTTTGTTTTGATTTTGTTTTTGTATTTTGCAAATTTCCCTTCATAAAATGCAATGGTTTTTGGAGTGGCATCGAGCATACTTCGAGCAGATGGAAGCGGTTTATCTGCTTTTTTCGGTTTATCGAGAGCTCTATTGAGATCAAGTCATGAAGAATCTTGTTTGGTATCAAGAATAGATAAGACATTTTGTTTTTTCTTTGCTCGAATAAGAGTCGATTTTGGTTGTATTGTTTTTTCTGCGTTCTTTTTGAGTGTTTTTGTCTCCTTTTGTACTGCTTTTGAGACTCGTGTTTTGAGAATTTCTCTTTCGAGATATTTTCTGATACTTTTGACATTTCTATAGCTAATACCCAGCGTCTTACAGAGCTTGAGCAGATTGGCTCTATTAATTCGTACTCTATCATTATTTGAGCTGATAATATCAACAAGAATTTTTGCTTCTTGGGCGCTAATTTTTTTGTCAGCAACAAAAGCACCAATTTCTTTTGTTGAAAATCGACCATCAAAAAGCTCTTTTCCTGAAATGAGTTCAGGAATAAGCTTCATTTGAGATCGTGAATATGAAGAAGATGGTTTTTGAGCAGGCATTTTTTTAAGATAGAAATATACAAGGGTTAATTCTAGAGTAGCATAATTTCAGAAAAAATGCAAAAGTATTTCATAAAAAAAGCCCCTGTATCACCAAAGTGTACAGGGGAAGGGAAGAGGTACTCCCAAGATCTTTTGAAGACCTTACTTAATCCACCGAAATGGATAAGCAAGGATCTTTATTATAAGAAATAATAATAAAAAAGCAAATGTATTTCATAAAAAAAGCCCTCATCACAAATATGAGAGGGCTTGGAATTGGGTGGCTTCTGCGAGACACGCTGGGTGTAAAGGTGACAGTTGAAAACGTGCTCACAGAAGCCGGAGGCTAAGAATATACAGCCACCGAGTATTATAAACATTTTTATAAATAATGCAAATGGATTTTATAAAAAAAGCCCCCTGTATCACCAAAGTGTACAGGGGAAAAGGAGGCTATACCTCCATGCCTTATAGGAAACTGCGATACTCACTTAAGCAGTGAGTACGCAAGTACTGCTATACCTATTTTACGAAAAAAGCAAATTTTTTTGAAAAGAAAAATTCTATTTGCTTTTGCAAGGGCTTTTTGTATAATCAGTGGCATAAAATATTTTTTATACTCAAATGAACCCACCAAAACAGATACGAAATTTTTGCATCATTGCGCATATTGACCATGGGAAATCTACTCTGGCTGATAGATTTATGGAGGCAACTGGCGTAAGTGAAGCACGAAATACAACCAATCAAAAACTTGACTCTATGGATCTTGAGCAAGAGCGAGGTATCACGATCAAGCTCGCTCCAGTGCGTATGGAGTGGAAATGAGCTGAGCTCAATCTCATCGATACTCCTGGTCATGTCGATTTCCAATATGAAGTCTCTCGCTCACTGGCAAGTGTGGAAGGGGCGATTCTCGTTGTCGATGCAACACAAGGCATAGAAGCTCAAACGCTCTCAAATGTATATCTCGCCATCGAAAATGAACTCGAAATCATACCCGTTCTCAATAAAATCGATCTTCCAAGTGCTGATGTCGAGCGAGTAAGTGAAGAGCTCATCAATCTTCTGGGTTGTAAAAAAGAAGATATTATTGCCGTCTCTGCGAAAACTGGAGACAATATAGAAGCTGTCCTTGATGCTGTACTCGAACGAATCCCAAGTCCTCGAAAACTCTCACCAAAATCAGAGATTTTACCACACAAAAGCACAGAAAATGGATGAGCAACAAAGGCACTTATATTTGATTCACAGTATGATATGTACAAGGGAGTTGTTATCTATATCAAGCTGTTTTCTGGAGAAATTCGCCAGGGCGACAAGCTCGAATTTATCCACTCTTGAGTCAAAATGGAAGTCCTCGAAGTCGGCTGTTTCCAACCAAAATACACAAGCACAAAAATCCTCTATGAATGAGAGATTGGCTATATTGTCACGGGGCTCAAATCGGTCCACGACGCTCAGGTCGGAGATACTATTTTTTCGGGAAATGAAGCAGAAAAAAACCCCATCGCTGGATTCAAAAAAATCACGCCCTATATTTTTGCTGGAATCTATCCTGTCGATACCGATGAATATCCAAAAATGAAAGATGCTGTCGAAAAACTCCAGCTCAACGACTCTTCTCTAACGATTGAAAAAGAAGTTTCACCAGCACTTGGATACGGATTTCGAGCTGGATTTCTGGGACTTTTGCACCTCGATATTGTCAAGGAGCGACTCTGGCGAGAGCACAATATTGATGTAATTATCACCAGTCCACAGGTAACATACAAGGTACTCATCGCTCGAAACAAAATCGATGACTATCCACAGCTTCATCCAGAGCTCACTGAACATGAATGAAAAGAGGCAACCATACTCTCGGTTTCGAATCCTGGAGAGCTCCCAGAAGCCGGAAATTATTTGCATATAGAAGAGCCAATTGCAAAGGTCGAAATCATCACTCCAAATGAATATATTGGGAATCTGATGCAACTCTCCCAAGATCGTCGATGAGTTTTTAAAAATCAAACCTATCTCGACTCAGAGAGAGTCATCCTCCACTATGAAATCCCAATGGGAGAAATTGTAGGAGATTTTTATGATGATATCAAGAGTCTTTCGAGTGGCTATGCGAGCCTTCACTATGAGCCAATTCGCTATCATATTGATGATATTGTACGACTCGATATTCGAGTGGCTGGTGAACCGATTGATGCTTTCTCTCTTCTTGTCCACAGAAGTCGTGGACGATATATTGGCAAAAAAATCTGTGCAAAACTCAAAGAGTCAATTCCAAAAGCACAGTTTGCCATTGCTATCCAAGCAGCCATTGGAAATGATGTCATCGCTCGAGAAAATATCTGCGCCCTACGAAAAGACGTCACCGCAAAACTCTATGGATGAGACATCACTCGAAAACGAAAGCTTCTCGAAAAACAAAAAGCCGGAAAAAAACGAATGAAACAATTTGGAAAAGTCGCTATTCCAAGCGAAACTTTTATCAATATCCTCAAAAAATAGAGAAGTCTATACTCCGATTGGATGCTTTGGTAGAATAGGAATTTGAACCTCTGGATGATGAGAAATATCAGCAAGTTTTGCTATATATATTCGAGTTTCTCTTGGAAGATTTTTTTTCGAAATAGTATCATCACTATTGATTCTTACTCGATTTGTTCGCGCTGATCATGCATTGTACCCAACAGCTAACATCGCCTGAGATATAGGTTTTCCATTTTTTTTGAGGTATTCATCCATGGTAAATTGCATTTGATACGCTCCATAGAGAGCACTACGAAATGCACTTCTTTCTCGAGCGGTTTTGATATTATATTTTGTTGAGAGCAAATTTTTATTCTTTGCAATTTTTGCTTCTATTTTGTATATTTTATTGAGAAAATTCTCCGTCGATGGCAGAGTTTGGAAAATATTTCTCGCTCCAGCACTACTTTCTGAAGTGAGTTTTTTAAGATAATTTTGCTTTGAAAAAAGACGCAGCACATGCTCCATTTCATATTTTTTTTGATGTGGTTTTTTCCCGTATCACATATTTTCTATGAGCGCAATTTTCATAAGCATATTGAGATCGAAATCTGGCAAAAACTCATGAATTGGCTCGAGAATTTCTTCATAAAAGATCGAAACATCATACTCTTTTCAATCAAAGACAATGATTTTTTCTCTAAATCTTCGATCTGTTTCAAGAGCCTCTTCTTGAGAACATGTATTTTGTGGCTGCTCTGGCTTGAGCTCTACAATTTTATCAAACTCTTGTTGCATCTGGATCATAATCTCTGGTGTTTTGTTGTTTGTGAGCGTTTGGATATATTCTTGTACAGAAGATGATACGTCTACAATAAGTGCTTGAAATTTTTTAACATTTTCCCGCTGACTTTCAGATATTTGCGGAAAAGTATCGTCTGTCCCTAAATGAGAAGACGCAAACAAAGCGCCTGCCAAAGCTCAGGCTTTGAGAGAGTTATTCATAGTTTATATTCTATATAATAAAAGTTTTCGTGAAGAAGTATACAAAAAATTTCAAAAAATCAAGTTTTTATTCTTAATAATCGTTTGCAAGGGATGTTTTTTTGAAAAAATAATTTGATTTTTTCAAAAAAATTCATAGAGTATTGCCTGTATTTTTTGGATCCGTAGCTCAGCTGGTTAGAGCAGAGGCCTCTTAAGCCTAAGGTCGTGGGTTCGAGTCCCACCGGGTCTACCAAATGATACATTCAACTGACGCACAGCCGTCAAGAGCTTACTTTCCTTTATTGTAAGCTCTTTTTTATGGTTTACAAAAAAATCTTTTGCAATTATAGTAATTATGCTTATAATATAATTATATAATAATTATAAAATATGCAGAAAACCACATTTAATATTTCTCTTAATCCAGAATTAAAAGAACAATTTTTTCAACTGGCAAAGTCGCTTGAAACGACACCAACAAATATTTTGAATATGTATATAAAACAAGTAGTCAAAACTCGGAAAATTTCTTTTTCTGATGCGGAAGACATTGATTATAACTTATACCAAATAGAATATCAAGATTTGCCAGAAAAGGCAAAAAAAGAATATGATACTGTCAAAGATTGGACGCTTGAAGATTTTGAAAACAATGGATACTCTTCACTTGTATAAAAAATGAAAATTGCAAAAATTATCCTTTCAAATAAGGAAAAACTCTACTTACAAAAGCGAAATCTTACGAAGTCTTTTTTGAAAGCAGAAAGGCATATTCTTTCTGGAAATTTACAAGCAGTAGATTTCAAAATTCGACAACCAAAAAAAGATGATATATACTATTTTCGTATCAATAAGCAATTTCGGGCTTTATGCCGCCTCATTGATGGAGTGTTGGTTGTTTTTGAAATTGATAATCATCAATAATAGTATTCTCTTATGACTCAAGCAATCACAGACATTCTCGATAATCTCAAAATCGACTACAAAATCTACTGCCACAAACCAACATTTCGCTGTGATGAAGCTCGGGATGTAGATATTCCATGAATGCGGGTCAAGAGTCTTCTCCTGCGAAACAAGAAAAAAACCCGATTTTTTATGATTGTGACCACCGATGAGAAAAAACTTGATATGAATCACTTGCGAAAAAGCCTCGGCGAAAGCAAGCTCTGATTTGCCTCACCGGAGCTCATGCACGAACTTATCGCTCTCGAGCCAGGTCATGTCAGTCCGTATGCGCTTATCAATAATGAAGAAAAAAATATAGAAGTCTTTTTTGATACTGATATCAAAGGGCAACCAGTCGGATTTCACCCACTTCAAAATACACAAACTATCGTAACAAATCTTGATAATGTCGAGAGGTTTCTTGATTTTTTAGGGTTTGAGTATGCATATTTGGAGATATAAGTTTTGCAAAATGGGAGGTTTTGTATATACTTCTTTTAATAAGTTTAAAATTTTAAATCATGCCCATAAAAATTAAATACAATGACAATTGAGAAATATATTCTTTCATAAGAGATAAATGGTTTGAAAAAACACCTGAAGAATTAGTAAGACAAGAAATTGTTTGTAAGCTTGTAAATAATTACTGATATTCTTTAAAACAAATGGAAGAAGAAAAAAATCTTACAGAAAATTCTGATAGAGGTACTTGAAAAGCAAGTGCAGATATTTTATTGTTTAAATCTGAAAAAGATAAGATAGAAGGAAATAATGCTTTTATGGTTGTGGAATGTAAAGCTGAAAATATAAAACTTACTGAAAAAGATTATTTTCAAGGGGCAAAGTATGCTAGATGGAGTTGAGCTAGCGTACTTTTAGTTACTAACTGAAAAGAAGATAGAATTTTTGAGATATTAACTGACAAACTTCCATTTTCAAAAAGAAAAATTAGAAATATTCCTCACTTTAATATTATAAATGATAATGAAAAATTACAAGAAGAATTTGATAAAACAACAACTATGACAAGGGATGAGTTTGTTAAACTTCTTATGAAATGTCACAATATAATAAGAAATAATGATAAACTTTCTCCTGAAGCTGCTTTTGATGAAATATCAAAAATTCTTTTTATGAAAATTAGGTATGAAAGATCGAATAATAATAAAATATTTTCTTATGATAATTATAAAAATATAAAATGAACTTACAAAGAAACCTGAGTTAATAAACCAGCTTATCAACAACTTTTTGAGTTGACAAAAAAAGAATTTGAAAAAGATAATTTATTTGAAAAAAATGAAATATTAAAAATTAGAGAAAACTCTTTTGAATCTATAATTAAAGAACTTCAAATCTATGATTTATCAAATACATCAGATGATGTAAAATGAATAGCTTTTGAAAAATTTCTTTGAAGAACTTTTAGAGGAGAATTATGACAATTTTTCACGCCTAGAACAATAGTTGACTTTATGGTAGAAATTCTTGATCCTAAAGAAAATGAATTAATTTGTGATCCTGCCTGTGGTTCAGGTTGATTTTTGATAAAAGCTTTTGAGTATACAAGAGAAAAAATTCAACAAGATATAGAAATTCAAAAAGAACAAATTCAGAAAAAATATTTTTGAGAAGCACCTAAAATAGAAAATTTAAAAAAAATAACACAAGAACAGAAAAATCAACTTGATGAGTTTGAAGAAAAAATGAGAGATAAAAAATTGATTGAAGCTTCTCAAAAAGAAATTGATGAATTAGAAAAAGAATTAATTTTATCAAAAGATAGAGAAAAAGTAAAAACAAGGATAGATAAATTATCAAAAACTTGTATTTTTGGTACAGATGCGAATCCTAGAATGGCTAGAGTTTCAAAAATGAATATGATAATGCACTGAGATGGTCATTGATGAGTTCATCATAATGATTGACTTTTAAATGTTAATTGAATATTTGAAGAAAGATTCCATGTTGTTCTTGCAAATCCTCCTTTTGGTTCTAGAGTCCCAAAAGATTTAAAAATAGAAGAAGACGATAAGTATAAAGATGAAGAAAAAAAGGAATATTATATAAAAAAATATAAAGAAAAATATATAGAAGCTTTAAACCAAATTGAATGAAATATCTGAAAAAAATTGGTTTCATTATATGATGTAGGTAAATTTTCTACTCTTACAGAAGTGTTGTTTGTAGAAAGAAGTTTAAATCTTTTAAGACCAGGATGAAGAATGGGAATAGTTTTGCCTGAATGAGTTTTAAATAATTCAAATCTTCAAAAAGTAAGAGATTATTTTGAATCAAAAGCAAAGATACTCCTAATTACTTCAATTCCTCAAGATGTTTTTATAGCAAGTTGAGCAACAGTAAAGCCTAGCTTGGTTTTCTTAAAAAAATTTACAAAAGAAGAAGAATTAGAATATAAAGAAATATCAGAACAAGCAAATGAAGAAGTTAACAAAGAATTTAAAGAATTAATAAATACAAAAAATAGAGAGTTAAAAAATACAAAAGATAAAGAAGAAAAAAAGAAAATTAGAGTTGAAATAAAAGAATTAGAAAAGAAAAAAGAGGAAAAAATAAAGAAAATTATAAAAGAAAACTTTAATTATGAAATTCCTATTGCAGAAGTTGAAAAAGCTGGTATTTCTACAACTGGAGCAGTTATTGAAAATGAATTAGAACCTTTAGCTAAAGAATTTTCTGAATATAGAAAACAAAATAATCTATGGTAAAAATTATGGAACAAAAAAAATATTTAAAATTTATTGAATTTATTGATTTATCTTTATGGGATGTAAAGAGGCTTTTTTTAAGTTCCATAAAATCTAATTACAGTATAATCTCCTTAAAAGAAATTATTACTGAAAGAAGTGAAAAAGAAAAAATTTATCAACAACCAGAAGAAATATTTTGAATATTATGAGTAAATAATAAAGTATGAATATTTGATGCTTATACTGAAGAATGAAAAAATATAAATCAAGCTTATAAAAAAGTCTATGAATTAGATTTAGCTTACAACCCATATAGGGTAAATGTTTGATCAGTTTGATTAAAAACAAATAAAAATAAATTTAATTATATAAGTCCTGCTTATGTTGTTTTTTCTTGTGATAAAGAAAAATTATTATCAGAGTATTTTTATATATTATTTAAAACAGATTATTTTAATAAAATTATAAATGAAAATACCACTTGATCAGTGAGACAAAATTTAAAATTTTCTACTCTTTCAGAAATAAAAATCCCACTTCCTTCACTTTCAGAACAAAATAAAATTGTAGAAGAATATAATAATAAATTAAAACAATCAGAAAAAGCTGAAAAAGAAGCGCAAAACATAGAAAAAGAAATTGAAAATTATTTAATGGAAGAATTGGGAATTGAAATTGATGAGAGAAAAGAAAAGAAAAAAGGGTTACAGTTTGTTGAGTTTAAAACTTTAGATAAGTGGGATTCTTTTTTTTCTACAGGAAATAGAAAACAATCTAAAATTTCCTTAAAATTTAATTCTGTAAAAATTAAAGAAATATCATCTTTAAAGATGTGAAGCTCTCCTAATAGTGATTATTTTAATAACACTTGAAAATGATTTCCTTTTATCTGATGAGCTTCTGAAATTAAAAATAATAATATTGAAGTTACTAGATTTACAACTAGACCAACTACAATTTCTAAAAAATGAGATTTAATTTTATGTGTTAGAGCAACTATTTGAAAAATAATATGGTCTGATAAAGAATACTGTCTATGAAGGGGGGTAGCTTGATTAACTATTGATAAAAAAATAGTTATTCCAAAATATTTTTCAATATTACTAAATTATTATGAAAAAGATTTACAATCATTCTGAACTGGATCCACTTTTAAGCAAATATCAAAAACAACTATAGAAGACTTTATTATTCCCCTTCCACCTTTGAAGGTTCAAGAAAAAATAGTAAAACATATTTCAGAATTGAAATCAAAAATTAAAGATTTGAAAGAATTTTCAGAAAATTTAAAAAACAGTGCTAGAATTGATTTTGAGAAAGAAATTTTTAATTGATAATATAAAAACATATGTGAAACAATAATTCAATTGTAAATGTTTGAGATTTAAGTAAACCTGCTACAACTTTAATAGGTAGAATTTCAGATGCTATAGGTGTTTTATATGAACCAACTCGTATTAAAAGAAAAGCAAAGGCAGAGGCAAAAGCTGAACAAATTAAAGAATTGGCTAATATTGAGACACAAGCATTAAAACAAAGAACTATCCAAAGATTTATAAAAGAGGAGGAACAAAAACAAGAAAATATAGAAAGCATTATTGAAAAAGTCATTCCTTTACTTTGAGAAGGAGCAACACCAGAAAATATAGAAAAAGATTGGATAAGTAATTTTTTTGATAAAAGTAAACTTACTTCAGATGAAGAAATGAAAAAGTTATGGGCTAATATTTTAGCTTGAGAAGCTAATAAACCTTGAACTTTCTCAAAAAGAACAATAAATTTTATGGAATCACTAGATAAGAAAGATGCTTTACTTTTTACAAAGCTTTGTAGTTTTATAGTTAATGTTTGATTTCCTTTGCCTTTGGTTTTTGATAGTTGAGCAAATATATATAAGAAGTATTGAATTAATTTTGCAGAACTAAAATATTTAGAATGAATATGACTTATAAGTTTTGAAACATACACTAGATATAAAACAACATTAAATTTTAAAAGAATAAAAATACAATTTGGAAATAATATAAACTTATCAGTTATTATTGACTTCAAAAAAGAACTCTGAAATGATTTAAATCTTTGAAAAGTTTTATTTACTTCAATAGGTGAAGAACTTTCAAGAATATGTAATCCTGAAAGAATAGAATGATTTCAAGATTATGTTATTAAAGAATGGAAAAAAGATGAAAATATTTTAAATATAAAAAAGTAGTATATTATGAAATTAATTTCACTAAAAATAGACTGATTTAAAAATCTAAAGACAAAAATAGATTTTACAAAATCTGAATGAATTTCAGTTTTTGTTTGAAATAATGGAAGTTGAAAATCTAATGTGCTTGAAGCTATAAGTGCAATTTTTTATGGTTTGTATGATGAAACTAATGAAAGAAGATGTAATTTTACATACTCATTAGAATATGAAATAAATTCAAAGAATATAATCATACAACAATTATTTTTTAGGTGAAAAGAAGATGCTATTTGAAAATTACCACCAGAAATATTAGAGGATATTCCTGATGTTAAGGAAGAATTAAAAATGGTTTCGTGTTGTATAGATTGAGAGCTTGTTGGTTGAACCCTTGATAAAAAATATTTACCTTCTCAAATTATCGCACTATATTCAGGAGAAGAAACAAGATTATATGAGGACTATTATTTATATGAATATGATAATTTTATAAAATCAATAATCACTAGTAAAAAGTGAGTTTCTGAAAATATTAATATGAGTTTTATATGAAAAGATTTTTGGAATATAGCCTTATTAACTATGTTTGCCTCAGATTTTTCACTATCTGAAATAATTTGAGATTATAAAATAGATAAATTATTATTTAAGTTTAATGAAAAAAACTTAAAAATTTTTAATGAAAAAAATCCAAATGAAGTCACAAGATTTGTTTTATGATTATCTGAAATTGAAAATATTAATTTTGAAAAATTTAAAGAAAGTTTTTTTCAAACTCATAAAGAGTTATTTAATTTACTTTCAGTTGCATACTTACCAAAAGAAGAAAGCTATAATTTAATAGAAGAGTTTGACTTAGAATTAACTAATTGAGAAAATACATTTTGGGCGAGCTGTCTTTCTGAATGACAGAAAAAACAAATATTAATTTATTTTGTTACTGCAATACTAGCTAATAAAGATAGTATTATTTTGCTGGATGAACCAGACTCATATATTCATGTTTGAAATAAACAAAGATTAAAAAAAATTTTTACAAATTTTCTAGATATTACAAAAGAATGAGAATTTATTATGACAACTCATTCTCCAACTTTGATGAATAATTTTGAAGAAAAACATTTATTTTATTTAGAAAATGGAAAATTAGATAAAAATAATAAAAGGAATATTCTTGATAATATTACTGATTGAGAAATGAGTATGACTGATATGGAAATATTTTTAAACAGTAAAAACAAGTATTTGTTAGTAACAGAATGAAAAACAGACAAGAAACATATAGAAATAGCTATTGATAAACTTTGAATAGAAAATAACTTTGATATTTATCCTGCAGACTGATGTGATAAATTAAAACAATTTTTAGTTTGATTACCTACTGATATTTTATCAAATAAGATTATAATCTGAATTTTTGATTATGATCAAGAATGACTCAAAAGTTTAAAAAAATGTGGAGATGTGATACAAGAAAATAAACTTTATAAAATTCCTGCACAAAAGAATAGATACTGAATTAGCTTGCCTTGTATTGATAGGGATTTTGAAAGATTTAAAAATCAGCCCATTGAATTTATGTATTCCAAAGACATTTTAGATAGCAATAATATGCTTATTAAACAAGATATAAGAACAATAAATAATAACTTGGAATCTGCAGAACAGCTTAATCTGAAAGATCATGAAAAATTAGATAAGCTATGCTTTTTTAATGTAAATGATACAAATAAAAATAATTTTGCAGAATCTTGCAAAGAGTTACCAAAAGAAGAATTTGAACGATTTAGAGCTTTATTTGATAAAATATTAGAAATAAAATCAGAAAATTAAAATTTGTATATACCAAAATTATATTCCCCCTTGCTTTTTTCAAATTTTCTATACAATAGAAACAGTTTTTTAATGTAAAAATATGTCAAACCTTCACGAAAAATACGAAATCGTCATGGGACTCGAAACCCATGTGCGAATCAAATCAAATACAAAAATGTTTTGTAGCTGTAAAAATGCGCTCGAGCTTGCCTGACAACCAAATATCAATGTATGTCCTGTATGTATGGGATTTCCTGGGCAACTACCGACACTCTCAGCTGGTGTTGTCGACAAGGCAGTGCGAGCCAGTCACGCTCTGCGATCTAATGTGCAGACAGAGAGCGAATTTGATAGAAAAAGTTATTTCTACCCAGATCTGCCGATGGGATACCAGATCACACAAATGTACCATCCGATCACGATAGGCGGAGAAGTGCGCACAATGGTTGGGGACGAGTTCAAGACATTTCGAATTCACCATATGCACATAGAAAATGACGCCGGAAAACTTGTCCACGCCAGTGGAAATACGCTCTGTGATTACAATCGTGCTGGTGCACCACTTATGGAGATTGTCACCGAGCCAGATTTCCGATCAAAAGCCGATGTTATCGCCTATCTTGAAGAAATTCAGAAACTTATGCGGTGGTGTGATGCCAGTGATGCCGATATGGAAAAAGGGCAGCTTCGATGTGATGTCAATATTTCTATTCGACCTTTTGGTCAAAAAGAATATGGAACACGTGTCGAGTACAAAAATATCAACTCATTTTCGGCAATTGGACGAGCTATCGACTATGAATACAATCGTCAATGTGAACTCGCGGAGGAAGGAAAAGAACCAGATCAGGAAACACGCGGTTGGAACGATGAAAAAGGAACATCAAGCCCACTTCGATCAAAAGAAGACGCCATGGACTATCGATACTTCCCAGAGCCAGATCTGCCACCACTTGTCTTAACTCAGGAATACGTCGACGAGCGAAAAATCGCCGACCTCCCAGTCGACCGCCGCGAAAAATACCTCACTGAATACAAGCTTCAAGCCGATGATGCTCGAATCCTCTCAGAAAATAAAAAAATCAGTGATTTCTATGAAGCCCTTGTTGCGAAAACTGGCGATTACAAAAAATCCTGCTCATATATCACGACAGTGCTTTTTGCTATTTTCGAACACAGTGAAAATGGAACCAATCTTGATACCATGAAAACTGATGCCGAGCAAATCGCACGAGTCATCGAACTCGTAAATGCTGATGAACTCTCATCAACCAACTCAAAACAAGTCATCGAAACCCTCGTCGAAACTGGTGGAAAGGCCGATGAAATCGTAGATTCTCTTGGGCTACGCCAAAAAAATGACAGCGCAGCACTTGAAAAAATTGTCGATGAAGTTCTTGCGGCAAATGTCAGTCAAGTCGAAGAGTACAAAGGCGGAAAAGAAAATCTCTTTGGCTACTTTGTCGGTCAATCAATGAAAGCATCTAAAGGGCAGGGAAATCCAAAACTTTTCACAAAAATCCTCAAAGAAAAACTGGGATAACAATTCATTTTTTCAAAAAAAAATCTCTCACGGAAATTGTGAGAGATTTTTCGATAAGGGAAATTATTTTATTTTTCTCATTTTTCCTTTCTTCCTTTTTTTATTGCAGATATCAAGACAGGAACAGAAAAAATAATTCCGAGTAAATAAAGAGCGATCATTCCATATTTTTCCCACCAAATATTCATTTGTGTATTAATGAGAGCAGGGTTTGATTTTGAATAAAAAATTTCAATAGTATCACCCTCTTTATCAAATGTTCAAATAAAAGGTACTGCGAAAAGATCGACTACAGAAGTCAAAGTTTCTTTTGAATCTTTTATTTTATATTCAACGGTTGCAAGATGTTTTCTTACTTTTCGAGATCATTTAATTTCGATAGACTTGATAACACCTGTTGTTTTAATGTAATCGTCTGGTACTGCTGTAGAAGTTGCAGAGAGTGTCTGAGCCTTGACATCAGAATCATTTTTGATCTCAGTGGGTGCTGTAGAAGCAAAGGTCAAAGTAGGAAGGAGAAGCGCAAGAAAAAAAGCAAATATTCGCATAAAGAGAAAAATTAAAAAAATAAAAAAGTGAATTGATTATAAAAATTCTCTAAAAAAAAGCAACCGTATATTCCAAAAAATGAAAAACTTGCAAAATATAAAAAAATCACTATAATACTTTTCGGTAAATATTTTATTACACTTGTATAGGCTATGAATACCCTTGTGCCTATTCTTGACTCAATTCCTTTTCCTCTCGAAGAGCATACTCTTGATGGACAGAAGAAACGGGGCTTTGTTGCGACACCAAAACAGTGGAGAGAACACCTCAAAAGTATTATTCCTTATAGCGATAATATTTGAATGGACTCAAAAAACCTATTAAAAATTTGCGGAAGTGATGACTATATAGAAATAGCATCGAAAGATGGGTTTGCCCTAGGGAAAATACTTATCACATCACAGGGAATCGATAGCATTCAAAAGGTATTTGAAAAAAAGATACAAGAAATCCAGCAAAGAATTCACAATCGTATACATGAATGTGTCGAAAAAGAGAAAAATGAAACACCTTCTAAAAAAGACCCAGAAGAACAGAAAAGACTTCAATTTATCGGTAAACATATAGATCTCAACAGATTTATAAAAGTACGAAAAGGTCCAGAAAAAGACTGAAAAAGGCAGGCAGCAATGATTTATGATCGGGCAAAGCAATTTTATGGAGTTGGGGAGGAGAATACCATACAACAGCAACTCGAAGAGTATATACGGGAGGGTCGATGGAAGGATAGAGGAATCGAGCAAATCGAATACAAGTACAAAATCACACTGACAGATCAAGACCTCGAAAAAATGATAAAAACTATCAATACAAAGATTACAATTGCTCATGGATTTATAACAAGTCCTTGGAAGAGACATGCCTCAATTCGAGTTCTCTACTCTTGCTCCAATGCAGAGTTTAAAGAAATTGAATCGTTAATTCAAAAATTTGCAAAAGAAAAAGAAATTCAAAAAAAAGCCCAAGAATTAGTGGATTTAATTCAGAAAAATAGGAGAAGATAAATTTCTTCTTTCAAAGAATTGACTTACAATATAAAATGCATATAATACACCAGCTTTTTTATTTATTTCTATGGATTCGAAATTCGAAAGAACCCCTCTTTCACCTGACAAAGATCCTGCGTTTCTCGTATGAGAGATAGAACTTAATTGAGAAGTGCAAAAGTACTATGGTGCATCACTTTTTGTCTGGAGAGATTATTTTGGTTCTCAAGATATTACGATGACTTTTTTGTTGCAAAAATGCGCCTTTCAAAATGTACATCGAAAAGATACATGAGAAAGTGAATGTATCTATATCAATCAAAATGGAATAAATACTATAAAAGAATGTCTGGCATGAAAACAGGAAGAAAACACATCCCTACAACAAGATGTGAGCTGAAAAGTCAACGAAAAACTAGACACTTAAAAATAAAAAAAGAAACAAATTTGTTTCTTTTTTTATTAAAATTCTCGTCATTTTATGTATACTGCTTCCCAGCAATTTCGATCTTAAAATTCAGAAGTTCAATATTATCCTGCCGAATAAGATGAGCCATAGAATCCACTAAAGTCAAAATTCCTCTCACATTACTATGAAACCAAGTCTCAAACTTTCCAATCGACTCTCTGAGATCTTTTCACTTAAATAGCGCCATTCACAGTACTTGTTTTTGTTCTTCAAAAGAGAGCGCATATGGGAGTGCTTGCCTGTCATTATTGACTCGAGTTTGATTATAAATTTTAAAAAGGTCTTCTAAAAATTCTTGTCTGTGATTTTTTGTATGTGTTACAATTCTCGTATCCAAGCCCTTTCGAGTTGATGGATTGAGTTTGTAAGAATCAATTAACATTCAAATATAGGTCCTCATTTCTTTTTTGTTTTTTGGTTTCCGAACCACATCTTTTGTATCTTCTTGAGCTTTTTTAAGCATTCCAAGTACATTATTTTTTGAAGATTTTTCCTGGGGTTTTCATCAATGAGAATTATTCTGATTATGAAGGGAACAGGCCGTCACAATAGTCAGAAAAGTATCAAAGACATTTTTTCTCGAAAAAATGGATTCATCTCACTTTTGTATTCATTTCAAAAAATCATCTTTGACCCGAGCACCTCAATCTATTTGTAAGCTCACATACGTATCAAAATATTTATATTTAAAAATTTGTAAAAATTGTTTCTTTTGAGATGATGACATTTCTTTGAATATCTCTTGCGCCCAAGTAAGTTTCAGGTCAAAAAATGATTCTATAACATCTCCATCAAGATATTGAGTGACACGAGATGATTCTTTCGTTCAAGTTGGTTTTTTGAGTTTTCTTGATTTTTTTGCTAAATTTGCTGCCTTTGATTTTTGTGATGAAGCTTTTATTTGAGAAACTTCTTTCGGTTCGAGGTTCTTACACTCTGCAATTAACTTTTGTATCGCAGTAAAATAATATTTAAAGAAATAATTCCCTCATTTCTCTTTCAAAACTAATGATATTGCCACATTAAGAGTATTATACATTTTTCAAGAAAATTCCGACAAATATCTTGCAAGAAAGCCTGTTTCATTCCTTGAGTTTGTACTTCAGTTTTCTCTATATACTTCAAAGAGTGGTCATGCAAACATTTCAATAATATTTTCAAGAAGCCTTTTTCTCTCTTGTGAAGAAAGGTGACATGAATAGGGTACTGCTTGTTTTTGAGGAGAAGCAAAAAAGTTTTCGATTTCTTCTCTTGTTTCAAGAGAGATTTTTTGATCCTCTTCTTTTGTCTGCTCGGTTGATTCTTGTCCTCTTTTATCATC
>PDRA01000015.1 GCA_002747975.1 Candidatus Altimarinota bacterium | reverse complement strand
ACAAATAGTTTCAATAGAAAATTTCATTAAAGAATATGATAGAGCTTCAAAAGGTATTGCAACACCATTAAACAATACATTTTTACATAGAGAAACAGAACTCGAAGAATTAACTAATGCAATAAATAGTCATGATTTTATAATTCTTACAGGAGCCCCTGGTGTTGGAAAAACGAAATTAGCACTTGAAACAATTAATAGTTATTTATCAAAAAACGACTCTTATCAAGCTTACTGTGTTTCTTACAAAAATCATACTCTACTTGATGATTTGTATCAATATTTTGATGTAAATAAAGATTATATACTTTTTGTAGATGATGCAAACAGAATTGATGCATTTGAGCAAATAACAGGCTTTTTCAAAGCTAATAGAAGTGGAAAGCTTAAGATAATAATTACAGTTAGAGATTATGCGTTTCAAGAGATTGGTAGAAAATGTCAAGAATTTTTAACTAAACGAATAGATTTGTTCAAACTATCTGATGAACAAATTATTGACATTATAAAATCTGAGCCTTTTGAAATATTGCATCCTGATCGTCATAAAGAAATAGTAAGAATTTCGGATGGAAATCCAAGATTGGCAATAATGACCTCACTTTTAGCTAAACAAAAGCAAAACTTATATGCCTTACATTATGTTTCCGACCTATTTGAAAAGTATTTTTCAACTTTTATCAAAGATAATGGTGAATTTGAAAACCCTTTAAACATTAAATGTTTAGGACTAATTGCTTTCTTTTATACAATTCCATATAAAAATAAAGAAGTAACAAAATCAATTTTAAATCAATTTGAAATTTCGTATAATGATTTTATAGATGCCATTGATATTCTTGATAAATTAGAATTAGTAGAAATTCAATTTGAACATGTGAAAATTCCTGAGCAGAATTTAGCAACTTTTTTCTTCTATAAATCATTTATAAAAGATGAATTACTACCTTTTAGAATTTTATTAAATAATTATTTTGAAAATTATCAAAATAGATTCAAAGATACTGTTATTCTTGCCAATAATACATTTGGATACCAAAATGTTATAGACAAAGTAAAACCTAATTTAATTAATTACTGGAGTTCTATTAAAAATAATAACAAAAAATCCTTTAAATTTCTTAATTCATTTTGGTTCTATTTACAAGACCAAACTTTAGAGTTTGCATATCAGTACATAAATGAATTTCCAAAAGTAAAAGAAACCGAATATGAAACTTCTTATGAAACAAATCAATTCAATTATAACAAAGATAAAATCATTGAATTACTAGATAATTTTTTTCGTTTTGGCGATAAGCACCTTAAAGATTCTATTGAATTGTTATTTGAATATGCAAGACGAAAACCTGAAAAACTACCCGAAATCATCCATAAAATAAGAGAGGTATTAATCTTCGATAGAGATGATGAATACTCGGATTTTTATAGACAAAAAACTCTTTTTGATATTTTAATAGAAGGCGTTAAAAATAATGATGAATTACTTTCCATATTGTTTTATGAACTTTCAGAAACTTTTCTTTCTTACAATTTTGAACAAGCAAAAGGAGGTAGAAACTCTATTATTGAAATTTATCGATATCCAATCCCCAACAACAAAACTATTCAAGATTTCAGAATGAAAATTTGGAATACTTTAGATAAAAGCTTCAATTCTCATCCTATCGAAAGTTTCACTCTTTTAAAGAGTTATTCAAGTAGTTATCCAGATGTTAATAAAGATATAATGGCATTCGACATTCCATTTGTACTCAATATAATTGACAAACATTTAACCACTGAAAGTTTTGAGCATTGTAAATATGTTCAAAACCAAATAAGATGGTTTAGAAGACACGATTTTGATTTACCTGAATTTTTAAATCTAACTAACAAATTTGTTAATGAAGCCTACTTAACTTTTTTAAAAATTGATTGGGATAGATTTAGAGACAAGGAAATGTATGAATTTGATAACTTCCAAGAATATGAACGATTAAAAGAGGCAGAAATAAGAAGCTCATTCATTTTAATCAATGAGGGGGAAATCAATAACTTTTATGATAATTTCGTTTTACTTAAAAAATCAGCCGACAATGATTGGAATTATAACAATACACTAGATTTTATTATTGATGAAAATTGTTCAAGAAACCTTAAGATTGGACTTGCTTTGTTAAAAAAAGTAATTGAAAATGATAATAAGGTTAACTATGTTCCTAGAGTTACTTTTAAAAATCAGTTAAAAGTTGAAAATGCCGTCAATCAAATTTGGAAACTTATTCAGCAATCACAATTTCAAAATAAAGAGCTTTGGGAATTATCATTTTATGACTATATAGATGATGCTTTAATAGATGAAGAACTATCTGAGTTATTGATTAAAACAATTTCAGAAATGAATAACAATACGATTTATTTTGATAGACTTGAGCGATTTTTAAAAGTAAAGCCAAACCTGTTTCAGTTAATTTTAAAAATAATTACAGACAAAAACGAAAAAGAAGATTCGCGATTACAAGTTTTGGTAGACTTTTTCAGTGAACATTTTGAAAATCTTGGAGATGATATTGAACTAATTAAAAAAGCTTACATCCAACAGAATCTTATTCAGCATCATTTTGATTATGAGGGAAAAGGTTTTTTGGAAATTTTAAAAGTTGACAAAAATTTCTTAATTGAGTTTGTTGAAAGTCTATATTCTATACCTGACCAAAATAGTCTTGAAGGTGACCATGGTGATATGGGTTATGTTTGGAATATAGATAATATTGAAGAGATACTAAGCAAAGTATTTGACTTAGCAGTAAAGAAAGGTTTATACTTTGGAATTTTGGAGCATTATTGTAATATATTCTTTCGAAACCTTGAAGAAAAACATAAGTTTAGAGCAAATCATTTCATTAGACAATATGTAATTGATAATAATAACGATTACAAAAAGATGCAAATTATTGTTGACCTAATCAGACACACTAGAAAAGAATTGTTTGAGGAGATTTACCTATTATTTATTTCATTAAATCAAGATAAAGAAATTTTTAGAAAATTAATGTGGATAGGAAATGGCGGAATTTATTCTGGAGATATTATTATT
This sequence comes from Candidatus Altimarinota bacterium, assembly GCA_002747975.1. Taxonomy (GTDB): domain Bacteria; phylum Patescibacteriota; class Gracilibacteria; order BD1-5; family UBA2023; genus GN02-873. The sequence continues at coordinate 19,257 of PDRA01000015.1, read as the reverse complement.
GGAGACGTCCAAGCTTCAGAATGGAGAAATTTATTGGAAATTACTAATAAATCAAATGTAGGAGTGAAGTTGATTCCGATAAAAAACTATATTGAAGAACAGATTGACTCTTGCTTAAAGAGTGGAGATTGAGAAAGACAGCAAAAATTTTTAAGCAAGAATTTCTAAATGACCAACGCTTAAGGTTATAGATACTTCCAACTCGTTTAAAGAAACACACGAGTCAGAAATTACAAAAGTACATATTTCAGAACGAAAAATAAAATATAAAAACATAACAATTTATGTAAAAAAAATACCGACTTGATAACTAAAACAAGAATAAACGGATATGAAAAAACTTATATTTGACTAAAAAGTTAGTGTATAAATCTATTACTATTCTTATACTAAAATCTTACTAATTAAATTCTAGCAATAGATTTATAATGATAAATAAGGAGGATCTACAATCATAAAATCTAGTCTTCCCCATTTCCTGCAATCACCTTCGCATGACGCAGGACTCGATCACCGAGCATATACCCTTTTTCAAATTCTTGCACCACAAAACCCTCTTTTCCTGGCATTTGTGAAAGAACATCATGCTTGTCTGGGTCGATTTCTTGTCCGACCGAATCAAAGGCTTTTACATTTTGTGAATCGAGATATTTTACAAAACCATCATAGGTGCTTCGTACTCCATCGACAAAAGTATCTCACTCAACTCACTCTTGCGTCTGAATTGCTCGCTCGAGGTGATCGATTTGTGTCAAGAGTGGAGTCAGCATTTTCTCAGATAAAAAGTGTATCATTTCTGTACGCTCTCGCTCGCTTCGCATTTGCAAGTTTTGATAGTCAGCCTGCTTTCGAGCCAGGCTTTCTTCAAGCATACTCACTTTTTGTTGGAGAGCCTCAATATCTTGGTTTGAATCCTGATTTTGAGCATCTGTCTCATCAGTCGAAACCTCATCGAGATGCTCTTCTTGTTCAGGGGTCGTATTGTCTTGTGTCATAGGGGAAAGAAAGAAAAGAATATATTTTTATTTTGGCTTATTTTTTTGAATCAAAATAAGATTGAGCTTTTTTGTAGAAATCCTGCACTTTTGATTGTGCTTCTTTTGACCATTTTTCTACTGTTTTTTGTGTGGTATCTTTGAAATCACCAGCTCGCTCTTTTGCGGTATCAAGTGTTTTTTCGAGGTGGTCTTTTGAATTATCAAATTTTTCTGAAAGCTCTTGTTTTTTTTCTACTGTCATTTCTTTGATATTACTAAAAGTTTTCTCCCATTTTTCTTCAAATCCGTCAATCATTTCATCAACATGGGCTTTGAGACTGTCAAAATCACTGATCTCCTCAAATATCGGCTCAACACGTTTTTTGACTTCATCATACGCCAGCGTATGCATGTCAATAATCTCATCTATAATCTCAGAAATTGTCGATTCGAGAAGTGGTTTTTTGAGTTTTGATGTTCCTTCACTCTGTCGTTTTTTGCTCCAAAATGCCATACCGGCAACATATCAACCCAAAAGGGCAAGAAGTTTTTTGTTCATATAGAATAGAATTAAAAAATAATTTTTGAAATTCCGAGTCAAATTCGAAATAACAACGCTGTATAGTATATTCAATTTTTCAAAAATCTCAATACTTATTTTGGTAAATTACAGGGATTTTTTTGCCCAAAAATACAAAGCCAAAAATCCTCTTATGCTTTTATGAGGTGGACTACCGTCTCGATATGATGGGTATGTGGAAACATATCCACAGGTACAACATTCTTGATCTGATACCCAGCTTTCAAAAAATCCTCGAGATCGCGGGCAAGTGTCGCAGGATTACATGAGACATACACAATTTCTCAGACAGCAAACTGCAAGAGTGTCGGGATCGCTTTTGGATGCATACCACTTCTTGGTGGATCGATGACGAGAGCATCGGCAGTTTTTCCACTTTCGAGAAATTCTTTTGCAAAATCCTCAACCTTTGCATTTACAAACTCCATATTGGAAATAGCATTTTTTCGGGCATTTTTTGAAGCATCCTTACTCGCGCTTTCAACCAATTCCACTGAATACACGGTATCAAAATACTGGGAAAGGAGCATTCAAATCGTTCCAGTTCCAGCATATAAGTCCAATAAAACTCATTTTTTGTGCAAAAATTGTTCAATAACTGTACGATATAAGAGTTCGGCACACTTCGAATTGACCTGAAAAAAGCTTTTTGGCTGGATATCAAAATCCATATCAAGCAGCTTCTCGGTGATATAATCTTCTCCAAAGATTTTCTCTGGCTCACCAGTGACAATATCAGCCTTTCCAGGATTGTGAAAAATATACACCGATACAATTTCTGGACATTTATTGTTTAATAATTGTACGTTTTCTCGTATATACTCGAGTGCCGCATCTACATTCTCAAAATCAGTATTGACTGAAAAAATTAGCATAATTTGCTTGTGAAATTCGCTCTTTCGCACCACAAGATGTCGCCAAAATCCCTCTTGACGCTTGGGATCATAGGTTGGAAACTGGCTTTCTTTTGCCAGAGTGTCCACTTCTCGAAAAATCGCATTGATAGTATCATCAGCAAGGACACAGTATCTACAGTTTTCGATACGGTCAAAAGCGCCTGCCACATGAAATCAAAAGCGATATTCATCATGCACACCTTCTTTTTTTGAAATATATTTTCCCCAAGAGAATTCAAGCTTGTTTCGATAGTGCTCAGAATCCGGGCTGGCAATAATTGGTGAAAATACAATATCACTTTGGATTTTTTGCAGGTTATGAAAAGCCTCCTGAACCTGTGTGGATTTGATTTTGAGCTGCTCTTCATATGGAATTGGAAGCCATTTACAGCCTCCATAGAGCTGCCATTTTTCAGGAATCTCTCGCTCAAGCGGAGACTTCTGCTCAGTAGCAACCACCTGCGCTTCTATATAGTTTTTTCGGATTTTGAGAACCCGAACTGATACAAGGGCTCACGGTATCGTGCCACCAGTGATGACGACTTTTTTTCCTTGAGGCAAAAGAGCGAGTCCTTTTCCTCCAAAGATAAGTTTTTCTACTTTGAGACCTGTTAGGATTTCATGTTTTTTCATACCAATAAAAATAAAAAAATGTCCAAATATTTGGACATTATATAAAAATTTTGAAAAAAGTATATTTTTTATTCGACAATATTTGAAATATTATACCGCTTTCCGTGACTTACAAATTGCGTATCGGCAAGGGTCATATATTGTGAATCTATATTTTTTCACTCAAAACGAGCAATTATTGTTCATCTTTTAACCGTTTTTCATTTCATATCGATATGAAATCGATACATTCCAGAAAGAGGAGTCAAAGTAATGCTATCAGTTAACGCAGAAAGTGATTCGAGCTGTTTTGGATTGCCAATGATAATTCACTCAATACTCTCTACATTTTGGGCATGAGTTCAAAATACAAATACAAATGAACCCGAATGCGTTTCGAGGACAAGATCAGCTGGGTATTCTTTTTGTTCTTGAGTCAGATTCGTTACACTCGCCATCATATTCTGCGTACTTATATCTGATCTTCCTACCACATTTATGATAAAAGCAAGAAAAAGAGCGATAATTCCAGCAAACCCATACATTTGATTTTTTTTGAACCGATCAATATTGTAGCGAGTAAAAAAATCTGGTCCTGCTTTTTTTGTTTTCATACTTGAAAAAAAATAAGAAATAAGTATACTACTCTATAATCATTATACTCATTTTTTATCATTTTGTCAAATAATATGTCTCTTCGTCTGTATTTTTTTATTCTTTTTCTGATATTCATCTCAAGCAGTGCCTCTGTTGTTCTACTCTATTACTATATGACTCCTTCAAGCAGTTTAGCACTTGTTTTGATGGGAGCCAGCCTCTTTCTTATGCTTGGAAGCCTGTTTTCTCCAGTATTATTTTTTGTCAAGAAGATCTACTATCGAGGGGATGTCAATATTTCTACCATGAACAGTAGTCTGCGACAAGGAATTCTTGTTACCACTGGTATTATTATGATGCTTGTGTTTCAGGTATTTCAAATCAATGAACAGCAGCTTGTTTTTGCGCTTTGGGCAACACTATGATGCATGGAAGTTATGGCTCAAGCACTTGAATAATTTTTCTTATAATATATGTTACAAAATCTCAAAACTCTCTTTTCAAAGAGATGGGTTCTTCCTGTTTATGGCATCCTTGTTTTTTTTCAAGCCTCTCTTTGGTACTATTTTACCGATGTAGAGATTATGTTTGGAAATTATGGTGCCCTCCATACCTGGACAGATATTCTGCTCTCATGGGCTACTTTTCTACTGTTTCCACTCTTTATTTTTGCTTTTGTATACAAGAGTCATGCTTTTGGTACAAAAAATACCAAGACGACAGAAAAAACTGGCTTTCTTTGATGAGTTATTGCTACTATTATTTCTGGAAGCTCGTGCTGTGGACTGACACTTGCGAGTTATTTCGGACTCTTACCACTCATGCAGTTTCTCCCTGGAAGTGGTATAGAAATCAAGATTCTTGCCACTCTCGCCCTCTGCTATGCGACATTTATTACGCTTCGAGATATGCAGAGTTGTGCGATACAAAAGAAATAAGCTGTAAAAAGAAAATTTTGACAAAAAAAAGAAAGTATGATAAACTTGAAAGTAAGATATGAATATCTTACTTTTTATTTTTAACTTTTACTTATTATGTGATCTCATGAACAATTACAAAAATGAATGGAAACCAGAGAGACTGAAGTTGTCAAAGAAAATGAAAAACACATTGATGATGTCATGTCAAAACTTTGATATGAGCTTCAAAGAATTGACTGAAGAGCTGGACGGATTTATAAAGCAAAGGACAATCCAAGTGATACTCTCAGTATATATGGATGAATGTCTGGAGTTCCAAATAACAGAGAAATTAACCAATCAGAAATTATTTGAGCATTATTTGACCAAAATAGTTGAATCCGAAATCCAGAAGCAACGGCACAAATTAATACAATTCTTGGTACCCATATACCTGAAAAGTTTAGTAGGTTTGATATTGAAAATTTTACACAACTCACACCATATATCAAAAATTATAGGGCAATACCTTACAAAGAGTATGAAGATGTGAAAGACACTCTCGCGTATCTAATTGGAGAAAAAACTGGTATAAATATTGATAGTGAATTTACTCTTGATTGAAATATTACACAAGTATGAAACGGACTTATTTTAATGATTGATGGAAAATGGATAGATAGAAATGATAAAAACTTTGGAAAAGTAAAAAGTATTAATGTTAATTTTACGAAAGATACTGTGGAAATTATGTAAAATATACAAAATATATAAGAAATGTCTCTCGATCCAAAAAAAGAGGACCCTTTGGAGTCCTCTTTTTTATATTATTTTGCCGGAGTGTACCACTCATCTCCCAGATATGACTTTGCTGTCTCTATTGGATTTTTTACATTATCTCTTTGGAAAAAAACTTTGTAGACTTTTCCGGTTTCATCTCTTGCAACCAAGAGTGGTGTATTGAGATACCAGTACATTTGAAGTTGGGGAGCATTGGCAAATTCCGGAGTTTGAGATTTGAGGTAGGCTCGCATATTTTTGATCCACATACTGTATGGAGCTGGTTTATTTCATTTATAAATTCGGTATTTTGAATCATTTTGATAATGAGGCCATACAGCAGATCTTCCACCATCGAACCATGGGAAAAACCTAATAGGTGAGTATGACTGATCAGAATTGGATATAACTCGAGCATTTACAATGTATTTTTTACTTGTTTTCTTTTGGGTAGTATCTATCCAGACAAAATAGTACCCTCTTGGATATTTTTCTCTTGGCACATAGACTGGAATTACTGACTCCAGTTGAATATCCTCAGAAAGATATTTATCATTTATATGTTCCCAATAATTTGTTCCCTTTTTAGAATACAAACATTTATCAAATTTGTGATTATTGTATATGTATACCACGCCTACTCACCACCAACTTGATCAGTAGAATCTATCACCAGACTCAATATTTGGGACTACATCTGTATTTCAATAGTAAAAATTACGATGAATTTTTTGATTATATTCATTGTGCAATTTAACAGAGTCTTCACACGCTTGGTTTGGTCAAGGAATTGCTCATACCGTTTGTGAAAGTCCTAATGTAAGGATGAGGAAGAGAAGAAATTTTTTCATACACTATTGAACTGAAAAAGTAGTGATATTTGAAAATTTATAACCTGGAAGATCTGGATCATTGTCATTAATGGGACTCTGAATAAGAACAGTTTTGTCACTATGTCATGTTCCCCATCATAGATTAATTTTGATTTTACTTGTACTCAAATTTCAAGTATCATTATATCAATACACTACGACTGAATGTCCAGCATATGGAAGATAAGGATGGTTAATACGAAGGAAATCGGCAACTACAGGATGAGAATATCGGATTTGGTTTTTAATTCTTCCAAACCGCATCCACAAAGAAACATTACTGTTTGAATAGGTTCCAAGAGGGCTATTTGGATATCAGTGATTTTGTGCATACCGTCATCACATTCTAATAAGATGAGTGAGGGTATTTCATATATTTCCATTACAAGAAGTATTCATATACCATCGAATTTCATTTACCATATTTCTTACGTTATTATTTAATGTAGCACTTGCCATTCATGGTAAAAGATTTGGAAATGCCCATACTCTATCATAATACCCATAAATAATCGCCAATGCAGTAGGAGCACATCAAGACAAACAAGTCTGTCCGTTATAATTCTGAGTAAATTGGTCATAACATGGAACATTTGAGAAACAACCGTTCGCTGGTGGAATTGGTCAAATTTCTAATATTGATGGGTATGACTTTGTCATAGAATAAACTTCGATATCTTTTCAACTTGGCTTTGAATCACGAGAAAATTGCAACTTATTTTTCAATCTGTATTTTCATACTTTTGCTTTCTTTTCTGTAAGAATTTTTTTTGCATCAAAATCGTTTTCATAGGGATTTATAGATTTTACTTCAACCAAAACTTTTTTATCTTTAGAAATATACTTACTTTCTATATACTGTTCAATTGGATTAAAATAATACAGTTTATTTTTATTTTTTGTTTTCCCTTTTGTAAGGATTTCAAAATTTGCTTTTCCATAAGTACTAGATTCAAGAACACGAGCTTCATTTCAAATAACCGCTACCGTAACAGCACCACAGTCTTTTTTTCATTTACATGAAATTTTCCATTCATAAATAAATGGTTTATTTATATCATCCATATGGTATGGAACTGGTTTTGCTACTGGCTTTGGATCTTTCCCTTTCCACCACCGTTCATACTCTTTTGTATTGTTTATATATGACAGTGCTTTCTTTTTTGCTATAAGTACTGAAGACTTTGGTTGTTCCTGAGATTTTGTATTTATATCACTTTCGAGAGAGTTCAAAACTTCTGAAAGTTCTTCTCAATTTTGAGAAGGTATATTCTCTTGCTGTGCAAAAACAGAAAAAGAAGATTGGAATACAAGCAAAATTGCTAGTATTCATGGCAATACTATTTTTTTCATAAGAACAAAAAAGTAAAAATATAAAAGTGTAGAATTTAGAAAAAATAAACTTCTACATCCTCTAGTATATTCTTTTTTCACTTCTTTACAAGTCTCTAAATGTGAAACTTTGGTGAGTTTTTTTAGAGAGAAAGAATATATTCCCATAAAAAAATCATAGATAACAAAAATCCCTCTTTTTTAAAAAGGGATTTTCTTATTGTTTATTGTATAGAAAACTAAACTTTCACGCTTCCACCAGCTTTCTCGATTGCTTTTTTTGCACTCTCAGAAATCGCATCAACTTCTACTTCTACTTTTTGAGTAATTTTTCCTCGTCCAAGTACTTTGACAAGTTGTCCTGTTTTTCGTACAAGTTTTTTCTCATAGAGAATAGCATAATCGATAACAGTAGCTCCATCTTGAGCGAGTTTTTCTATTTGATCAAGATTGATAACGGCATAATGAGTCGGATTAAACGCTGTGAAACCTCGTCGTTTTGGAAGTCTTCGAAAGAGTGGAGTCTGCCCACCTTCAAAAGAAGGATATCGTTTACGTCCCGTACGTGAGTTTTGACCGTTGAAACCTCGTCCTGAGGTACCACCAATACCAGTTCCTCGTCCTCGTGCAACACGAGTTCGTAGTTTTTTTGATCCAGTATTTGGTTTGAGTGTAGTATGTTTCATAATAAAATGAAGTAATGAGAAATAGAGAGAAACCGAAAATTATATTCTTATGACTCGGCTTTTGTATCTTTTGCTGCTGTCTTCTTCGCAGCTGGTTTCTTTGTAGCAGTTGTTTTCTTCGCTGTTGTTTTTTTCGCTGCTGGTTTTTTTGCTGTTGTTTTTTTAGCAGGAGAAGCTTCTTTTTTTGGAGCTGCTGCTTCTTTCTTTTTTGTTGCTTTTTTTGGAGCTGGTTTCTTTTCTTCTGATTTTTTTGTGGTTTGTTTTTCTTCTTTTTTGTCTTGTGTTTTTGTTCAGAAATCTTTTATAAGATGATTTGGCTTGAGAAGTGAAACCGCTTTGAGAGCAACACGAGCGTTTGAGATATTATTTGATGAACCGTGTTGTTTTGCGATGATATCTCGAACTCCTGAAACAGAGAAGAGTTTTCGAGCTGAACCACCAGCAATAATACCAGTACCAGCATGAGCTGGGTGAAGGAAGATAGTGCTTGATTTATATTTAACCGTTACACTGTGAGCAATGGTTCCATTTTTGATTGGAAATTGAATAAGGTTCTTTCGAGCGTCTCGTAGTGCTTTTTCGATAGCACCTTGTACCTCACCAGCCTTACCAATACCAAGACCAACTCTTCCTTTCTTATCACCGATAACCAGTGAAACTCGAAATCGCAGTTGTCGACCACCAGCGGTAACACGAGTAACTCGATCAATTGCGAGGATTTCTTCTTGAAATTCTTTCATTTCTTCTCGAATTCCACCTCGACGATCTCGTCGTCCTCGTCATCGTCCATTTCCTCGACGATCCGAGCGCCCTTCTCGTCGTGGAGAAGTTGCTTGTTTTTCTGATGATGTTGCTTCAGAAGATGCAGGGGTTACTGCTTTTTCCGCTTCTTGTGTTTTAGGAGTATCTGACATAATGATAATAAAGAAAAATTAAAATGTAATTCCATTACTTCGAGCTGCTTCAGCAAGTGCTTTGACTCGACCATGATAGAGGTATCCTCCTCGATCAAAAACACAGGTCTTGATTTTCTTGTCAAGAAGCGCTTTTGCAATAGCTTCTCCAACTGACTGTGCTTTTTGTGTTTTTGTTCCTTTTTTGATAGCAGTATCATTTGCACTGGCAAGAGTTACACTGTTGACATCATCGATAGCCTGTACACTGATATGTGTATTGCTTCGAAATACTGAAAGTCGTGGTTTTTGAGCAGTACCTTGAAGTTTTGATCGAACTCGTTGAGCTCGTCGGATGCGATTTTTTACTTTAGCAAGCATAATAGAAATTATAAAGAGAAATAGGAAAATTATTTTGTAGCCGTTTTACCAGCCTTTCTTCGAACATATTCACCAACATATTTGATCCCTTTTCCTTTGTATGGTTCTGGTTTTTTAAGCGATCGTACATAGGCTGCAAAGTATCCAAGAAGTTGTTTGTCGTGTGATTTGAGGTGGATGATATTTTTGTTTTCTTTATCAACTTCCATATCAATTCCTTCTGGAGCCTCAACTGGAACTTTGTGAGAATATCCAATAGAAAGTTCGAGGTTTTTTGGTGATTTAAGATCAAATTTGTATCCAACACCGACAATTTCAAGAGATTTTGTATACCCTTCAGAAAGTCCTGTTACCATATTTTGGATGATAGATCGAGAGAGTCCCCAAAAAGCTCGTTGTTCTTTGAGATTTGGATTATCAACAGAAACAATGATTTGGTTCTCCTCTTGTACTACTTTTACAGTTGGTTGGAGTGGAAAAGTCAATGTTTTTCCATTTCCTGTTACCGAAACCTGTGCATCCGTAATTTCTACGTTTACACCAGCCGGTAGTGTGATAGCTTGTTTTCCGATTCTTGACATAACAATGAAAAATAAATAAATTAATAGACTTCACAAAGAAGTTCTCCACCAACTCGCAGTGAATGCGCTTCATATCCTGTGATAATTCCTTTTGGAGTTGAAAGAATATAAATACCCGTTCCGTTTCTTGATTTTTTGATATCGTTTGATTTGATATAAATTCGTTGTCCTGGTCGACTAATTCTTTTAAAAGTAGGAATATATTTCGTTTGTCGAACATCAGAGAGATCAACTGAAAAAGTTCGTTTATCATCTGATGGAGCGTAGTCTACAATATATCCATTTTTTTTGAGAATTCGAAGAATCTCAGCACGCATTTTTGAATATGGAACTGTAACACTATGGAGTCGAGCGAGATATCCATTTCGAATACGAGTAAGAAGATCTGCAATAGAATCGTGAGTCATAATTTAAGAGATTAAAAATTAGATTAAAGAGAGGAGTATTTTACCAGCTTGATTTTCGTACTCCCATAAGTTCTCCGGCATTTGCCTTTTCTCGAATACAAATACGACACATATCAAACTTACCCACATATCAGCGAGATCGTCCACAGTGAGAACATCGGTGGTACAGCCGAGTAGAAAACTTTGGTTTTTTTCCAAGTTCTTTTGCGCGCTCTGCCTTTTTGAGAGCGACTTTACATTTATGTACAATTGCTTTTCGAGCCATAAGAGAAAAAATTAACGAGTGAAAGGGAAATTAAGTTTTTTGAGAAGGGCAACAGAGTGCTCTTTTGATTGTGTTTGAAACTTGAGAGTAATCTGAAGTCCATGTGGTTTTACCACGTCGTCTTGTGGAACCTCTGGGAAAATAGTATGCTCTTTGATACCGAAGTTGAAGTTTCCTTCACTATCAAAAGATTTGATAGAAACTCCACGGAAATCTCGAACACGAGGTAAGACAACAGCGATAAGTTTTTCAAGGAATTGATGCATTCGAACTCATCGAAGTGTCACCATCATACCAACAGGCATTCCTTCTCGCAGTTTAAAATTCGATACAGATTTTCGTGCATAGTTGATTTTTGGAAGTTGACCAGTAATAAGAGTCAGGTCACTTTTGAGACTTGAAAAGTCTTTTTTTCCAGAAGTGACATAGCTTCCTATACCCATATTGATAACAACTTTTTCGATTTTTGGCATCTGCATAGGATTTTTTATGTCGAGCTCTTTGGCAAGTTCTGCCAAGATAGTATCTTTATTTCGCATACAAATAAATGAATAAATAATAGTGAATTAGAGGACGGTACCAGATTTTTTTGCAATTCGTTGCTTTTTTCCGTTTTTGAAGGTATACCCAACACGAGTTGGAGTATTTGTTTTTGGATCGAGAAGCATCACATTTGAAGCATCAATTGGTTTCTCGAATGAAACTTTTTGCCCCGGTGTTGCTCCTTGTTTTTTCATATGTCGAGTTACAATATTGACTCCCTCAACCAAAACTTGGTTTTTTCAAGGGAATACTTTTGTGACTTTTGCTTTTTTGCCTTTATCCTTTCCGGCAACAACAATGACAGTATCGTTTGAGTGGATTTTCATAGAATTAAAATAAAAGAGAAATAGAACTAGACAACATCAGGAGCAAGAGAGATAATTTTTTGAAACCCTCGAGCTTTGAGTTCTCGGAAAACGGGTCCAAAAATACGAGTTCCTTTTGGAAGGAGTTTTTCATCAATAATAACACATGCATTATCATCAGATCGTACATAGGTTCCGTCTTTTCTTCGAACCTCTTTTGAAGTTCGAACAACAACAGCCTTACAGACAGTTTTTTTCTTGATGTTTCCATTTGGAAGCGCTTTTTTGATAGAGACAACAATGATGTCACCAATACTGGCATATCGTCGTTTTGAACCTCCAAGTACCTTGATACAAAGAGCTTCTTTGGCACCAGTATTGTCTACAACAATAAGTCTACTTTCTGTTTGAATCATAAGATTAAATATTTTGAGAATAAAATGAGGGGTAAAATTATTTTTTTGAAATAGAATCTTCTACAAGTATCCATCTTTTCAGACGAGAAAGTGGTCGAGTTTCTTTGATAGTAACAGTGTCACCAAGTGAAGCAAGCCCATTTTCATCGTGTGCATAAAACTTTGTTGAAGCTTTATATCGTTTTTTGTATTTTGGATGCCGTTTATACGTAGCAACCGTTACAACGATGGTTTTTTCCATTTTTGTACTGGTAACAACACCAGTTTTTGTTCGTCCAATTGTTTGCATGAGAGAGAAAGATAAAATTATAATGCTGATGAGAGAAAAGTAGAAAGCTGAGCGATATACTTTTTATGAAGTTTGATATGGTGTGTTTGTTTGAGTTCACCAAGTGTTTTTTTCATACGGAGAATAAAAAGCTCTTTTCGTGTCGTTTCAAGCTCTGTCATAAGTTCATCACGACTCATTCCTCGTAAAATATCAAGAGGTTTAAAATTTGATGATTTTGTTTTCTTTGCCATAATAAATAAGAATAGATAGAAAAAATAAGAAGGAGTTTAGAAATCGTTACGAGAAAGAATAATTTTGGTTTTGACTGGGAGTTTGAAAGAAGCACGTGTAAAAGCCTCTCTTGCAATCTCCGGTGCAATATCTCCAATTTCAAAGAGAATTCGACCCGGTTTTACAGGAGCGCGGTACATTTCGACCGAACCTTTACCACCACCCATAGGAACTTCAAGCGCCTTTTTTGTGTATGGTTTGTCTGGGAAAATACGAATCCACATCTTACCACCTTTTCGCAGGTATCGAATCATTGCTTTACGAGCACTTTCGATTTGTCGTGAAGTAATGTATCCTGCTTCTGTTGTTTTGATAGCGTAGTCTCAGAAGGCAATTTGTGAGCCCCGAGTTGCCAGTCATCTGATAACTCCTCGGTGGGCTTTTCGGTATTTTGTTCTACTCGGTTGTAACATTTGAGTGAAGTGTTAGTAAATTATAAAGAAAATTTTTAAAATGCAAGTTTATTTTTTATTTTTGAAGATAGATCCTTTATAGATCCAAACTTTGAGTCCAATTGTTCCAGCGGTTGTTTCGGCTCGTTCATAAGCAAAATCAACATCTGATCGGATTGTCTGTGTTGGGATACTTCCATCTTTGTAGGTTTCTTTTCGTGCGATTTCTGCTCCGTTGAGTCGTCCTCATAGTTTCACTTTGACTCCAAGTCATCCTTTTTCCATTGTTCGAGAAATAGCATTTTTGATAACTCGTCGGTATGGCATTTTTCTCTCTATTTGTCGAGCAATAGAATCAGCAACGATAGCCGCTGAAAGTTCTGGTTTTTTGATTTCTTTTACAGAAATATCAAACGTAAATTGAGCGTATTGTTTTGCAAGTTTTGCTTTGAGAGCATCGAGGTTTTCGTCATCTTTTCCAAGTACAAGAGCCGTACGAGACGTATAGATAATTACAGAAACCGTTTTATTTACATTGTGGTTGATAAAAACATTTCCAATTGGAAGTCACCTCAGGTGATCCATAATAGTCGTACGAATGGCTACATCAAGAGAAACATTTTTTCCATATTCTTTTTTGTTGTAGTATCCATTTGATCGCCAAGATTTGATATATCCGATACGAAATGCCAGTGGGCTAACTTTGTGTCACATAGAGAGAGAAATCTAAAAAATAAAATTAAAGAGAAAGATCAATACTGATATTTGAAGTTCGTTTCAAAATTCGATGCGCTCGACCTTTAGAAACTGGATTAATTCGCTTGTGCATAATTCCTTGAGTTACGACAATTCGTGCGATTTTCAAGTCTTCAAGTTTTTGAGAATCATTATGAGTTGCATTGTATACAGCACTCTTGAGAGCTTTATGCATGATTTGTGCTCATTTTTTTGGCATAAATCGCAGAAGATCGAGGGCTTCTTTTGCAGCTTTATCACGGATGATATACGCAATTACATTGAGTTTTTTTGGGGAGATGCGTACATTTCGAGTCATTGATTTCATAAGTGTAAAATAGAAAGAAAAATTGATAAGTTGAAATTATTTGTTTCCTGAGTGTTCCATAAATCGTCGAGTATATGAGAATTCACCAAGTTTATGTCCGACCATATCCTCTGTGATAAATACAGGAACATGTTGTTTTCCATTGTGAACACCAAAAGTGTGTCCGACAAATTCTGGAGAAATAGTCGATCGACGAGCCCAAGTTTTGATGATGCTTTTTTTACCACTGGTATTGAGTGCTTCTATTTTTTTAAGAAGACGAGGATCAATATATGGTCATTTTTTCAGACTACGAGTCATAAGAAAAGAGTTTTAGTAAATAATAAGAATTGATAGTATTATTGAGAGAATTTTTTGAACAGGAAGTAAAGACAAAGGTTGTATTTATCCTTGAAGTTTTCCGGCTCGTGTACGCAGTATCCATCGATCAGTGTGTTTTCTTCTTCGTGTTTTGACACCTCGAGCAAGTTTTCCCCATGGTGTTTTTGGTCCTTTTCGTTGACCAATTGATTGGTGTCATTCACCTCCACCGTGAGGGTGGTCAACTGGGTTCATCGCTGATCCAAGTACTGTTGGTCGTTTTCACATCCATCGTGATCGTCCCGCTTTACCAATTGTGACTTGGCTCCAATCTTCATTTGAGACAGCCCCGATAGTAGCACTACATTTTTTGTGTATGAGTCGGATTTCACCAGATGGCATTTTGAGTTGTGTATAGTGCCCTTCTTGAGAGACGACAAGAGCTGATGCTCCAGCCGACCGAATCGCTCCGGCTCCCTTTCCAAGGATGAGCTCTACATTGTGAACTTCAAGTCCTGTTGGGATATTTCCGATTTCCATTCGATTTCCAGGAACTGGTTTTGCAGTATTTGAATTGATGATTGTGTCTCCTACTTTCATGGTTGCATGAGAGAGTACATATCGTCGTTCTCCATCTGCATAGCACACAAGTGCAATAAAGGCAGTTCTATATGGATCGTATTCTATGGTCTCAACACGAGCTGGAATATCTTTTTTGTCAAATTGGAAATCGATGTATCGATATCGTTTTTTGTGTCCGGCTCCTTGATGACGAACTGAAAGTCGACCAGAGTGATTTCGACCAGCACGAGCTTTTTTGTATGTCGTCAATGGCTTGTACGGAGTATCCGTCGTAAGCTCTTCGTATGTGAGACCCGTCATAAATCGACGAGATGGAGTAGTAGGATTATACTTTTTGATTGGCATGGTACAAATGAATTAGAGAAATGAATTTAGGCAACTTTTTCAAAGTTAGCAACAGTCTGTCCTTCTTGAAGCGTAATCATTGCTTTTTTTTGAACTCGGCGTTTTTTCTGGACACCGATTTTAGTAAAGCGTACTTTTTCTCTGGTATTGAGAATATTAATTTTCTTTACTTCTACTTTATACAGTTTTCGAAAGGCATTTTTAATATCAATTTTTGTAGCGTTTGAATCGACCATACAGGTGTAGACTCCGCGAAGTTCAGCATCAGTACTTTTGCTGGTAACGACAATTGATTTGATAACAGAATAGAGAGATAACATATTCAAGGGAAATTATAAATTATTGAGCAAAGTGATCATAGAGATGAGAGAGTGAAGCCTCTGAGAAGACAAGATCACTGTATTTAAGAAGATCGTGTGGATTGAGGTATTCTACATTGATGGTTCGAGTATTTGTGAGATTTTGAGCTCCAAGCATATCTTGTTTTTCATTTCGAGTAATAACAAGAAGTGGCTTCGTTGCTTCCATTGTTGCAATAAGTGATTGCATTGTTTTTGTTTTTTTCCCTGCCTCAGCAAAATTTTCTACTACTTTTATGTTTTTATCTTGTGCTTTTTGAGAGAGGAGACCAAGAAGAGCCAGTCGTCGTTCTTGCTTATTCATACCAAGCGTATAGTTTCGCTCTTTTCGAGGACCGAAAGTAACACCACCGCTTCGACGAATTGGAGATCGAGAATCACCAACACGAGCATTTCCGGTTCCTTTTTGTCGAAAGAGTTTTCGAGTTGAACCTTGTACTTCGCCTCGTCGTTTTGTATGAGCAATAGCGATTCGACCATTGGCTTGTTGGAGAACAAGAAGTCTATGAACAAGAGATTGGTTTGGTACCACTGCAAAATGAGAATCTTTGAGGTTTACGGTTCCTTTTTCTTTACCAGTGATGTCAAAAAGAGGAGCTTTCATAAAATAAAATTTGATTTAAAAATGTAAGAAAATTGATTGTTTTTTTTAAAATGAGAGAGTAACCAGTGAATTTCGAGATCCTGGAATTGGACCTTTTACAGCAATAATTCCAAGTTCTTTATTGACAAGAATAAGTGGGACTTTTTTGAGAGTAATGGTATCGAGACCCATGTGTCCGTGCATTTTCTTTCCTGGTTTTGTTCGTCGAGGTTTTCGAGTTCCGATAGACCCAAGTGCACGATGAAATTTTGAACCATGAGAGGCAGGACCACCCTTGAAGTTCCATCGTTTCATTGCTCCTTGAAATCCTTTTCCTTTTGAAGTACCAACAATTCGAAGCATTTTGACTTCATCGAGTACATCAAGAGAGATTTCATCACCAACTTTTATATCGTCAGCAAATCATTCATGAGCAAATTCCTTGAGTGTTTCTTTTTTGTCATTCATAGCAACAACGACAGCATCATAGCCATCATTTTCAGTTGTTTTGATTTGTTTGATTGTTATTTTTGGTACTTGAATAAGTGTAACAGGCACAAATGAATCCTCGTGTACAATACGAGTCATTTCAAGTTTTTTACCAAGTATTCCAGCCATAATTATATGAGAATAAAAATATATATAAAGAACGAGAGGTTGTTGAATCTTTCTTGCGTTTGTTTTTTGAAACAAAGGAAAAATCCGTACAACTTCATACGTAAATAACGTACGTGATTTTCTAGAATATTTACTAGAAATTTTTTAGAAAAGCTCGCAGATTATATGAGCTTTTTATATAATGTCAAAAGTTTTTTTGATTTTTATTGCCTATAGGAAAAGAAATGGTTTGAAAATGGGATATATGGTGTTCCTATTTTGTGTTCAGAAATTGAATAGATGAATTTTAGAGGATAGATTTTGGTTGTTAGAATTTAGAAAATAGAAATGAGATTTTAGATTTTAGATGGTAGATATTAGAGAGTAGGCGGTTTTTTGGATTCCCCTTTGTAAAGGGGGATGTCCGATAGGACAGGGGGATTTTTTTATAGCCCCCTTTGTAAAGGGGGAAAGCGAGTGAAACGAGCCGGGGGATTTTCGTTCCTGTTGTCCCTGCGGTTCCTGTCATCCTGAACTCGTTTCAGGATCTTCTTTTTCTGTATTTCCCATAGTTCCTTTTTCTCTCCGAATGGATTCCTGCCTACGCAGGAATGACGCATTATTGTTGTTTTTTCTATTTCTGTCATCCCTGGTTTGACCAGGGATCCATGTTTTTGCGGTTCCCGTGGCTCCTGTCGTCCCCAAATCAAACCCCCGAGCAGGCTTTGAATTTGATTCAGGATCTCAAACGAAAACATTTGCAAAATATACAAATATATGCTACACTCTATATAGTACCTATTTTTTTATACAAAAAAATACTATGAATATTTATACAAAAACAAATATACAATTGTGAACAAAGAAGACTCTTGCAGGAATGCAAGTATTCTTTTTTCTTTTTTGACTGTTTCCACTGTTTCAAGTGTCTTCTGTTTTCGCTTTTGATCTTAGTAATACAACAGTACAAGAAAACTCCGCTGTAGGAACTTTCGTAGGAAGTTTTGAGGGATGACCAGAATATACACTCGTCTCTGGAACTTGAGATGAAGATAATGGTAAATTTACAATAGATGGCAATAAACTTAGACTGAATTTCTCACCAGACTATGAGAATCCAACTGACCTAGGAGATACAGCAGGAAATAATACCTATAGTGTGAGGGTGCGGCAAACAACAGTGACAGGATGACTGGATTTTGCAGATATTGATAAAAGTACAGCTTGGAATGGTGATGAAAATTATAGAGATACCAATGAACCAATTAATCCAAGAGATGTACCAGCTAATGATAATGGAGATACTGAGTATGGTGGACAATATAATACATCGAATCGTTCAAATAGTAGTGCCTTCGCGGTGATCAAACCTGATGGTTCTATTGCTGCTTGGGGAAATCCAAATTCTGGTGGATCTTGAGCTCCGACAGATAGTGGATATACAAAAATATATTCGAATTCATCTGCCTTTGCTGCCCTTAAGGCTGATGGATCTATTGCTGCTTGGGGAAATCCGGATCAGGGTGGAACCTGAGCTCCAACTGATTCTGGATATACAAAAATATATTCGAATTTAGATGCTTTTGCTGCTCTTAAGGCTGATGGATCTATTACGGCTTGGTGAAATCCATATGAAGGAGGATCATGAGCCCCTACAGATTCTGGATATACAAAAATATATTCGAATAGATCTGCTTTTGCTGCTATGAAACCTGATGGATCAATTACAGTTTGGGGAAATGCAAATTGGGGCGGATCATGAGCCCCTACAGACTCTGGCTATACAAAAATATATTCAAGTGCATATGCTTTTGCTGCTATGAAACCTGATGGGTCTATTACGGCTTGGGGGTCACAAATATTTGATAATACACCAATTTCATGAGCACCAACCGATACCGGTTATACAAAGATATATTCGAATGGATTTGCCTTTGCTGCCCTTAAGGCTGATGGATCTATTGCTGCTTGGGGAAGCCCAGATTCCGGTGGATCATGAGCCCCAACAGATTCAGGCTATACAAAAATATATTCGAATTCATCTGCCTTTGCTGCTCTTAAGGCTGATGGATCTATTACGGCTTGGGGAATATCATTTTGGGGTGGAAATTGAGAGCCCACAGATAGTGGTTATACAAAAATATATTCGAATTTAGATGCTTTTGCTGCTCTTAAGGCTGATGGATCTATTACGGCTTGGGGAACTTCAGGCTGGGGCGGACAATGAGCTCCGACAGATAATGGCTATACAAAAATATATTCAACATCTCGAGCCTTTGCTGCCCTTAAGAATGATGGAACGGTTCATGTATGGGGAAAGCCGGACTCTGGCTGAGATCAAGCTCAAGTCGATGCTCTGAATCTTAACGCTTCTGGAGGAGGAACAGTGACAACAACAGAAGATCAAGTCTTTATCATCACTGTCACAGATGATCCAAGCGACAATACAAGT
>PDRA01000014.1 GCA_002747975.1 Candidatus Altimarinota bacterium | reverse complement strand
GAAGAGTATTTAAACCCTATGATGCTCTTTCAGTTGGAGAGCTTGCTAAGATCCTTGTTAATATTTCAAGTGGATGGGATGAGGGGGTGGAGTAGGATGAGGATTAATTCTTGACAACGATCCATTCTCCCCTTCGTTCAATAACAAAATTTTTGATTTCTTTTGTTCCATACGAATTCTTATCACGAATAAATCGTCATAATTCATCAATAAGCCCACGGGACAGCCCATGAGAAGAATTATTTTTTTCTTTATATATAAATGCAAAAATTTGCTTCTGTAAAAACTCAGATTCTTTGAGAAAATCTTTTTTTGAAAAAATATATTGCGAATTTTCGTATTTAGAAAATTGCTTTTTACTCTTCTCATTTTGTGTTTCAAGCCAAAATTTTGTCATTGTATTTTGCTCATATAAAAGGTCTCAAATATACTCCATAAATGCATCTATAGAGCCTCTATACTCTGGATTTATTTTTGCAAAATTTTGCATTATATTATTTCTAATATGGTTTCGTAAATAGGAATCATTAGAATTTGTACTGTCTTCTCTGTATTTTATATTGCGAACTTTCGCATATTCTAAAATATCTTTTTTTGAAATATGGAAAAAAGGTCGATAAAAACGAAGAGGCTCTTGATTTTCTGAAATATACGTCCCCTGCTCTCGAAGTGCCACCAATCAATCAAGTGTTGTCCCGCGAACAAGATTAAAAATAAGTGTTTCTATCCTATCATCAAGATGATGCGCTGTCAAAAGGAGTGTTTCTCCTCATATCTTACGAGAAACTTCTTCAAAAAACTTATAGCGATACTTTCTAGCTGTCGCTTCAACTGAATTTTTTTCTTGTTTTGCAAGGGCAGGAATATCATATTTTTGAGTAAAGAATTGAATGCTTTCTCTATTACAAAAATTTGCAATAAAATCTTCATCTTCATCAGATTCAGAACCACGGATACTGTGATTGATATGTACAACATAGATTTGTGATTTAGTAAAAGAAGAAAGGCACAAATCTAAAAGTACCATACTATCCACTCAACCACTCACAGCAATGATGAGGGAAGTGTTCTTTGGAATTTTTTCAAGAGTATGAAGAAACTGGGTATTTTGCATATGCATGAGTGTATAGAGCAAAAAACAAAAGTCAAATGTTATTTTTTTCTTCGTCCCTACGCAGGAAAAAGTTGGCATTCCTGTAGGTCAGGAATCTGTTCGGGAGGGATCCTGAAACGAGTTCAGGATGACAAAGGCAACGGGAACCTAGATCCCGCATCAAGTGCGGGATGACAGAAAGAGAAGATCCTGAATCAAGTTCTCAGATGACAGGGGCCGAAGGAACCATAAAAAACAAGAGATCCTGAAATGAATTCAGGATGACAGGGGCTGCAGGGGGATGTATCCCGCATCAAGTGTGAGATGACAGGGACGGCAGGAACTACGGAAACGAAAATCCCCCTGTCCTATCGGACATCCCCCTTTACAAAGGGGGCATACAAAAATCCCCCGGCTCACTTCACTCGCTTTCCCCCTTCAAGAAGGGAGTTCCAGAAGAGTCTCTATATCTCTATATTCTAATTTCTAAATTCTAATAACTAAAATCTACCTTCTAATTTCTAAAATCTATCTTCTAAACTCTAAAATCTAAATTCTAAATTCTTATCCTTCATTTTTCCTTCGTACAAACCCAATGAAATCATCATCTGGGGCGACTTTATTAAGTATTGTTTTTCCACATTTCTGACATTCGTGCAGTATCATATCTCACTTTTTTTTCTTGTAGGTGAAATCTATTGGCTTCATCATGCCATGACAGAGAGAAGCGCGATCTCAGGGGATATCTTCATCAAGATGCAGAGAATACAAACAATACGGACAATGATTTCTCGCACTTCCCTGCGTATGCGGAAGTACTCGATTTCCACAATGCAAGCATTCAAATGTTTCATTTCTCATTATAAATCACATAGCATGTGATTATACATAGAATTTGTACAAAATCAAGAAATAATATTTGCAAAAAAAGAAAAAATAGTATACAATAGAGATAATTCTACTTTTTATACCCCTCTATGACAACAGGAAACAAAGATCTTGTAGACATCATACAAAACCAGAAAAAAGGGATTCAACCAAAAAATACTCAAAAAGTTGTTGGAAACATCAAAAATGAGGATGAGTTTCGAGATGCTGTTACTGAAGCAAAAAAACAGAAACAAAGTAAAAGCCACAGCGATATTTTCAAAGATATTGATACTACAATTCATACACAGTTAGCAAATCAAGACAGTGAGAGCATGCTCACGTTTATAACCAAAAGTGCACTTTCACTCGGTTCATCTGATATTCACTATGACAACAGTGAAAGTAATATCGAAATTCGAGTTCGTATCGATGGTGAACTTGAGACAATGAGTACACTTTCAAAAAAAGAATATAAACTCGTGCTCGAAAGACTCAAATACAAGAGTGATCTCAAGCTCAATATTACCACTGTTCCACAGGATGGAAAATACAGAATTACTGATGATGGAAACAAAGTTGATGTACGTATTTCGACGCTTCCAGTGCGATACGGTGAAAATGTTGTCTGTCGTATTCTTGACTCAACGAAATCGATTCCAAGCATTGATGATCTTGGCTTCATGTGGATAGCAAAGCACCAAATCCAAAAAGCCATCGAAAAGAAAAATGGAACCATCCTCGTAACGGGACCAACAGGAAGTGGTAAAACTACCACACTCTACTCAATGCTTACAGAACTCAACAAACCAGAAAAGAAAATTATCACACTTGAAGATCCGATAGAATACGAACTCCCATGAGTGGCTCAAAGTGAAATCGATGAAAAAGATAACTATACATATTCTACAGGACTCAAAGCGCTCATGCGACAGGACCCAGATATTATCATGATTGGTGAGATTCGTGATCTTGAATCAGCAACTATTGCCATGCAGGCCGCGATGACAGGGCACCTTGTCCTCTCAACACTTCATACCAAATCATCGTCCGAAACCGTCGAACGACTTATGAATATGTGAGTTGCAAACTATATCCTTGCATCTGGAATCGACGTCATCATCGCTCAGCGACTGGTACGCCGACTATGTCCACACTGTCAGGAGAGCTATGAGGCCTCACCTGATGAAGTCGATATTATCAAATATATGCTCAAAGATATTGGTATTTCTGGAGTTATGTTTAAAAAGAAAAAATACACGCTCCACAAATCCAAAGGCTGCAAAGAATGCGGAATGACCGGATATCAAGGGCGAATTGGTATTTTTGAAGTAATGACTTTTGGAGCCGATATCCGCAAAGCTATTCGCGAAGGAAAAAGCCCAAAAGAAATTATCGAAATTGCTCGAAAATGAGATCTTATCCTTATGAGAGAAGATGGTATTCTCAAAGCAATGCAGTGAAAAACAAGCCTTGAAGAACTTTTCAAAATTCTTGATTAGGTTCCCTCATCTATCTTTCTCCTTAAAAAAAATTCATCAATCTTGATGAATTTTTTGTTCTCGATGTACCTTTCTTATTTTCCAAGAATTCTCTCAAAAAAAGAATTGAACGTCTCTTCATCTCGAAAAATCTTCATATCAAGTCGGTTTCCGTCAAGTACATAGGTCGGTGTACCACTGATACGTATCGAATCGCCGATTTTCATATCTCGATTTACGTATTTTTTTGTATCACCATTTGCCAGGCACGATTCGATTGAATTATTGGTAATGCCAATTGATTTTGCAAGTTCAACTCTATCAGCGTCAGAAACTTTTTTTCATGCTTTTTGAGATTCAAGAGTATAGAGGGCATCTGCATATTTTTTCCAATCTTTTGATACGGCTGCCACACAATAGAGGGCAAGAGCATCATTGTACGCATTTTGGTGAATAGTTGTCAGTGGAAACTGTCGATATTCGATTTTGAGTCTTCCCTGCTGGGCAAATTTCTCAAAAAGTGGAAAAACGGCCTTGTGAGAACTAATACAAGCTGGACACTGAAAATCTGAGAAAATCTGGACAGTGTGATTTCCGCTTCCAAATACAAGCATATTTTCATTTTCTTGAGCAACAGGAGCTGAGGGATTTGAAGGTGTCGGTGTCGGAGTGTCTTGGTTTTGTGTACACGATACAAGGACAAGACAAGACAGAAGGATTGAAATAGTATATTTCATAAGAGAAAAATTATAAATAAATACACAGACAGTATACAGATTTCTCAAAAATATCAAGAAGAAAACAAAAAACTATATGGGAATTTTCTTAAGAAATTTCTTGCTTTTTGGAGGAAAATAGTATATAATGAGGGTATGTACAAAATTTTTAGAATTCTTACATTCTTTTTGATAGCAGTTCCCTCTCTGAGCCTTGCCAGTGATGAAATTGATTTTTATTCAAAAATTGATGATGCTGGAAACGAGATAGCAGCAGCCCTTACCACTCGGCACCTCCAAGAATACAAGAGTTTTCGATGATTTGGAAAGCGGTGTCGAGGTGAAGCAGCTTGGCTTGATAGTGAGTCTATTTCCGAGCGTGATCTGCAAGATATACAACAGGATAATCTTACTTTTTTGACCAAACTTGCTGCAAAGAAGAAGAAAAAACTCACCAATGAAGAAATCAATGAGATTGCAACTTGTCTCAAAACAACCTATGGTAGCATGCAACAAGAAGCTATCAGACAACAACACCAAATTACCACAGCTGGCGGCTATGGGATTTATATGGATGGGAGCCTTAAAAACTCCGACTACGATATTATCGACGATCTCAATAAAATAAATAAAATTCTTTTTACTCAGCCACCAAAGTATAATGGACCAGCAAACAATAACCAAAAATCTCTCTTGGATTTTTTGAAAGGAAAAGATCCAGAATGACTCGAAGATGAAAATGGAGATACCCAAATACAGGATCCCGATATCACCACAGTAACCGAAAGTGTAACAACGATAACAACACCAGCCCCATCACAAGATGGTGAAGGAAATATCCCTTGGGTACAAGAATGTAGTACAGAAAATGAGTTGGGTAATACCGGGAATCTTCCCGGCAATCTTGTTGATGGAAACTTTACAACCGAACTCGAACACACCCTCACGTATGGAGACAACTGACAAGAAGGTGGTGTCGATAATAGCCAAACCACAAATGAGAGTGAGGAAAATTCTCAAAGCAACGAAGATTTTTTTCATAAAGTTCCGTGTAATAAAATGTTTTGTATTACGATAGATTTTCTTGCAAATACAAGAAATGGCAGCCTATGAAGAGATGACAAGTCAATCGAATGACTTCTCAATAAGCATATAGAAATGATGGAGCCAATTTCTCGAAGTGATCTCAGCGCTCAGAAAATGACAAATAATTCATTCCAACTTCCCTTTTTGAATATACGAATTGCCGATAAAATTGCTGGGGCAAGAGTCTTCATTCATAATAAACCTCAAAAAGTAAAACGACTTAAAACAGAAGATACAGAAGAAAAAAAAGAAGCTATTTTTGATAGCGCCTATGACTGTGCTCTTATTGATGCAGGGCTCGAACCAAATAAAGAAAAAAATCCTGGTGCACAAGGAGCTGGATACTCTCTTGTCCCTGGACAAACAATCGGTGATGTGCACTTAGCGGACAAAACGCTGGCTCCAAAAGATCCAACACAAATCACAAAAAATCCAAATATACAAACAAAATGTCGTAATATCCGAGAACGAATATCAAAACAAAAACGAGAAGTTGTTTTTGTTGGAGATCTCAATGAACTCTACTCTTTTACAGAAGCTGCAACCGATATCATTGCTCAAATCCTCGATGCCGAAAAGGCTAAACTTGATTGACTCCCCGTTCGATAATTCTTGCATACTATGAATCTTTTTTCACCCAAACGTACATCTCTGGTTCTCTCTTTCTTTTTATTGTGAATATCTCCGTATGGAGTTTTTGCTGAGTGTGGACTTGATACCAGTGCCCCACAATCAATAACCAAGTATACAACACAAACAGAACAAGAAATTACCGAAATTCACAATAAGCTGAAGCAAGAAAATAAATGTACCATATCAAATGGAAAGAAAGGTCTTCTCATCAATTTGATGCAAAGACGTATTGATCAAAATACAGCAAGTTTTCTCGATGGAGAATTTCGAAATGCACTTGAAAAAAACTGAGAAATGAAACAAGCCACCCTGCGAGATCTCGAATATTTCGAGCAACACGAAAAGAAGCTCAAAGAAATGGTGCGCGAGATTTCTGCCAGCTGTAAGGTCGATGGATGAGCCTGAGCTGATCTCGTTGATATCCTCCTCGAACACAGAGAGATGGAAACCACTCTCAAAAGGACAGCCCTCGGAAAATGAAAATCTGTTCCTGAAAAATATATACGATCAAAAAATCTTGATACTTGGGATAAAATCACTCGTACCTACCACCCAAGTAATACTATAAACTGTGAAAGTACCAGCGACTATAAGAAAAAAATACAAAAGTCACAAGTCGAAATATCACGAATCTGATGGGATATAGAAGATGCCCTTGAATGATGGAAGAAATGAGCTGCCCTTTTTCGAGGTGGAAACTGAATGTCATCAAGTGAGTACCTGACCAAAAAAAGAGAGATCTTGATGCGGGAACTTGGAAGACAAGGAGCTGTCCACAGTACACGCCAAACAATCTTAAATAATTTTGATTGTTTCAAAGCAAAAACTGCTGATTACACCCAAACCGAAGAGGTTGTAAGCGCTCGGGTTTCCTGTCTTTCAAATCCCGTAGCTGGACTCGACAAAGATTTCTTGAAATGGAAAAATTATACCTACAAGTCAAAAAACTTTTCTCAAATTACGAATCGAGCCCACAGAATGATGAATCGAAAAAAGAAAAATATCAATGTTGCAAAAACATATGGAGAGCTTGTTGCTATGACGAGTAGCCAACAAGATATTGATGAAAATACTCTCGAAAGCCTTGTTACCCTCCACATCAATCTTATGACAACGAATAAACTCATCGAGGATAGAATTGCACCAATGCAAAAAAACTGTATGAAAGGTCAACCGTGAGTTGTTGGTGGATGCAGACATTAAGATTTTGAGAGCCAATGTATCGCGTCTTTTGTAGCTGGAAACATTGTGTTTGTATCGTGCCCAGCATCGAGATATTCTTTGTATACAATATTCCCAGAAGGATATTTTTGTTTTAATATTTGAAAATATTGAGCTGTTTTTTTGTAGAAAATACTCGTATCTTTTGTTCCATGAGCCAAAAAAAGAGAAACATTTTTTACATACTCCGTTTCATACAACGGTGAAAGTCAAAGTTCATCTTGAAACTGCTTTTGCCAAATATCGTCCTGTATTCAGCGAAACTGCGTCGAAAATCAACGCAAAATATTATTGCGAAAATCCTCTGCTGTTTCTTCTTTTACTCACATTTTTCAAAAAGAAAGATAATCTAACACTGGGTAAAATGCAATAATTTTTTTGGTATCAGGTAAAAATTTTGGCAACATAAGTACAGCAAAACCACCAAAACTCATACCCAAAAATATAATCTCTTTGTATGAAAATGGAGCGATTTTTTCTCAAAAATATACACTTTCAAGAATTTTTGAGGTATTTCACTGAGCAATTTTATAAGTATCTACCAAAGTCTGAATAGAATTTTGAGGTGTAAATTTTCCTTGACTTCTACAAAATCAATAATATTCTGGAACGAGAATATCATATCAAGCATCAGTGAGAAGTTTTGCATTTCTCAAATTATCTACATCGATTAAATTTGGAGCTCAAAGAGCGACAATGATACATTTTCCATTTGGATTTTTTGATTGGTAATATCACATGACCAGAGTGCCGTCTGTCAGTACACGAAAATTATAAGACATATAAAAAAATTATGAAGTAAGATTGTTCGAATTGAGATTGAGTGGAGCAAATACATTATTTTGGTTGATTCTTTTTTGTGTTTCACGAGAAGCGGTATAGAGCGTATTAAGGGGCCTGCAAAATTCTGTATTAAGAAAAAGTGTATTTTCAAAATTTTGTATAAAAAACTCATTTTCTTCCAAATAGTTTTTTATCAGATTATAAGCATTTCACAGTCAGAATGCTTGAATGATAATATCACTCTGAAATTTGAACTTTTCAGGATCAATATCATACATTCGAAGGAGATTGTTAATATCTCGTTTCGAAACACCTTCATTCGCCACACTTATTTGTTCAATTGGAAGATTTAAATCGGTGAAAGTTTGTATTTCAAAAGGAACATCTCCAAGAATTTTGTATATTCTTCGAGCATAAAGTTGTATCGTTTGTTCGATAATACGGTTAAGTTCATTTGAGGGAATTTTTTGAGGAAGGAGAATTCATCTATCTGCTAGCAGAAGATTGACTCTCGATGGAATACACTGAGTAATCAGAGAAATTGCTTCCATTGCTTTATCAGCTTTTACTTGAAATCTTTTTGGAAGATCACTCCAAACCTTATAGTTTTCGACTGATATTTGATCATTATCATAAATAGGACACAAAGGAGCGTAGATTATTCTTTCTTCTTCGGGGGTATTTATAAATTGTTTGATTTGTTTTTTTGTCGAAAAAGACAGTCCTTGTACCAGAGAGTCCTGACAAAAGCGTTCTCAAAGTTGCGAGAAAAGTCGACATTTTTTAGAGATTGATGCTGTGTCTTGAAATTCACAAATTATATCTCTTGTTGCTTGAATATTCATAATAGATAAAAATTTAAAAAATAAAAAACCACCTTTTTTATTGCTTCGCTTGTAAAGGTGGTTATAAAAAAACATACGTCAAAAAGTTCCATTACAAGCGATGGCCGTAATGATGAATTTTTGAGATGCTATTTGGAATGTTAAACATAATGTGGTGCTTTAAAATTTTGATATAAAAAAACCTCCTGCCAGAAAAGTAGAACGCAAGAGATCAAAAAAATAGATACAAAAAAATCTCCCTACTTGCGCTGCAAGCAGTGGTGATGATTTCGAGAAATGTTTTCTATTTGAAAGTTCATACAGTTATGATATGATTTTTTGGAAGAAAGTCAAATTTTTATACCTCCAACAAAATCGGACAGTGATCACTTCCCAAAATATCACACATATATTTCATATTTTTGACATGCGGGAAAAAGCCTTCATTGACCGTGAAATAATCGATACGCCAGCCGACATTTCGAGCTCGAGCTCATCCGCGATAGCTCCACCATGAGTACACATCAACAGCGTCGGGATTTTGCTTTCGCCAGACATCAACAAATCCTGCCTCAAGAAACTCACTAACCTTTGCGCGCTCAACTGGAAGAAATCCCACAGAATTCTCGTTTTCTTTTGGTCGAGCAATATCGATTTCAGTGTGACAAATATTGAAATCCCCTGTTACGATAACTTGTTTACCTTCTGCTACAAGTTTTTTTGTATAGTGAATCATATGATCATAGAAATCTAGTTTGTATGGCACCATATCTGTGCCATCGGCGCGCATTCCACCATTTGGAAAATAGGCATTGAGAAGGACAATGTGTTGTTTTTCTTTTTGTCATTTTGAACTTGTTTCAGAATCTGGGGAATAAAAAAATTCTAACTCCGTCACACGTCCATCACTGTGGAAATGCTCAACCTCATCAAAATCATTTTTTGTATCGATCACCTCGACAGTATCCCGATAAAAGATAACTGTCCCAGCATACCCTGCACGAGTACCCGTATGCCAGACATACGTATACCCCTCGAGGTTTCCGACATCTTTCAAGAACTGTTCTTCAAATGCTTTGGTTTCTTGAAGACAGAGAATGTCAGGCTGATGCTCAGCGACAAATGCTTTGAGTCATTTTTTGGCGACGGCACGAATACCATTTACATTCCAGGAAATTATTTTCATAGGGTTGAAAAAGTGAAAAAATACTATAATTCAAACAAAGACACAAAAAGCTACTTATGAGAAGAGGTGGCTATCTTAATTCCCAAAAATACTAAAACAGAACCGAACACTTTGTTTAAAATCGTCTCAAATGTAAAAAATACATTTCTGATTTTTGCATGAGTAAAAAATATTCATAGAATAAAAAACCACACAAACGTCAAAATAACCATAGACAGACTCATAGTTCAAATAACCCAAGTTGGTAGCTCTGGTGTGATATAGAGAGTGAAAATACTCAAAAAATACAACGTCGCCTTTGGATTGAGTACATTTGTAAGAAATCAAATTTTGAAAAAAGTAAGGTTTGACACTTCTTTTTTCTTTG
The DNA here is from genome assembly GCA_002747975.1 of Candidatus Altimarinota bacterium. GTDB lineage: Bacteria > Patescibacteriota > Gracilibacteria > BD1-5 > UBA2023 > GN02-873. The sequence continues at coordinate 12,852 of PDRA01000014.1, read as the reverse complement.
TTTCTGTCTCTATTTGCAAACCGGACTTCTTAGCGAGAAACGCCTGGATTCCTATATATATCAAGTATCAAGCTCAAATGAATTTTATAACAGTAAACAGTATAATCGACTGAGAGATAATAAGTCAGATTCCAAGAATACAGTACGTGATATGAACCATTATTCCAAAAGTCAGACCAAGAGCAGTAAAAAATGTCGATCTTCTCCCATAACTCAGGGAGTTTTTGATGACCATGATAAAATCTGGTCCTGGACTCATAAGCGCCAGTATATGTATGAGGCTGATTCAAAGTATAGGAGCTAAATATTCCATAGTTTTAAAATTAAAAAATTATTGTTCTCCATTTTTCTGACTTTTCATCAGTGGAAATAGGACCACATCTCGCAGATTTTCTTGCTCAGTCAAGAGCGAGAAAACTCTATCTATTCACATTCCCCAGCCTGATTGTGGTGGCATTGCATATTCCATGGCAAGGACAAAATCATCATCTGGTGAAGTCGCCTCTTCATCTCATCGTTCGAGAGCGTCACTTTGAGCATCAAAATTTTCTGCTTGAAGTTTTGGATCGACAAGCTCACTGTAGGCCTTGATAATTTCCCAACCATTGACCACCACTTGAAACTGCTCGACAATATCTGGATTTGCATCATTTGCTCTGGCAAGCGGCTGCATCGTTTTCGGGTAATTATAGACAAAAGCAGGTCCAGTAATATTTGGTCGAAGGACTTTTTTGTATAAATAATCTATCAGAGTCGCTGTCGCCTGTTTATCGATTCCTTCCCAAGAATATCCAGCAGATTTAATTTTTTCTCGCAATTCTTTTTCGCCTTTTGCATCATACTTTGATACATCAATTCAGCAGGCCTTTTTGACTCACTCTATATAGTCTATTCTCTCCCATTTTTTTGAGAAATCAACCTGTTTTTCGACTCATTTTTTGTCTTTTACTTTGATACAAGGATTCAGCTCTGGAATAGCATCAAAAATAAAAGCAAACATTTTTTCTGTGAAATCCATATTGTCTTCAAAATTCCACCACGCAGCATAGTGCTCTATCATCGTAAATTCCTGCATATGAGATGGATCACTTCCCTCATTTCGAAAATCTTTTGCAAATTCAACCACTCGCTCAAATCTTCAAACAGTGGCTTTCTTGAGGTTCGTTTCGGGACTAATTCGCAAAAACATATCCTCATCATAATCATTGTGATGCGTGATAAAAGGCTTCGCTGCCGCTCCAGAGGCGCTGTTTCCAAGAACTGGAGTTTCAATTTCGATAAACTCATTTTCATGATAAAAATCTCGCAGCACCTTCAAAAACTTACTTCGTAGTTTCATACGATTGTAGGTTTCTTCATTCGAAATCATATCGAGATAGCGTTTTCGATACAGGGTTTCTTGATCACTGACACCATGAAACTTCTCTGGAAGGGGTCGTACTGCCTTGCTGAGAATCTGAAATTCTTTGACAAAAAGAGTAAGCTCACCATGTTTCGTAAAAAATAAATCTCCGACAACACCGATATAATCTCCCATTTGACAGTATTTTTCTGCAATTTTATGTGCAGTTTTTTCTTCACCATCGATAGTAAGAGAGTTTACAAGTTGTCATCCTGAACTTGTTTCAGGATCTCTTTCAGGATCTCATTTTTCAGAGACCCCGGATCGAGGTCCGGGATGACAAAAAGTGGGATTTCCAGTATTAAAAATTACTTTATCCCGCTGGAAACAAAGCTGGATTTCTCCGCTGTGGTCAATAATTTTTGAAAAGACAAGCTTTCCCATACTTCGGTGAAGTATAAGTCGTCCTGCTGTCCTGAAATCTCCACTTGCTCCTGTCTCCATGAGGCTTTTTCCTTCTTTTGCTTGATCTTGTTTTTGGATAATATTGGTGATGTCTTGCTTTCCGTGAAAATGGTTTGCATAGCAGATGACACCAGCATTTTTGAGGTCTTGGATTTTTTTCTGTCTATCAAGACTTTCATTTGAATATTGCATAAAATTTTTTAAAAAAATAAATAAATGTTATTGGATTTCTATCTCTTCAACAATTCGAATATCATCATTATCACGAAACTTCACTGTCAAGATTTTTGTTTTCCAGCGAATTTTTGCTGTATTTCCGGGAAATGAAATAACTGTATTTTGTAGAGTATTTTCTATGATATTTGTCAAAGATAGTTGCCGACTTTGTGCTTCTTTTTCATATTCTTCCAAAATTTCTTCTTCCGCCCAAATTCCAGTATCTTTATAGAGATCTTGAAAATATTTTTTATAGTATAGAATATATAATTCCACTCTATCTATAGCTTTTTGTTTGAAAACAATTTTTTTCATAACAAGCAATTAAACAATAACTCCATCTTTGTGTTTTCTGGCTTCTCGAAGCTCTTGACGAAGCTCATCTTTGCACTGCAAGACTTTTTGACGAAGATGTTTTTGGGCTTCTTTTGTCGTATAGCATAGTTCCCCATCAATCATAATAGGCATAAACTCCAAATGATAAAAAATAACAGACTTATTTTATGATTTTTCCAAGAAAAATCAACTTTAAAAATTTTGTTTGCTTTTTTTATTATTTGCATATACTTATAAGTATACTATTTAATTTCCTTACTAAAAACAACTATGTGCTGAGTATTTTGATACCTATGACGAGCTGGAAAAGCCGCTCCGCAAGTCATCGCTGGGCTCCAGCGACTCGAATATCGAGGCTATGATAGCGCTGGTATTTGTGTTATCAATGAAGATCACAAAATAAAAACCATCAAATCAGTTGGAAAGGTCGGAAACCTCAAGGTCAAGGTCGATAGCGTAGAAACTGCATCATATCATGCTGGTATTGGACACACAAGATGGGCAACTCACGGCGGTGTCACCGAAACCAATTGTCATCCTCACCTCTCAGAGAGTGGACGTTTTGTCGTGATTCACAACGGAATTATCGAGAATTTTAGTGAAATCAAAAAAGAACTTGAAAAAAAAGGAAAGCACTTCCAATCAGAAACAGACACAGAAGTGACGGTACAACTTTTCGAAGATATGTATGATGGAGATCATATCTCTACCCTCAAAAAAATCTGCAAAAAAATGCACGGAGCCTATGGGCTTGTCTTCATGGATAAAGAGCATCCAGATAGGATTTTTTGAACCAAAAAATGATCTCCTATGGTACTAGGATTTGGAAAAGATGAGCGCTATATTTCATCAGATTATCGAGCACTTATTGGACTTATCGATGATTATATTATTCTCGAGGATGGAGATATTTTTATGATGACTCCCGAAGAATACACCATTCTCTCAGAAGATCGTGAGGTCAATCGGGATCGCCATGATGTTGATGAGGACGAAAATCCAGTCGAGCTCGGAGATTTTCCACACTTTATGCTCAAAGAAATCTATGAGCAACAAACCGTGCTTCAAGAGATGTTTCGTGGGCGAATCAATTTCGAGACGAACACTCTCCACTCTGATGTCCTCGAAGAACTGGTAAAAGAAGAGATTGAGAAAATTACCATTGTCGCCAGTGGTACGAGTTATCACTCTGGACTGGTCGGAAAATACTACCTCGAAGAATATGCAGATATCGAAACTGACGTGATTGTATCTGCCGAATTTAAATACAAAAAGAAATTCATCGATCCAAAAACCCTTTTTGTATTTGTCTCACAATCTGGTGAAACCGCTGATGTCCTCGACTCTCTAAAAATCGTAAAAGAACAGGGTGGAAATGTGTTTGGCATTGTCAATGTTCCAGGATCTGCCATCGCACGCACAACAGGACGATGACTCTATACGCGAGCTGGTATCGAGATTGGAGTGGCTTCTACAAAAGCCTTTACAACCCAAGTGGCGACATTTCTCTTTATGGCACTCTATCTCGGAAAACACAAAAATCTCGAATACAAAAAATACCGAGAAATTCTCGAAAATTTCAGGAAAATACCAGATGCTATCGCAACAATCTATGATGCAAAAGACACTATACAAGGAATCGCAAAAAAATACAGTATCTACAAGCATGTTTTCTATCTGGGACGCGGAATCGAGCTCCCGATCGCTCTCGAAGGAAGCCTCAAACTCAAGGAAATCTCATATATTCACAGTGAAGCCTATGCCAGCGGTGAGCTCAAGCATGGACCTATTGCTCTTATCGATGAGAATTTCCCGACACTTATTGTCAATGGAGCAAGCGAACTTTATGAAAAAAATATTTCAACCGTTCAAGAAATAAAAGCAAGAAATGGAACTGTCGTATGAATCATATCAGAAAACGATCCAAAGAAACAAAGCTATGATGATGTGCTGACATTTCCTCATATCCACAGTGAACTCGATATTTTCTTGGAAACAGTGGTCTTGCAACTCTTCTCATATTTTGTCGCACTCGAGCTCGATAGAGACATAGATAAGCCAAGAAATCTCGCAAAAAGTGTCACTGTTGAATAAAAATAATGTAAAGATTATGTGAAGAAATTTGCATTTTTTACAAAAATGGATATACTCCCTTATGTGTAGATGGACACATCCTTTTTTTCAAAAAGGTTTAGAGCTTTAAATAACTCCGTTTGGTCACGGAGTTTTTTTATTGATTTTTTCGGATTTTTGTATATACTTAGGGACATATACTATTTTTTTGACTATGCAAACAACCCAAGAAAAATATATCTCTATTCCTGAAACACAATACAAAATTCTCAAAAAAGCCTATGAACTTGGGAAAAAACAACAAGAATATATGCGTATGTATGAAGTAGAGCAAAACATCAAAAATAAAAATTATACACAAGTAAGTGCAGACGATTTTATTGAAAGTATATAAACAGCATGAAAGTTCAAAAGATACTTTTTGATGAACGCTTTGAAAAGAAATTTACAAAGTATAAAAACAAAGCTCTCACCAAAAGAAAAAAGAGCACTCAAGGAAAAACTCAAAATTTTCAAAGAAGATACCTTTGATTCTCGGCTCAAGACTCATAGACTTTCTGGATGATTCAAGGATTACTACTCTTTTCGAATTTCCTACAAAGACAGAATCCGATTCAAGATTGTAGATGAGTGAATTATCTTTTTTTATGATATTTGAAATCACAATAGTGTCTATTAATTTCTAAAACTTACATATTTCTCTCATCTTAGTGTATACCAGAGGGAAGTTTTTTATTTCGCATATTTTCTATTGACATTATATATTTATTACATATAATAATTTTATATAATGCAATATAGCTAAAAAGTTGAAAATATTTGCATTATTTCAAAAATTGTGCTAGTATAGGAGTGTTTCATATATTGTTAACTTTTGTTATTATGTTTATACGTGGAAATATGCACGGCAACCAAAGCCCAAAATGCTTTTATCGTATGGAAAGAGATTGAGGTATGTACAAAGAGAAAACATGACCTCAAGATCAGAGTCTTGATGCTACTATCAAGGAGCAAACACAAGCTCTCAGCAAAGAGCAACAAGAAATCTTGAGTGAAATATCAAAGCATATCAAAAACAAAACACAGATAAACTTACAAAAGTTGCAAGCACAGACAAAAGAAGGGCTCATAAAACAAGTGAAATATGTCGTCTCTCGGTATCCTGAACTCGGAGAGCTCTACAAACGAGGAATCAAGGAAAATAAACTGTATCTCACAAATCAAAGGGCAAAAGTCTATATACAACTCCAGCAATCAAAAAAACACCTTGGACGATTTTCTAAAGATATAAAAAAAGATATCGATGGTATTTGTAAGAAAATTGCAAATGGTACGCTCGACCTCTCAAAACAAACAAGTACATACTTCAGAGAATGGGAAGGAGTCAATAACCCAGATACCAACTGGGTCAGCAAAGATACTCTTAGCTATGGAGAACTTCTTGGAAGACTTATTCCAGATAGCAGACTCCTCCAAAATGCAGGATTTGCAGTCAAAGCAAATGACAAAAAAATAAAAGAAAAAGAAAAAGAAACTGCCGGAATCTCACCAGAGAATGCTATCATACAAGGGCGAATGCAAGATTTCCTCTCTGCACTCGAAGCAAAATATCCACAAGCCGAATATAGAAACGATTTTAGAAAACTTCAAAGACGGGTCGCAGATATCCATACAGATAAAGATGTATATAATACTACGAGTGCAATCGATAGTTTTATATGACCTGATACTGATTTTGATATTAAGAGAGTGAATTTCACAGATGATTACAAATTTATGAGTATGTATCGACAAATAGAAGATACGGGAACGGCGGCAAGAATTGCAATTGAAGGACTTCAAGGAGTAGAGATTTCAGATAAGCTCAAAAAAGCATTTGAAGGAGTCGATGAAAAAAGTAAAAAATATGAAGCATCTGCGAGGCAAAAATATAAAAAAATCCTCCAAGCTGTCGAAGGAAAGCATGAATACGCACAGTATATCAATCAAAGAGAAGATATGATTCGAGGATTTATGCGGATGGAAGCAAGCCTAGAAATCCTTGATACGTATATCGAACAAAATCCAGAAGAAGCAGCAAAAAATGATATTATGAAAGTATATGACGATATGAGAGGAATTAATGATTTATTTAGTGATGAAGGAGCAAGACTTGCTACCGATATAGCTATCCTAGCTGCTTCTATGGTACTAACTTTTGGTGCTGGAGCGGCACTTACTGCCACTGGACTTCTCGTGCGATGAGGTGTCGCAGCGACAAGGACTGCCCAGGCAGTGAATGCAGCACAAAAAGCTGGAAAAATCCAAACAGTAGCATGAGCCGTAAGCTGAGCCGGTCGCGCGGCAGTATCAGGTACGATACGGATTGCTGGTTACACTTTCACCACAATAAATAAAGTCCCTGTTCTCGGTCAAGCTGCTAGCTTCACAGCGTGGGAAACACTGCTTTCAGAGAGTCTCAATGGAGTATCTGGTATCGAAACTTCATCGAGATGATGGAGCGATTTTATGGAAAAATTCAAGGACAATACCAAAATGTTTGCCGCATTTGCTGGTGCAGGAGCTATTTTTGGGAAAATATGAGGAAAAATATTTCCAATATGAGAAAATGCTTCAAAACAAGCCATACTCATTAAAGAAGTATGAAAATGAACTATATTGACAAATGGAGACATCGCTGCCATGTATACACTCCACAGTCTTGATACAGGAGAGTGGAATATGGAAATAGATGAATTGGCACACATGGCTGTTGTGTCTATGGTTTTCCGATGAGCTGCTGCATGAATCAGTACCAAAATGCGTATGAATGCGCTCAATACAGTCGCTCCAAATTTTGATACAAATCTCAAAAAAAATCTCGACGCCGTCTTTGAGAAGAAAAAATTTGCGAAAGATAGCTACACAACCAAAGATGGTTGGCAAGTAAAAAGAAACTGAGACAATACCTACACGATTAAAAAAGGAAATCAAGAATACTCAGTTACGAAAGATGGAATCAAAAAAGTATCTACAAAACCGGAAGTTGGACCTCAAAATCTTCCAGAACATTTACAAGATATAAAAGTAGGAGACAAAGTAAGACTCTGAAAAGGAAAAGGTAACGTAGAATATACAGTGACAAAAATAAATCAGGACGGAGGTATCGAGGCAACAGGGGTAACAAAGGCAGGTAGAAAAGTCACACAAACATTGTCTTGAAAAAAATTAGAGAATTTGAGAATTACTCGTTCACAAAATAACAAACCGAGCTCTAATACAGAGAGTACTGCAAACCAAACAAAACCACAAATCAATAAAAACTCAGAAAGAGGAGATATGCAGTTTTCTAGTGGACCCAAAAAACTGATTGAATTTGGTGCTAATCAAGATGAAAAAATAAAATCCATCCTAGACAAACTAAGAGCACGATGAAAATCTTATGATACCATTTATCCTAAAGGAATAAATATAAAGCCAGAACAAATAAAATACCACGGCTCAAGATCGTGAAGACCTATTGTGGAAGTTGTGATAAATGGGAAATCTGAATACTTTTATAAATCAAGTGGATGGGCTGGAAAAGAATGAGGTGGAAAAAATGGAACGACCGAAGGGTTATGGCAACCTTTTGGAGGTTTTGGTGATATATTTACACCACGAGGTCGTGTGTCTAACTGGTTCATTAAAGATTCTGGTTATAAAAATTACTATGGAAGTCAAGCATTTAGGAGTGTTGCATGACAACTTGATAATGTACTTATTAAAAAATTAGGAGTTAAGGATATTAATAAATTAAATGAAAAAATTAAATTTAAAGATGTATCTAAAAATACATATAAGCTACCAGGAGAATGAATCTCAAAACCAAAACCGACACAAAAACCAACTCAAACACCAGCTACAAATTCAGAATTCAAAATTTGAGATAGAATAGCTGGAAAGAATGGAAACGGAGAAACAGTTGTTGGAGATGTTGTAATAGCTCCAAAAAACGCAAAGAGAAAAACCTATACAATACGAGATGAAAATGGAAAATTACATGTAATAAAACAAGAGAATGTAATACTTTCTTCAAAACTTAAATGACCGCAAAAAAAACCAAATTCAGAAATATCAGAAGGTTCTAAGCTTCCAAAATGACTCAAAGTTGGTGATACAGTCAAAATCCGCGATACTGGTAAAACAAAATGGGAAGTTAAAGGAGTAAATAAATCTGATGAAGTTATACTCAAAGGAGAACCAGGAAGAAATGGAGAAAGACCAACAGTATATATACCAAAAGAGAATTGGAATAAAATACTCCCTCAAAATACATCAAGATTCAGAGATATTATCGCTAAAGCGAAAGAAAAATATCCAAATAGACTCTTCCAAGACTGGGTAAAAACTTGAGCTCTTGGAGTTGCAGCAATGAAGCTCATAGATCTCTACAAAAATAAACGCATGAAAGAGATCAATGAAGATCAAATTGCTGAAATGCTCTCAAATCTTCAACTCTTCCAAGTAGCAAAATTTGACAAGGATAATGCGTATACGACAAAACTTGATGAAAAAGCAAAAACATACAAGATTCGACTACGAGCAACTCAAAGATTTATAACCAAAGATTCAGAATGGAAAAAACTTATCACAGATATTAAAAATCGAGAAGCTATTATCAAGCAAACTCACGGAGAAGTATTTTGGAACATGCTTACCAGTCTCATCGATACAAAGAAGCCAAGCGAACTCAAACGAAATAAAAATGAAAGCGATAAAGATCTCGTGGAAAGAATCGCACAATTTCAACGAGCCATCTGAATCGATGTAGACGATAGCAAGACTGGGGCCGATGGTATTATCGGACCATATACACGAAATATGCTGGCTGGATTTGTTGGAAAAGATATAGAGAAATACAGAGCAGCAAACCCAGACAAATATAAAGAACTCAAAGGACAAAAAGTTGAAAAAGTACACAATATCGATATCAAATTTACGACTCCAGTCGGACAAGAAATACGCATCGATGAGGCAGAACAAGAAATATTTTATGTGCAAAGTCTCAATCCTGCAAGAAAAAAATGATTCATATCAGAAAATATTTGGAATCCAACCAGTAAAATCCTCGATATCGAAGCACTCCAAAAATTCCTCAAAGAGAAAAAAGTAGAAGGAACCGAGTCAAAAAACTGGGTTGATGGAAAACTTGGACAAAAAACTGTCACAGCTCTAAAAAAGTATATAAAACAGGAAGAAAAGAAACAAGAAAAATCGAAAAAGGAGAAAGATGCAGCAAAACCTCAAAAAGAGAGTAAATCAAATGAAGGAAGTAAGGCTACAAAAAGTGTAAAAGCTCAAGCAGATGATAGTAAGGAGAAAACCGAAACAGTAGAAGCTGAGAAGAAAATAGATCCAAAACAAACACAAGCTCCAGAAAAAAAAGCAGCAAAACTTCAAGATAATAAGACGGATTCTTCTGAAAATGAAGAAAAAGAAGGGCAAAATGCTCAACAAACAAGCGTTCCTCAACAATGACAAACAGAAGCGAAAAACAATAATACTCTCAAAACAAAAGAAGGACAGAGTATTCTTGTAGATGAAGAAGAATACAAAGCAGCAATTGAGAAAATACAAAAGCAAGACGGATTAAAGCAATTTTATAATACAGAGACATGAGTTCTCGATATTACTGGATTACAAGGAGCACTTCAACTTATGTCAACAGCAAAGAAAATAAGAAAAACATCAAGGTGGGATGATGGAAAATTTTGACCAAATACCATACGGGCAATTGATGAGTATATACAAAATAAGGAAACACTTAGTAAACCAGTGAGACCCCCTAATATGGAAAGATAGATAGTACAATAGAAAGATAAAAAAACGAGACGAATAAAAAAGGAGAAGTTTCTCCTTTTTTATTTTCCTGTTTTCTATCGAAATAACCGAAGGTATGATTCAAATGTGTATATCTTATATCGTTTCAATTGAGTATTTTCTATAAGAATTTCACATTCTACAAATTCATGAAGAAGCGTATTTGCTGTTGTTGGTGTCACTTTGAGGAGGTTTTGTACATCCTTAGAATTAACAATCGGCTTTGAAAATAAAAAATGTAATAATTTGCTTGCTTTTTCGGCCTTATGTCAGAAAAGGAGGATTTTTTCACTAAATACTTCTTTTATCCTGAGGATTTCTTCAAATGTATATAGCGATGATTTGCAGGTCTCAATAACACCCGTCAGAAAGAACTTTATAAAATATTCAATATCATTTGTATTTCGTACCAAAGTGAGTGCATTATAATACTCTCATTTATTTCTCTCAAAAAAATCAGAAATGTAGAGTACAGGTCGAGAAAGTATCTTTTTTTCAATCAAATATAAGATAATTATAAGCCTCCCTATTCGTCCGTTTCCATCCAGATATGGATGAATCGTTTCAAATTGGTAATGAATTAAAGCAATTTTTATAAGTTCTGGGATTTCCAGTGTATTATTATGCAAAAACTTTTCAAGATCTGTAATACAATCCGAAAGATCATTTTTATGTGGTGGAATAAAAAAAGCATTAGAAATATTTGTTCCTCCAATCCAGTTTTGACTGGTTCGTATTTCTCACGGACCTTTATGTTCTCAGCGAACTGATTGCAAAAGAATTTTATGAATTTGTGAAAATAAACGGAAAGAGAGAGGAAGTTCATCGAGAAGTTGTATTCAAAACTTAAGTGCCTGTATATAGTTCTTGACTTCTTGTATATCATTTTTTTCTTCAAATGTTTTATCATTTTTTTCTACAAAAAGATCATCAAGTTCTGTTTTTGTTCCTTCTATTTTACTTGACTGTATCGCTTCTTTTCCGATATGCATAGAAATAAAGAAATCGATATCTGGGATAAAATTTGAAAAACTTTCTAATTTTCAAAGTTCCAAATTTGCTTTTTCCAAAAGAGTATTGATTTTTTTGTCTTCCCAATCAAATTCTTGATTGATATAGGTTGGTAAGAAACTTTTATAGTTATCTTGTTGTTTCCAAGTGCCAGAAATATATTGCTTTTTCATGCTATTTTTTTATATTAAGTGCGTATATTATATGTATTTTTTATATAAATTCAAATTTATAATCCAATTTTCTTGTATTTTTTGGAATAAGAAATTTCATAATCCAATTTTCTTGTATTTTTTGGAATAAGAAATTTCATAATCCAATTTTCTTGTATTTTTTGAATAAATTCATATAATCAAGATGCACATATATTCTCTCGCCTTTCCGAAAAAATTTGGCTTTTACTCGATTTTTTTGGACGGACGAGAATCATATATTTTATTTTCTTATTTTTTTATTGTATGCTTCCTACTATACGAGATATGACGATCCAAGATCGAAAGATCATATCAAAATCGTACCAAATCGGTACAAAAGAGATCACTTTTGAGACAGGGCGATTGGCACTTTTTGCAAATGGAGCCGCTGTCATCAAAGATACTCATGGAAATTTTCTCCTAACAACAGCTTGAATCGGGAGCGAACGAGATGGGAATTTTTTTCCGCTTTCTGTCGACTTCCAAGAAAAATACTACGCCAGCGGTAAAATCGGTGGAAATCGCTTCATGAAGCGAGAATGACGACCAAGTGATGCATCGATTATTACCAGTCGTATGATTGACCGACCAATTCGACCGATGTTTTCGAGCTCAACTCGAAGTGAAATCCAAATTATTTCGACGATTCTTTCATCGACCTGAGAAAGTGAGTTTGGTTGGTATGGAATTACAGGCGCTTCCCTCTCGCTCCAACTTGCTGGAGTCACTGATTTTGAAGCTCCAGTCTCTGGTGTGCGAATCATAAGTGATGAAAAGGGAAATTTTATCTTTGATCCGACATTTGAACAAATCGAAAACGCACATCTCGACCTTACTGTTGCTGGTACCAGCGATGCTATTACTATGGTAGAATCTCAAAGTCAAGAAGTATCGGCAGAGCTGATGATCAAGGCTTTTGAATTTGCTCATAGTCATATCAAGGATCTCTGTAAAGCGCAAGAAGATTTCATAGAGCTGTACCAGCAAGCCTATGAAATTCCAGAAGTAAAACTTATAAAAAAAGAAATCGATCCAGAACTCGAAGTTGCTGTCAAAAGACTGGTCGAAGAGAGTGATATCACAGAGCTCTATGGTCTTGGAAAAATCGAATTTCATGATGCAATTCGATCACTCGTAGAGGGTGTCGTCGAAGAAATCGCCCAAGAAAATGTAAGCAACGACACTTCGCTCGAAGAAGCTATCACCCAGGTACCAGCAGGACAGGTTGCTGATGTTGTCAAATCTCTGGTCAAAGCTCATATGCGAAAAACAGTTCTCGAAACAGGAAAACGACTTGACGGACGAGAAACAGATCAGGTTCGACCAGTTCGAGCTGATACTTCTCTTTTTGAGAGAACACATGGAACCGGACTG
>PDRA01000013.1 GCA_002747975.1 Candidatus Altimarinota bacterium | reverse complement strand
GGAGTCAAAGTCCCCTGCCTTACCACTTGGCTATACCCCAATAAATTTAAAAAAAGCCCTAGAATTATAGTGAAAAAACAAAAAAGTCAAATGTTTTGACGGCAAAAATAAATATTTTGGCAGAAAATTATTTGCAGTTTCCAAAAAAGTATGGTACAATAGTGCTGGAATGCTTCTATTTGAATCAAAAAAATGAATTCTCAAAATATTCTCCAGAGTTTTCAAGTTTCTTCTCTCTTTTCACAAAAGATGAAAAAAGAAATTATTACATATTTTCAAAAGCTCAATCCAAGACAGAAAAATCTCATCATACAGGCAATCAAAAGTGAGAAAAAAATCGCACTCCACTTTATCAAATCCCTCAAAAACAAAAAGGCTGTCCGATTTGAAACAGTAAAATCTCAGGTCGAATCTTTGCAAAGAGGCAAAATTGCCGTTCTCGAACAGCAAGAACAAAACGAAGCACAAAAACAGATTTCTCTTCTTTTTAATTCTTTACAAACTCTCTAAATGGATACGCTCCAAAAGCATAAACAGCGTGAGCACATGAGTCAAATGAGCCAAAGTCCACAAGAGCGTCAAGAGGCTGCAGTAGAGAGAGAATTTGACAGGATGTTTGCTTTTCTCTCTTCTCCTGAAGTGACAGTTTGAGATATTCAGAAAATATTCGTAAGTCTCTCTGAAGAAAGTCCAGAATTTCAAAGAGAGCTTGCCACATTTCAAGAAAACAATTCACAGGCTCTTGCCAAAGAACTCAAAAAAGCAGCTCAAACTCCAGAAAGTTCAAAAGAAAAATCAGAAGAAGAAACCTTTATCCAAGAAGTCAAACTCTTTCTCTATGATGAGCTTTGAATTCAAGAGGATATGAGTCAGAATAGTAGCTTTGAGAATTTTCTAAAATGAATTATTGATGAGCTTATTGTCAATAACTATGATTTAGCCGTACAAATCTGGGAAACAAAATGAGAAATTATTCTTGATGCCTTGGGAGAACTGGCAAGTTGGGAAGGTGTCAAAAGTATTGCAGCTGCCCTAGGGGAAAGTCTTTGGACTCTCTGGGATGGAAATGCTTATGAAAAATGAAAATCAGTGGCAGAGCTCTGACTTGTATGAACTTGAGTCGGAGCAGGAGTCTATGTTTGAAAGAAGTCAGTCAAAGCAGGAATCAAGCAGGTTATGAAGGTAAGAAAAGCTCGCAAGACATCTCCCTCTTCTTCTCTTGGGTCATTTAATTTTGAAAAGTGACTCATAGAAGATATTACAAAACTATGAGATAAAGAGAGAATAGAAGCAGCTGAAGCTTTCCTCAAAAGGAAGATACCAGAAAACCAACAAAAAGCTATATTAGAAGCTCATAGGATTTGAGACAAGAGAGATTGAGCTTGAGTCTATACATACTCTCGAAGTGAAATAGCTGAAAAAGTACGAATATTACAAGAGGCTTGATTGAGTGAAGAAGAAAGGAGAGTTTTATTGGAAAAGGGGGTTTGTGGGAGAGAAGTTCCAAAGTAAAAAGTAAATATATATGAAGATTCTAGGTATGAATTTTTAGAAACATATAAAGATGTGCTATGAGAAACATTAGAAATGAAAGATGTACTCTGAGAATGAGTAAATGGTATAGTTATAAGACACCCTAAAGAATGAACCGTTATAAAAATAAGAAAACCTTGAATGCATGTAGATGATATATGAGTTGAAATTAGAAATCACAATAAAGTCCTGAAAATTATTAGAAAATGACAAATGCAATGAAAGATATCAAATAATATTATAATTCCAAGAATACTGCAAAGTGATAATGCTGATTATTTAAAAACTTATTTTATAATGGACACAATAGAATGACAAACACTAAATTCAAAAATTTTTAGAAATGAACACCCTTGATTAAAAACTGAAAAACCCGATTTTTTAGATACTCTTACAGATAAAGAGATTATTGAGCTTATGATTGATAAATATTGAACCTCCACAGAGTCTCTTATTTCTCTTATAGAATCAAATAAAGAAAAATACTTAGAAAACTGAATAAATAAAAAATGAAGTCCTTTGAATAATGCACTGAATTATTTAAAAGAAAACGGGATTGAACATACTGACTTACACCCTGGAAATATTATGATAGACAAAAAATGAAATATCTATATAATAGATTTTTGAACTATGAAAAATACAAATTAACTTTTTTACTTATGAAATTTGAACAAAGAAACATCACATCTCTTGAAAATGATGGTACATATCTTGATATGAGAAAAAATGATATCAAAGATATGATCGATTGAAACTGGTACCTTACTAATCATGAAAAAGAAGATACTATTATTCATTTTGAATGAATGAAAGATTTTTATTTGCTTAAATGAGCAGATTTTGTACTTTTTTTTGATACTAAAGAAGAGAGACAAAAGGTTATAGAGTTATTAGAAGAGAATTTTGAACCAAATTGAGATATTTGGTCAGCCGAAAAGGAATCATGAATCCAGTCTCCTCGAGTTATTGGTCCTTTTGAATATAAAAACAAAATATGACTTTGGATTGAGGCAAAAAATCCTCTTACAGAAATCACATCAACAGAAAAAGGAATCTATAAATGAGTGATAATAAATCCAAATCTATACTACTCAGCTTCTAAAGAAGCAAATGATCTTCAAAGTAAGATACAAGAGAGTGCAAATACTGCAATGGAGTAATTTTTTAAATATGTGAAAAAGATTTATAATTTCAAAAATATGAACTCAAATAACAAAACAGGCTTTCAAGAATTTGCCCATCAAACTGAAATAGAAAGAAATTTAAATCAAGTGGCAACTTATAAAAAATATAAGAATTGAAATCAGCAAGAAAAACAAGAATACTGGAACGAATATATTTTCTCTATGTATTTTCATTATGAGTGAAATGCTTTTCCTATAAAAATACAAGACTTTAGAGAAGAACATAAAGAATTGGAAACTGATTTTGAGAGATTTATTCCAGGAATAATTCGCAGTTTACGCGATTTTTGATATACAATACAGTTAGAAGATATATTTATCCTCGATGAACAAGCAAAGAAGGCACTGAAATCTCACTCTGTCATAGATACCAAACCGTTAGAGGTCAATAATATCCTAGAAGAGTAATTTAAAAAAACTAGAAAAACACCAGAAAAAGTTCAGGGAGTCAGTGTCCACCGTTCAAGCAAATAATAAAACACTCCTTATAAGGAGTGTTTTTTATGCGGCATAAGTCTTATTTTTATCGAATCGAGTTACATTCTTGTTTAAGAGTCTCATCTTGGATAGAACTACAAAAAGCTGTGTTTTTTGCAGATTGCGCCATATCAAGGAGGACAAGATCTCGACACTGTACTTTCATATTTGTATCTACGATTTTATTACAAATATTGAGTTTTTTGTTTTCTTTTGCACTTTTGAAAAAAACCATATCATTTGTATAAGAAACCTGCTGAATACATTTTTGCTTGATTTCCTCGTCCTGAATACCTGTACATGTCGTTACATCTGATGTTTTTTTTGCTTTTTCAAAAAGCTTATTATCTTGACACTTCTGTTTTTCTTTTGGATCACTGCTGACAGTACAATCATCCTTGTCGATAGAATCAATCGTACTTGTATAATTCTTAGCGGTTTTATTTTTTTTGATATGAGTAATACACTCTCGAAAAAAACTATCTCCTAGAGTATCGCAGACTCGCTCATCAGCTGTATCTGATTCAAGGATTGCATTTAGTATATTAGAATCCACATCCTCAATACATCGCAGGTGCTTATCCATATTATCGACAATTTGATCACAGATAACTTTGTTTGAAGTTCGAAGCGCAATAGAATGGAGTCGTTCATTATTACAGCGTTTTTTATCATCCTGTCATGTAAGTGTTTCACAGATTTCCTCACTCCCATCGTCTTTTGCTTTTTGGATAGTAATATCAACTCGGCAGGTTTTTTTGAGTGATTTACTTTTGATATTTGCACAAAGATCTTCATCTTTTTTGCTAATGGCTTCATGATAGGCACGGGCGTCCTTTCCAGATTGGTCTCCAAGAGTATCAATCAGATCCTCTTTGACAACATCAAAACTATAGAATTTGTTTGATTCAAAATCATAGACAAAATCCCAAGGATACCGCTGTGATATCATATAGAGATAAATAATTCCTCCGATAAGGGCGAGTACAAGGAGTGTAAAGAAAGTCCGCATAGTAAAAAAATTAGGATATATCTATACTATAATATTTATCTGAAAAAAGCAAGTTTTCTCGGGATTTTACTCATAAAATCCCTTGTCGGGAACAAAATTTGTTGTATGAATATTTTTTATGCTTGTAATAATCTAGCTAAAATGCTTCAAAAAATCTATTGAACCCGAAAAGTATTTTTTTGAAATTTTGATCTTCTTCATAGAAACCAGTATCATTTGTTTTTTGGGATCAAAACTCTCAAGAAAATTCTTGATCATCTGGGCAGAAGTGCCAGACTCGAAATCGAATACAAAATACCCTGCCCGTTGACTGACTCGTACAATATGAAAATCTTGAAAAGTAAGGCGAGCTTGAAGCAATACAAAAAAATCGGTCACCTGAGAAATATTTTCTAAATCATTTGCCATTGTTTCTCGAATTTGATCCAGCTCCTCTCGACTCTCCACCAATTCAACCTCTCGAAAAAATGCTAGCTTATCGGTTTGAGAAAGGAAAATATGATCTGGAAGAACGTACGAGATATCAAGATCAATCTTTGTTTCTGGTCGCTTTTTTCTGTTTTCCTTGAGCTGTTGAACTTTTTCTTCAAGCATACGAAAATACAGGCTCAATCCTACATGCTTCGTTTTTCCGGACTGCGCGATACCAAGAACTTCACCAGCACCACGAATCTCCATATCTCGCATCGCTATCTCAAAACCCGCCCCAAGGTGATTGTTGTTTGCAAGCATGATAAGCCGCTCCTTTTGACTCTCAGAGAGAAGTCATTTTCGATACATCAAATAGCAATACCCCTGCTCATCTTTTCTCCCAACTCGACCTCGTAACTGATGCAGACTTGCCAGGCCAAAATCTTCTGGATCAACAATACAAATCGTATTGGCTGAGAGAAAATTGACTCAATTTTCTATAATCGTTGTCGTGATGAGTACATCATATTTTTTTCTTTTAAAATCATGAATTTTTTCTTCAATATCGCCTGGATTCATACGACCATGCGTGGTGAGAATTTTTATCTTTTTATTATTCACGATATGGGCAACTTCCTGGGCAATACTTTGGAGCCCAAGAATTCTATTGAAAATAATAATCACCTGTCCGCCTCGATCCACCTCAGCAGAAATTGCCTGACGAAGGGTATGCGGATTCCAAGAAGATACAATGGTATCAATAGGTTTTCGTTTTTTTGGAGGTGTAGCTAAAATTGACATCGAACGCAATCATGAAAGGGCTAAATTGAGTGATCGAGGAATAGGCGTGGCAGAAAGCGATAAAATATCAATATTTAATCGCATTTTTTTGATTTTCTCCTTGTGAATCACTCCAAACTTATGCTCTTCATCAATAATAAGAAGCCCGAGTCTTTTCCATCGTATATCCTCAGAGAGAAGGCGATGCGTTCCGATAACCAGATCAACTTCTCATGTTCACATTTTCTGGAGAATATTTTTTGCCTGTTTTGGTGTACTCATGCGAGAAAGTAAAGCAATGCGAATCCCAAAATCTGCAAAACGCCGAATACAGGTCTCATAATGCTCATCTGCAAGAACAACAAGAGGCGTAATAAAAGCGACTTGATATCCAGAAAGTACCGCCTTATAAATAGCATTCATAGCGACTTCTGTTTTCCCAAATCATACGTCTCATGCCAGCAGTCTATCCATAGGAGTATCTGCTTCCATATCGCCATGAATATCCTCTATTGCCTTGTACTGATCAGGCGTATATTCATAGGGAAATGCCTTTTCAAATTTGCGTCGTTCTTGAGAAAATTTTCAAAAACTGTTTCCCTTTGCAATTTTTCTTTTTGCATTATTTTGCAACAAATCTTCTGCCACTTTTTGGATTTCTTCATCTGTTTGTTTCATCGTTTGCTCCCACTCTTTTGATTCAAGCTTTGCAAGTTTCTGATTTTGATCACCGAGATATTTACTGACTCGATACACTTCTGTAATCGGCACAAAAAGAAACGCTTCATCACGATATTCGATCTTAATGTACTCTCGCTCTATTTCTCCGGTTTTTTTGATGACAGTCTCGATAAACCGACCAATTCCATGATCACGGTGAACTACGAGATCTCATGGCAAAAGCGAAAGAAGGAGATCCAAGTTTTTTGCAACACTCCTTGTTCATCGATTTTTTATAAAAAGAGCTCCGAAAATATCATCAGCAAAAAGCGCATGACGATTTTTTGAATCAACAAAACTTTGGATATGACGATTTTTTGTCTCGTATATTTGTATATTTTCAAGACTGTTATATTCAAGAAAATTTTTCAAAGACTGCTTATATTTTGTGTAGCAATCAATTGTATAGAGGTCATTTGCACACTTTCGCAATAATTCTATCAATTCTCGAGGTTCAGATACTTTTGGGACTTCTATTTCTCTATTTTGACCATTATCAACGAAGAAATCACTGATATGAATATGCATTTTTTCAAGAAGGTCTTTGCGATACGAAAGAAAATCGCAACCCAAAGCGATACGGTTTTCAAAAAAATCAAGAAGCGGAAGAAGATCCAAATTGAGTGTTTGAGTTTCAGGAGAAAGCTCATGATCTTTCTCTGGCTTTTGTGGGCTTTGCAAAGAAATTTGTGAAATAAAATTTCTGCCATCTCCACTCGTATCAAGATGCAAAATGCTATCAATCTCATCATCAAACCACTCAACGTGATAGAGATCTGTGATATTTGATTGTAGAATGGATAGCACACCTCCAGATCGACGATATGAAAACGGCTGAGAGAGAGCATCATCGTGCGTATATCAAAAATCAACCAGCTTCTGGATGAGTGTTTCTATGGAAATATTTTCATTTTGAAAAATTCGCAGTGTATGCGTTTTTTTGAGAAAATGAAGGGTTCATTGTGATTCAAGAATTGATGGATGCATGACAAAAATTCCTGCCTCTAGGGAAGTATCCTGAACCAAAGATAGAAAATGACTCATTGTTTCTACAAGAGTAATTTTTTGCGGAAATATTTTTCTTGCAAATGTTTGCAAAAGAATATAGTCACTATTGTGATCGGTTATAATGAGTGTTTTTCAGTCAAAAGAAAGCAAACGATGAAGAAAAAAAATCCGAGCTGTTGCATTTCATGAACCAAAATATTGTTGCATATAGGCTATACTTTCATAATATCAGCCTCTTTTTCTCAAGAAATTGTATCAATTTCTTTGATACTGGCGTCAATTTGTTTCTGCAGCTGTGTTTCATAATTTTTTGCTTCATCTTCTGATATTTCTTTCTCACTTTTTGCCATATCAACCTTTTTCTTGTATTCAGCACGAATATTTCGGACACTTATTTTTGCTTCTTCGCTCATATTTCCAGCTGTTTTTGTGATCTCTCTCCTTCTTTCTTCTGTCAAAGGAGGAACTTTAATCAAGAGTGATTCTCCATTGTTCGTTGGGGCGAGTCCAATATTTGCATTACTGATTCCCTTTTCTATATCATGGATGAGAGTCTTGTCCCAAGGCTGAATAGTAAGGGTTTGTCCGTCTAGATTTGAGACAGCTGCAATATTTTTGAGTGGCTGAGAAGTGCCATAAGCTTCGATAAGTATTCCTTCTACAAGTGCTGGGTTGGCTCGACCAACTTGTAATTTCGAAAATTCGCTTTTAAGATGAAGAACCGCTTTGCTAAGGTCTTTTGAAAGATTTGTTAACATAAATGAAAAGTTAATTATAAAATATATGTATAAATATTGTAGTCAAAATTGCATTTTTCACAAGCTTTTTTTTGACAAAATGCAAGTTCCCGATACAATGCCTCTTAGATGTTTATTTTCTTTTTTTATTTTTTATGCATAAATCACTCTCGATTCTCGTTGTTGCTGGTATAGCAACTATTCCTTTTGCTTCGGCTCAAAATAACGCTCAAAGCACAAACCTTGGTGAATACAAGGAAGTCAAATGTAGCACTCGTGCCGAATTTACAAAAAATAGCTGTAACCAGTGTTTCGAAGGATGACAGGTCACAATCGGAAAGAAGAAAACAGACCTCTTCGATAACTGGACAAACAATACAAAAACAATTGCAACCGCTTATAAAGATGAACAAAAAACACCAAGTATGATCGCTATAAATTCGAAATGGAACTCAGCACCAACAAAAGAATCTGATGTTTGGGTGTATGACAGTGATGTTGCTTGGACACCAACAACATGAGGAAAAAAGAATTTTGTCCTCACTGCTGGTCGAAAGGTTCGATTCTGGAAATCAGACATTGGAGCTGGATATACACTAGCAAGCACAGACAAAAAAGCAGGAGAACTTGTAGGAATCCTAAGATATCCTGTTGTATTCAAGACAACTGATCTCTCAACTGGAAAAGAAAGCGCAGCAAAAACGCACTATGAATGTGTTGCCTATACACTTGATAAAAAACAAGCAGTGACTCCACCAAAAGATGAAAAGAAACCACCAAAAAAAGAAGAAACTCCACCAACAGAAAACCTCACAAAATCTGAAACTGGTCCTGCTGAGACACTAATCCTTATTGTAGCAGCATTCTTCATCGCATTTGGACTTATGATTTCACTTCGAAAACGATCATAATACTCTCACACTATCTTTAAAAAAATCGATTCAACGAATCGATTTTTTCTTTCAATCTTCTTCCATTTTTATTTATAAAAAATATGTTTCCTCCCCTTTTGACTGCTCATTTCAAAAAAATCCTCTGAAAGTCTGAAAATGAAATTAAAAACATTTTCTCATCTACAAGAATGAGTTCTTTTCGCATCAATACCATAAAACAAAAACAAGAGTTTGTACTTGATGAAATGAAAAATCGAGGAATCAAAGTGATGGCTTTTAAGAGCATTCCTCATATATACACTTTTGATAGTAATGATACCTACAATCTTCGTGGAAGCCAAAGTTTTCGTCAATGATATATATATCTGCAATCTATCTCAAGTATATTACCAATTTTTGCATTTGAGAAGACAAGTAAAAAAATACTTGATACATGCGCAGCTCCTGGTGGCAAAACGACTGGAATATCTGCATATATATGAGAAAACGCAAAAATTATAGCAATCGAAAAGAATCAAATCCGTTTCTCTCGGATGCTTCGCAATATCAAACTGCAATGAGCAAAAAATATAAAAACACTCAATATGGACGCACTCAAATTTTTTGAAAAAAATACACAAAAATTTGATGCCATCCTTATCGACGCACCCTGCTCTGGTGAGGGCACTTTTTCGCTTAAAAATCCAAGAAGCTATGCCCATTGGTCGAGAGAATTTATCGAGAAAAAAGCGCACCTTCAAGCAAAATTACTTCAAAATGCTAGCAACCATCTCGAAAGTTGAGGATATATTATCTACTCAACCTGCACCCTGAACCCAAAAGAAAATGAGGCTATTATCAGTGAATTTCTCGAAAAAAATCCAGGCTTTTCTCTTGAAACGATGGAGAAAATAGAGGCATTTTTATGAGAGGATCTCCATCATGGAATTCCTCGGTTTGAAGGAGAAGTTTTCCATACAGATATTAGCAAAGCAATTCGCCTGATTCCATCAGAATATTTCGAAGGATTTTTTATTGCAAAAATTCGGAAAGGTTTATAACTTCCCTTATAAATAACTCTTCTCCATTATAGTAATAGTTAATTTTATATCAAAATACTCTTTTATAATCTCTTTTACCTTTTTTAATTTTGTAAAT
The DNA here is from genome assembly GCA_002747975.1 of Candidatus Altimarinota bacterium. Taxonomy (GTDB): domain Bacteria; phylum Patescibacteriota; class Gracilibacteria; order BD1-5; family UBA2023; genus GN02-873. The sequence continues at coordinate 13,869 of PDRA01000013.1, read as the reverse complement.
TCATCCAATTTTAGTATTTTCATCAAAGGTAATTCTCAAATTTTATAAAATCTAATAAATGAGTTTCATCTTTTAGAAGTTCTTATAAAAAAGTTGCAATATTTTAAAAAAACATATAATTAATCTCAATTATTCAATAATAAAAGAATTATGTTTGAAAAACAAACACCTTGGGATAAACATTATGATATCAGAAAATTTCATGATTGAGCAGATAAACAAATAGATAAAATATGAGAAGCAACTAAAAGAAGTTTGGAAGAAGGAGGAAATGGTCCTGGAATACATCTTATAGATACTGGCCCTAGAAGGAGTGTAAATGAAATACTCGCAAATTGGAAAGGAAAATATTCAAATAATTAAAAACAAGTCAATCTAAAACTATTCAAAGAAGTTGATAAGTGAAAAATTATCAACCCATAGGCATAGAAAAAAATGTCTTTTAGTTATTAAATTCTCTATTATCTTTTTGTCAATCTCTAAAATTCTCATTTCAAAGAGTGTTTTTTGGGATTTTTTCTCGATTTTTCATGGTTTTTTATATAATATTTTGTAACTTTCTGTAAGACTTCCAAGTATTTTGCAAAAGTACTGATACTGTCATTGGCCCAACACCACCTGGGGCCGGCGTAAGAGCAAAGACAAAATCTTTGAGGTTCTCAAAATCAGCATCTCAACAAAACTTCCCATCAACAAAAGTTGACCCAACATCGATAACAATAGCATCCTTATGAACCATCTCTTTTTTGAGAAATAACGGCTTACCAACAGCAACAACAATAATATCTGCTGTTTTTGTGTACTTGGGAATATCCTTGGTCTGACTGTGACAGACCGATACAGTTGCTCCTGCATTCATCATCAAAAGAGAAAGCGGTTTACCAACAATATTTGACCGACCGATAATAGTAATATTTTTTCCAGAAACGGGAATCGTATAAAAATCAAGAAGATTCATAATACCCTTGGGAGTACAACTCGTCAGTCACTTCTCTCAAAGAAAAAAGTTGGCAATTTGTACTTTTGTAAAACCATCAACATCTTTTTGAGGGTCAATAGCTCAAAGGATTTTTTTTGGATTTATACGATCTGGAAGTGGGAGCTGAACAATAATACCATGAATATCTGGATTGTTTGAAAGTTTTTCAACTTCTTGTATGAGACTTTCTTGGTCTATACTTTCTGGCAAACGCTTCACAAAACTCTCAATTCAAACAAATTCTGCCTTTTTCTGTTTCATGCGAATATACGACTGGCTCGAGGAGTTATTGCCTACAAGAACAACAGCCAATTTTGGTTTTTTGATACATTTTTTTTGGGCAATATCTTTTTTGAGTGTTTCGAGAAAATAATCTGACGCGGTGCGCCCTGAAAGAAGTTTTGCAGACATAGAGGAAAAAAGATTCGAGGAAATAAATTCACAATGACCATTGAAAGTGTATTTACGTTTTAAAAAAGAGGGATTTCAATACTTTCATGAGTTTCTTTTTGCTGTGCTTATAGTAGCTTTTTTCTCAAAGGAGGTCAGCTTCAATAAGCTCGACTTTTCGTCGAGAGAGTTCAGATTTTTCTCCTGGCGAGACAAAAATATAATCTCATCATTTGACGGAAATACTCTTTTGAAACTTCTCAAATTCTTCTGGTGAAAGTTTTGGTTTGCGATTATTGGCAATAAATATATGGATTCTTCGACCCACAAATCGCTCAACTTTATTGAGAAAATCAAGTGCTGTCAGTCCCATTGTTTCCCCTCACTTGTTGGTATTGTTTCCAATATAGATAATTTTTGCATTTGTTTTCTGGATACAATTTTGGATTCCTCCGATAATAAAATTGGAAATAGTGGAGGTAAAGAGATCACCTGGACCAATCAAAATATAATCACTTTCCAAAATGGCGTCACAAGCCTTTGTATGGTGGGTGGCATCAATTGATGAATTCATCAATTCGAGGTCGGCAATTCCAGAGCTGTACTCAGCAACATTTGAGATTCTATCCTGTGTTTCGATGACTTCCCCATTTCCTAAAACCGCACGAATAAAGGCTTTTTTTGTAGTGACGGGGATAATATTTCCTCCGACCTGTAAAAGCTCATGCATAAAATCGAGCATTTTGTCATAGTCTTTGTTCAGATTGTAGTAGAGAAGTCCCATCAAAATATTTCCAAACTTATGTCATTTCAACTCGGAAGAAAGTGGTAAAATGTAGTCTAATTTTTCTCAAAACTCTTTTGTAATATACATATATAAATCTCATTTTTCTTCCTCAAAATTTTCAAATTCTTCCTTAAAATCACCAGCCCTCCCAAAAAAGAGAAGCTCTCTGTGGACCTGATCAAAAAGATCTAAAACCGTAAAATTTTTGATTTTTTCTTCGGTGAGAAATGAATATTCAAAAATCAATCGAAAATACGCTTTATATTTTGATTTTGAAAGTGAAAAAAGACATCGCCGCAAATCTCCCGGTGGCGGTAAATGAAGATCAAGCTCATCTTGAAATTTTTTCATCAGACTTCCTGTTGTGCGCCCATCATCACTCATCGACACAATTGCGCTCACCTGAATACTGTCACCCAAATACTCTGAGATGCCGTCGAGGAGATTGGATTGTCCATTTCCTCATCAAATCGTTGTTATTTTGAGCATATTTTTTTAAAAAAGTTTAGAAGAAATAAATTTTTCCTGAAGTTTTTGTTTTGAAATTTTCTTACTCGCTTCAACACCTGGCTGATCATAGGCATTAATACCTAACAATTCTCCAAGGTATGCCACTTGAAATTCAAAAAATACAATCAATGCGCCGATGGTTTGCTCCAAGAGATTTTCAAGAGAAATAGTAGAGTTTTTTCGTCATTTTTGCGTAAGCGCTTTTTTTGTTCCGTAGCAAGAAATACCCAGTATATCTCAAAAAGTAATGGCTTCATCCCTGAGAACTTTCGGGTTATGTCTAAAATTTTCTACTTCCAAAAATAAAAATAATTTATCATTTTTCCCTTCTACAAAAAGCTGTAAATCCGAATGCTGATCGGTCGTACCAACTGAGACAAAGAGATTGGCTGGTATATTATTTTTTCCAAGACTTTCTCAAAATAACTGCTTATACCAAAATCAGAGGCTTTTGAGATTTGAAGCATAGGGAAAAAAGACTGTATTTTCAATATTGCTTTGATAGGCATCAAACTGCACAAGAGCACTTTGTAAGGCAGTGTTTTCTTGTATATCTGACGAGAGAAATCTCTTTTTTACGTGGGTCACTCCGTCAAGAAGTGCGCAAACATCAACTCCAAGAAGTGAGAGTGGCAAGAGTCAGATATAGGTCAAAACTGAGAATCTTCCTCCGATATTTTCTTCCAAAAAAAAGTATTCTATCCCTTGACTGGCCGCTTCTTTATGAAGTTTTGAGTTTTCACCAGTAATCACAACAAAATGATCTCAAAAAGGAAGTCCTGCCTCCTGAACTCGCTCTTTAAAAAATTCATACACAGAAAGCGTCTCGAGCGTAGAGCCAGATTTTGAAATTACAAAAAAAAATGTCTTCGATATATCTATAGCTGATACGATGTCCGAAATCTCACCTGGATCCACATTATCACAAATAAAAAGTTTTGGTGTGGAGAGATTATTGTAATACTTCCCTTTTACCGCATCAAGAATTGCGCGCACACCAAGAGCACTCCCTCCAATTCAAAGAAGAACAATAGAGTCATATTTTCACTGTCTCTCCCGTGCAAATGCCTCGATTTTTTCCCTTTCAACGAGAACATCAACGTCTGGAAAAAGAACACTCCCATTTGTATAAAGGTGAGAAAAATTCTGATGCGCCTTTTGAATTTGAGATGTATAGTTCTCAAATATATGAGAGTCTTGAATGTGTAGAGAAATCATAGATGAAAAAGTTTAGTTCTTTTTACTTTCTTCCATTCGTTTTTTGTGTTCTGCCATTCGTTTTTCTTTCATTTTTTGCTTATATTCTTCTTGATGTTTTTTGTGTTTGACCTCATCTTCTTGGATTTTTTTGACAGTATCAAAAATTTTCTTTTCTACGACTTTTTTTGGTTTTGTATATTTCTGACGAGAAACTTTGAGAATAACATCATAGGACTGCTGATCTGGAAAATCAATACGATCACGAATTGGCGAAAATGTCGTTGCGGAAAATACAGCCGAAGGCATACCATCGATAAGAAGTTTGGTATAGATATCATACTTTCGCAGATTCGTAAAATCCTTTGGAAGGATAATTTCTTCCCCACCAAACGCATCGGAAAGTACTGTTGCATCGGCTTGCCCAACCTGAAAAGAAATCATCGAACCAACATTTCCAAAAACCGCATCACGAACCGTCTCCGGCATTTGAGCAATATACTGATTTGCCATTGTAAGTGAGAGCTTATATTTACGAGCTTCTGAGAGGATTTCTGCAAAACTGTCAGTGGCAAAGTTTTGGAATTCATCGACATACAACCCAAAATCTTTTCGCTCATGCTCTGGAGTATCAGCTCGAGTCATCGCTTCAATTTGAAATTTTGTCACCATCATCGCTCCCAAGAGAGCGCTGGCATCTTCTCCGATTTTTCCTTTTGACAGATTGACGATAAAAATCTTTTCCTTGTCCATGACCCATCGCATCGAAAATGGATTTTTTGGCTGTCCGAGGATATTTCGCAGAATTGGTGAAGAGAGAAATTGTCCAACTTTATTGAGAATAGGATTGACCGCTTCGCTCTGCATATTTGGCGCCATTTTCGCAAATTCCTGCGCCCAAAACTGCTTCATCATTGGATCTTTGAGCTTCCCGACAATTCTTTTTCGGTAGCTCTCATTGGTCAAAATAAGTGGAATCGAAATAAGCGTCGTATCTTGGACCTGCAACAGTGTAAGCACCGTATTTCGCAAAATATATTCAAGACGAGGGCCCCAACTATCAGCAAACATTTTCTTAAAAATCGAAACAAGCCCAGATGCGACAATTGGCGTTAAGGCTGGATTTGGACTCTCAAGCATATTAAACCCAATTGGAAACTCGGTATCCGATGGATCAAAGAGGACAATGTCATTGGTTCGAGATTTTGGAATTGATGCCAAAATCGTATCTGCCAAATCTCCATGCGGGTCAATAAGTCCCACGCCACGGCCAGAGAGAATATCATTGTAAATCATATTTTCAAGAAGGGTCGATTTTCCCATACCAGTCTTACCGACAATGTAGGTATGCCTGGCTCGATCGACTGGTTGCAGTCCAAATTCTATACTACTTCCACGAAAATTAGAAATTCCAATAGGCGTATTTGGGGTTTGTGCTGGTGGAAGATTGTGCGGTGGCTCAAACCGCCGAGTCATAATCCAGTTAATTCCTGGAGTTTTGATATACATGGTCGGCATATGGACAAGCCCTGCAAGCTCTGTCGTCGAGAGTACACAGCAAAATGATGAGTATGATTTGAGCGTATGAGCATAGGGAGATTTTTTTGGAGACTTGGTGACAAATCGGTTTCCTTTTGGGTGAGAAAAAATATGCAAACTCGATGAAAGCTTCTCTACTTCTTGAGTGCTACGAGCGGTACTGGCAACAGTAACTTGTGTCGAGTATCAAAACGTATCAAATTTGATACTCTCCTCTTCCTTCTCACCTTGGTTTTCTCATGCAGCGTCATTTTTTCCAAAAAGAAATCAAATAATACGACCAAAAAATGCAATTGGCACAAGAATAATCTGCATCCACCAGAGTTGTGCGAGAATTATTTTTTTGAAAGAAGCAGGAATCTGTGAACTCGAAAAAATATTTTTTGCAATTCCCTTTCGCCAACTTGTATCGGCAAGTGGCGCAAAATCCACTCGAAAAAATGCAGTTTCATTTTTTGGAGTTTTTGAAAGAGCGGAAGTAATGCTCGAAAGCGGGTCGATCACTTCTTTTTCGGTGCGGTCATCGAGATTGACATAGAGCTTGATTGTATCTTCTCAAATCTCTTTGAGTCGGGCGTGTTGAACGAGAAATTCCTGCCTTTCATCAAAAGGCAAAGCACTTTCACAAATCTCTATATCTGGATAGTGTGCGTAGAGTTGACTTTCGAGAAAATCTTTTTGATCCTTGTCAGTTTCGAGAAAAAACCGAATTTGTCATCAGTGTGAAATGACAAAAAACCGAAACTGTGGACGACGAAACCACGACGACTTTGCAAGACTATCATGCAAGGTTGCCAGCATTTCTCGTGCGACAAAAACTCACTTTTCGTTATTTCTATCCACCGCGATTTCGAGGATGTTTTTTGTATTTTGAGACATTGGATACGAGTATCATTCTGAACTTGATTCAGAATCTATTCAAATAAATATAAGTCAGAGATCCTGAAATAAATTCAGGATGACAGTTCATGCCTATTATACTCAAAAACTCTAAAAAATCCAGAAAAACTTTGAAATCGTATAGAAAGATTTTTATCAAAAAAAACAACTCTTAAATTTAACCACAATAATCTGTAAATATTGCCTTTTTTCAAAAATAAGACATAACTCTACGATTTTTTTACTTATTTTTGAACTTTCGTAATTTTCTTATTTTCAATAAGAAAAAAATCTCAAAAATATTCTTTTTTTCCATCATGAAGTAAAATATATGATCCATCAGGTATACCAAGAAGCGTCCTTCCTACACTCAATGGCAAAATATAATCGTTCATATAATCAATTCATTCATTTAAATAGGTTTTTCAGAAGCTTTTTCCGTCAAAATGGGGTATGATTATATCATCATTTAATCATAAACCTTCAATTATATAATCCTCTGTTTTCCTATTATCTATTTCGTGAAGATATTCTGGAAAATTTGTCATATAATTACATAATGTCATAGCTCCAGCTGAAGCTCCAATAATAAGCCCTGAATAATCTTTAATAAATTCCTTAAGAGAAATTTCCCTAAAGAACTCAAGTTGACAAATAAGCTTCCCACCAGATAAAAAAATCAAATCAGCATTTTCTAAAATAGTCTTATAGTCCTTTTTGTTTCTGTTATCTAATATAATCTTTTCTTTGAAACGCAGTCCTGTCATTTCTAAAGACTGAAAATGCATATAAGATCTTTCATTATTCATTTCAAAATTTGCAGGGTCATTTGCGATAAAAACTACACGATTATATCAAGTAATATATTTTTGTATTTGGGAAAGGTAGAAATTTTTGTTTGTCAGTGGAATAACAAATCGTTCTCTTTTTTCATTAACACCACTTGTCCCAAAATCACCTGCTAATATTATTGTTGCCATACTTTTTATTTAAGGTTAAAGATAAACTTTCTATGTAATGTATCATCGTAAAGTTTTTATAAGTTCACTCAACGGTATGCACTTTGCTTCCTCAGGCAAATACAATTGTCGATTATTTTGTAGTAAATCATATTGCGTTATTTGTTTAGTATTTTCCTGTTCAAGGCTATGTATATTTGATATAAAGTCAAGTTTTATTTTTTGAGACTCTTTGTATAATTCCTGAAAGTCAGCTCTCGAATACAAATCGACTCTTGCCATTTCTATGCTTACTATATAGCCAATAATTTTATCTCTATTTGAATTCATATCTTAACACAATTCTTCTAGTTGGGAAACTTTTTTCTTTGTACCGCTTGCAAGGACATTAATATTTTTTCGATAATCAATAATCTTCTCTACAATATCTTTATTTGACATTGTATGTACATCATTCACTACACTCATTGCATATTCTCTTTGTTTCTTACTTTTTGTTGCATCAATCACCCTCATACCAGCTATATTTTTTAAAAGATTATCTAATATGGGGTGATTTTCTTCTCGATAAGAGGAAATAAGACTTAGGACATCCGTTGAAATTAAATGAAAATTAATTTCAACGGGTAAAATATCTTGAAATTCTTCCCGCAACCTCTGATACATAGAATTTAATAATTCAAAATTTTCCTTAGCTAATTTTTTGTTTTTTGATAAATAGTGAATCATTTGCGTACCAGAAAAATGAATCACACTCACTTGTTTGTGATTAAATCTTTGTACGCCATTTCTTCCTTTGTAAACCTTTACAATGGTAGAAAGAAGAATATATAACAAAGAATTCATAATAATTCCTTGTGGACTTTCATCTTGATTTTTGATGCAGTTTTGAGTTTGGCGAAAATTGCCTATAACTTCATTCACCACTCTCGAATATTCAATAACTTTTTGATGTGAATTTTGGCCATAAATAAAGCCAGTATTTGTTGTATGTGAAAAATCAAATACCGATCAATCTTTTTTTTGATATTTATAAAACATTGAAGGAAAATCGTTCATTAATATTCCTAACACTTTTTGGACAAAACTTTGTTGTTGTAAAAATATTTCAGAACCTAAAGATACATTTGGAAATTTGGACTTTAGTATATGGTAATGGTATTGTGTTGGTATTTGGAAATGTTTTTCGTCTATTACAATATCCTGAGGAAATGAAACATCATGTAATTGAGATATATTTGGATTATTTGAAACTAACTTTTTCTTATCTTGAGTTTTTATATACGCCGGCTCATAAATCGGTGCATTTCCTGTCAGATATTCATGTAAAAGTATCGGAAACTTTTCCTGTGCTAAAAGCAAAGTTGCTTTATTAAAATTACCAATATGAGCACTTCGCAAAACAGCCCCTCCTTCATTTTGGAAATCTTTTATATCGTTGAGTGAATAGTTATTTTTAAATTGAATATTAAACATTGTATTTGTAATTCTTAAGAGCTTTTCCATTTGCAAATAAAAACTGAACCTGTTTTTTAATAAGCCTATACTCATTTGGAACAAATATAGCAGGAAGCAAATTAATAAAGGATAACAATGACTTTTTAGAATCTGTAACAACTATTTCATAAAAATTTCCAGCATTCCAAATGAGCGCACCATATCTAAAAATATTTTTTGCTTCGTTTATTAATTCATCAAGAGTAACGCACTCAGTATGCATAGTTTTTAAAATAGATTTCTCTTTCATTATTATATCCTTTTTATTAAAATACCTTTCTTTAAATTTTGTTTTTAGTACTTCCATGCGCATAAAATCTTCATGAAGAGGTGTATTTAATTTTTCATACAAAAAAACTAAACCATCTGGTTTTAAAGATTCTGCAATATATTGCATTTGTTCTTTTCTGTTATTTCCATACATTTGAAAGGTACAGCATTCCCAAATAATATCAAAACCACTTTGAAAATGTCGACTGTATGGATTTTTTTTAAGAAAATCTGGTTCAATATCAACCCAACAACCACAATGAAAAAATGAGTTTCCGTGAGTAAGTAAACGGTCAAACTCTTTTTTGTTTCCAGTATTTGGAGAATCTGTCAAAGTGATGATTTTTCCGTTTGTAAATTCGGACAATACTCGTTCTCTTGTTCAGTCTGCGGAACTAATTCACCACATTGTTAGGGGTCTATCACTTTTTTTAGCAAGTTCTTTGAGGGCCAATTTCATTCTCACGCCTATATGGAATACTTGAAATTGCATGTTTAAAAAAAGTTCCTACATTCTTTTTGAAAAGTATATCATGCTCTGCAAAATCGGGATGCATACAGATAGAGTCTTTTTGGATTTTTGGATATTCAATTGGTATCTGAGTTCTTCATTGAGAAATTGACTCAAATGCAGAAAACATTTTTGTAAGCCTCGGAGAATTTTTTATTTGCTCTATAAAATTTTTACGATTTTGATTTTTCAAAAATGTTTTATATCAACGAAATTTGTTCATAAAAATTATAATAATTACTTATATATTCACTTATAAGAACTTTTTCAAGAAATCATATCCATATATTTTTATAATTAAAGAAATTGCCAGCTCATTATACTCAAAAACTCTAAAAAATCCAATTGCTTTTTTACTTATTTTTTTTATACTGAGCAAAACATATTTGTACTCTCTTTATTCTCTCTCAATCCTCATTTTTATTCATGTCTTCTCCCCTTCTTCACTCTCAGGCTCTCACCATCACAGAAAATATGACCCTCCTTGATACTGGTGAATTTGAGACCGCTCACATTACAATTGATCCAAATATAAGCCTTCGATACATCTATTTAGGAAATAATCTGCCAAATCGAAAACGAACGCTTTCAGTGCATTCTGGTGCAAAATTGACGGGCTCAGCGATAATTTTTGGCAAAAAATCTGGACTACAAATCGAGTCAGAAATCCTCGGTGACAATGCATACAGTCAGCTCAATCTTCTTGGAATCGCAACTGAAAAATCTGATCTTTCCATTACTGGAAATGCAAAAGTCGAAAAACCCTATCGCAACACCAAAACTCGTGTCGATCAAAAAAATATCCTCATCGGACACAGTGCAAAAGTCCAGGGCATTCCTCGGCTTGAAATTGCAACCGATGATATCGAGTGAGGACACTCATGTCGAGTCTATCGACTTGGCGGCGATGTGATTTTTTATCTGACGAGTCGTGGACTCTCCCATGAGCACGCCGAGCAAATCCTCCTCAACAGTGAAATCCGCTCTCATCTTAATGGACTGGATAAAGAAGAACAAAAGCTGTATTGCCAAAAAGTGCACCAAGCTCTTCTCGAAAAAACATAAGTCACACAAAAAAACTTTTGCTTTTTAATAATTAATCAATATAATGAAATTAATCTAATTAACTATTATGGAAAGTTTTACACTCAATCTCTTCAATACATGACAGGTCACATTACCAAAAAAATGGCGAGACAAATTTGATACAAAAAAATTCATCGCAACTGAAACGACACAGTGACTTGTCATACGTCCGTTACTCGACGAGCAGGCAGTATACTACGAAAATTCAGAAGGATTTGGAGTATACTGTGAAAACGGTATGAATCCAGAGGAATTTATTTCAAAAATTAAACAGCTTCATAATGGATAAAATTCAGAAATTCCTCAAAAAACTTTCTGCTAAAGAGATTCAGATATTGCTCTATCTTCTCGAAAAAATCAAAGCCTGAGACACAAATGATCTTGATACCAAAAAACTGCGATGAAGAGAAAATCTCTATCGAGTCAGAAAGGGAAAAATACGCATCATTTTCAGAAAAGAAAGAGAAAAATTGATTATTATAGATGTAAACTATCGAGGTGGAGCATACAAAGATATATAATCCTCGAAGGAAAACTTTTGCTTTTTATAAAAAAATAAACACAATATTGACGTTTTACTTTTTAATTTTATTTTTATGTCCGAATTTATCGCAAATAACCAAAAATATATAGATATTCTTATAAAATTCTTATCTGATTTTGGACTCAAACTTCTCGGAGCCATTGTAGTTTTGATTATTGGGTTTAGAATTATCAAGATAATCAATCGATATGTCGAGAGACTTTTTGAAAAGACTGATTTTGATCCTATGCTCGAAAGCTTTGCCACAAGCATGATTTCTATCATACTCAAGATCCTCATTCTCATCTCTGCAGCATGAATCGTCGGAGTAGAAACAAGCTCGTTTGCAGCACTTCTTGCTGCTGCTGGTTTGGCGGTCGGTATGGCACTTTCTGGAACTCTCCAAAACTTTGCTGGCTGAGTACTCATACTCGTTCTTCGTCCCTACAAAATCTGAGATCGTATCTCTCTGGGTGGCTATGAATGAGTGGTAAAAAGTATTTATATTTTTAATACAATCTTGCTGACACCAGACAAAAAAACAGTCATTATCCCAAATGCTGATATCAGTAGTGGCTCTATGATCAATTTCTCAACGGAGCCAGTACGACGACTGGATTTGGCTATTGGGATTGATTATAGTGATGATATTGACCTTGCAAAGAAAACACTTCAAGAAATCGTCGACGCAGATGATAGAATTGTCGACAAAGAAAAAGCTACTATTGCGGTCAGTGACCTTGGTGACAATGCTGTCATCATCGCTTTTCGTGTATTTGTGCACAATGAAGACTACTGGACACTCAAATTTGACTTGCTTGAGGCGATCAAAAAAACCTTTGATGAGAAAGGTCTCAACTTCCCTTTCCCTCAAAGACAAGTTCATATCACAAAAGAAGATCCAACAATTGCTTAAAAAAACAAAAAAAATCCCCACTTTCGACCAAAAAGAGGGGATTTTTTTTGAAAGAATATGTCTCTCGTACAAACACTTGGATTAAAGCATACAAAAAGTATAGCACAATACCAAGAAAGAAGCAAAAAATGCTCGATTTTTTGCCAATTTCGACTTGCAATTTTCTTAAATCATCGCTTCAATAAATCCCATCAAGAGTGGGTGGGGTCGAGTTGGTCGAGAGAGAAACTCTGGATGAGCTTGCGTCGCTACCATAAAAGGATGATCTCGAAGTTCGACCATCTCAGTAAGCATGCCATCAGGAGAAGTGCCAGAAATCATAAATCATTTTTTATTCATCGCATCACGATATTTCATATTAAACTCGTATCGATGACGATGTCGCTCAAAAACAGTATATGTACCATCTTTTTTCTCGAAATTTTGAGAATATTTTTTGTAGAGATCAAATACTTTTGTATCCGGACTTAATACGCAAGGATACGCGCCAAGTCGCATGGTTCCGCCCTTTTTGTCGATATTTTTTTGCGTATCCATAAGATGGATAACATTCTCAGTATTTTCTGGTACAAATTCCGCGCTGTTAGCGCTCTTAATACCAAGGACATTTCGTGCAAATTCTATTGCCATAACCTGCGAACCGAGACAAATCCCAAGGTAGGGAATTTTATTTTCACGAGCATATTTGACGGCTTGGATCATTCCATCGATTCATCGATCACCAAAACCACCAGGAATACAAATTCCATCAAGTCAGCTTAGAGAACGGGTTCATTCTGCCTCTATTTTTTCTGCATCAATAAATCGGATTTTAATTCGGTGCTTATAGGCAAACCCAGCGCACTTGAGTCCTTCATTGAGCGAGTAGTATGCATCTTCGAGCGCTACATACTTTCCAACCATACCAATCGTGACAATATCATGCGAATGTTCGATATTATTGATAAGTGTATACCAGTCTTTCATGGTATTTTGAGGGTTTTTGAGTTGTAAATTTTCTAAAATATATTTACCAACATCCGCCTCAAAAAACTCTATTGGTATACGGTAGATCGTATCAAGAGTTGGATTTGATATCACTTGATGACGTTGAAGCCCACTCGTGCTGGCAATTTTTTCGAGAATATCCTCTTGAATATCATTATCGGCACGCACCACAAGAAAGTCTGGAGAAATCCCATAACTCATAAGCATACGGATAGAGTGTTGGATTGGTTTGGTTTTGAGCTCTTTCGATGCCATGAGAAACGGCAGCAATGCCACATGAACAAATCCTACATTTTCTTTTCCATACTCACTTCGCAGTTGACGAGCCGACTCAAGGAAATACTCATTTTCCATATCACCAATAGTTCCACCAATCTCAATAATAGAAATATCAGCACCACTTTCTTTGTGTCCGAGAATAATTTTTTCTTTTACAAGGTCAGTAAGGTGAGGGACAATCTGCACCGTTCCACCAAGATATTCTCATTTTCGCTCGCGGGCAATAATTTCTTCATAGAGTTTACCAGTTGTAAATGATGAGAGATGGTTGAGATGAGTGTCGAGAAATCGCTCATAGTGACCGATATCGAGATCTGTCTCAGCTCCATCATCGGTCACAAATACTTCTCCATGCTGAATTGGATTCATCGTTCCTGGATCAACATTGAGATAACCATCAAGTTTCTGAGAAAAGACACGGTAGCCAGCATCCTTGAGGATAGCACCAATACTCGCTCCAGCAATTCCTTTTCCAATACCAGAGAGGACACCACCTGTAACAAAAATAAGTTTCATACGATTGAAGAAAATAAAATAAAAAAAGGGCTCAAGAAAGAGCC
>PDRA01000012.1 GCA_002747975.1 Candidatus Altimarinota bacterium | reverse complement strand
GCTGGAGTAATCATAGAGCCTATTCTCTCATACTCACTCTTGATATTTATTATCAATTGAGCTTATTATATATAAATATTTATTTTTGCAAGTTTTTTACTCTGCAATCATTTCTTCTATTTTCTACAAAAAACGGACAATTATAGTTCAATATTTGCTCAAAAAATAAAATATACTACCCTCTTCACTTAAATGCTGATAGCAGTGTAATCTCATCAGCATACTCGATAGCTCCAGCATGTGGGAGTCCCTTAGAAAGACGAGAAATTTTGATCTCTCGAGGAATATGCTCAGTAATATAGAGTGAAGTTGCCTCCCCTTCTATATTTGGATTGGTAGCAAGAATAATCTCATCGATTTCACTCTCGGCAAGAACACGCTCAAAAAGCGTATCAATATTGAGTTTATCAGGTGTTGTTCCCTGTATAGGAGAGATAGATCATCACAAAATATGGTACTGCCCACGATATACACCAGTTCGCTCTATCGAGATCATATCGAGATAGTCCTCAACCACACAAATCATATTTTGATCTCTTTTGACATCGCTACAAATTGTACAGATAGGATTTTCTTTGTCGGTCATACCATGACAGTTTGTACACTCTATCAAATTCTCATGAACATCAATGAGAGCCTCAGCAAAGTTCTTGACATAAGACGTATTTGCCTGAAACAAAAAAAATGCAAGCTTTGCTGCAGTTTTTTCTCAAATTCACGGAAGATAGTGAATCATATCTATAAGTCGTTGGAGGGCTTTTGGCATAGATTAGTGATTCATAGTAAATGAAGTATCTTTTTGGACGAGGATATTTGGGTTTTCTACATTTTCCATCTCAAGGACGATAGGACTCTGCATGATAGCATCAATTGATTTTCACTGAGCGATACGAATATCGAGAAGATTTTCTTTGAAAGCCAATTCCCTGCTCTCGACCTGAAGCGTACGAATATTAAAACCCTTGGTTGCATTTTGATTGAGAAGCCAAATATAGTATACCCCTAAACACGCGATAAAAATAATTGAGAGAATATAGGTCTGGGTAAATGAAAGTCTAAAATGCTCACGAGCTACCTTTCGGGCTGAAAGAAATGGAATATGTCATTTTTTGGCAACAAGCACGTTAGCATTCATAGAAAAGATTGTCTAAAATTAAGAAACACGTTCAAGGACACGAAGTTTTGCACTTCGAGCACGAGGATTTGCCTCGATTTCTTCTGGTTTTGGTACAATTGGTTTTTTTGTATATTTTTTGTAATTTGCTTTTCGAATAATCATCCCCGTAATATCATCGATTTCGTCCTGAAGGTACTGGGCAAATAATTTCTTTACAATTCTATCTTCTATTGAGTGAAAGGTAACCACTGCAATTCGTCATCCAATTCGCAGTTTTTGTATCGCCTGATGAAGCGATGATTCAATATGAGTAAATTCATCATTGACAGCGATTCGTATGGCCTGAAATACTCGCATCACCGATTTTTTATCGAAACTGGCTTTTTCTATGATTTTTACGAGTTCATCTGTTGTTTCGATTGGTTTCTGCTGCTGATATTCAAGAATAGCTCGAGCCACAAAATATGGCTTTTTTTCATCGGCATACTTTCGAAAGATTTCTACAAGGTCTTTTTCTGTTGACGAGAGAAGAAACTGACTTGCGGTTTTGCCTTTTGTTCGATCAAATCGCATATCAAGAGGACCGTCAAATCGAAATGAAAATCAACGACTCGAATCGTCATAGTGAGCACTTGAAACACCCAAATCATAGAGAATAAAATCAATTTCATCGATATTTTGATCTTCCAAAATAGAAAGAAGATTTTCAAAACTTGAATGTACACTCGCGTGATTTTTGGCATTTTTGAGATTTTCTTCGGCGATTTTGATATTCTCAATATCTCTATCTATACCGATACAAATGCCATCTCTATCAAGTCAATCTATAAGCATTTTGATATGTCCACCAAGTCACTGTGTCGCATCGACGACGTATTTTCGAGGTGAGACTTCGCTATAAATATCATGAATAATGTCAAAAAGTACTGGATGGTGAAGCACAAAAAATATATAAAGGTACAAATGTATAAATACAGGCATAGTCTATTGATTTTTGAGAGGATGTCAAAGGGAAAATGCAGTATTTTTTTTGTATTTTCCCTTTAAAATAGAAAAATGCGCATACTAATAGGAAAAATCTTTGTTTTTTTATGGCAATTTTTACTTTCTTTTTTAGTTGATGATTTACTATTTTTATTTATGACTATTTATTTTCTTACAAGTTTTTGACATAAAAAATGAATTCTTTGTGAAAAAATGTAAAAAACTTTGTAAAAATGTAAAAAACTGACTGTGTTTCAAACAAATCAAACTAAAGACAAATATATATTTTATTGTGTAGATATTTTTTGTAGAAAAAATTTAGAGTATTTTGTACTTTTTATTTGAAAAAGTGAAACTTTTTTTTATAATCCTTACACGTACTTATTTTATACCATATCATGAATCAGTTCAAAACAAAAAAAATAAAAGCAGGCTCTTGAAAAAAATCTCAACAAATCAAGAAAATAGCCCAAAAAAAATCCCCTCCTCAGAGCAAAAAAATCTTGCGGCGTATTGCTGGAGGAATCCTTATATTTGCCTTAATTATTTTTTGAGCTCACCTCTGACTCCAAGCTATTGGAAATCAGCATTTTAGTAAAAATGATGAATACAAACTTTTTAATCCGATTCGTATCGATTTTTGATGAGAAGAAAATACAGGACCGAAAGGGATAAAAAATATCCTTTTGGCTGGAATTTGATGAGCCTGACACAATGGGAGCAGTCTCACTGATTCTCTTATGCTCGCATCTATTGATTTTGACTCTAAATCAGTCACTCTTCTATCTATCCCTCGGGATCTCTATGTTGCATATAGTAAAAATACAGCTGGGCGCATCAATGCTCTTTATGCAATTTGAAAACAAAGAAAAGAAGGAATCAATCTCCTAGCAAAAAAGGTGCACGAAATAACTGGACAACCAATTGATCACTATGCAGTTATTGATTTTCAATGATTCAAGAGTATTATTGATACACTTGGTGGAATTACCATTGATGTCCCGAAAACAATACGAGATACAACCTACCCAACCTACAATTATGGGTATACCACTTTTTATATAGAAAAAGGACGCCAAACACTCAACTGAGAAAGAGCCCTACGGTATGCCCGATCTCGTCACAGCACCAGCGACTACGATCGATCTGCTCGCCAGCAACTGATTTTACGAGCCATCAAAGAAAAAGCAATGACCCTAGGAATTCTCGTGCAACCTCAAAAAATTACACAAATATTTGATTCACTTCAAACTCATATCAACACTGATTTAACTATTGGGGATGTAACAAATATGGCGCTAGCATTCAAAAATATTGATAAAAAAAATATCTATCTCTACACACTCAACTCAAATTGTGCTTATCTCAAATGTCGCACTGGAGCCTACCTCTATAACCCACATCGATCGTATTTTGGTGGCGCAGCCGCTGTCATACCAGAAAAGGCAGCTCCTTCAAGACTTTCCCAGTATGATGATATTAAACGGTTTTCAGAACTTATATTTAAATATCCAACCATCTCAAAAGAACCTCGATGGATACAAGTTATCTCTACAAAATCACAAAAATCTCGCGCCCTTCTCATACGAAAAGGACTTGAGCAGCTTGGTTTTGCTCTTGATCACAAAAAAGCCATTCTCTTCACTGAGACACCTACTGATACAAGTCTCATAAAAGTCTATACTGGTACCGACGGAAGTGGAAATACTCTCGATAAAGAAAGTATTACTGTCAAGGCCCTTGGCTCAATAGAACCAAACATGCCCATTGAATATATACAAGATAGTACTCATACTGGCGCTAAAATAGAGATTATTCTCTGAAAAGATTTCAAAAATTATTTTGATTTTGCAAAACCAATACAATACTATCTCAATGATATTAGCCCAAAAACAAACAGTGGAAAAACAAAATGAAATGAAAAATCAGATAGAAAGAAAAAAATAAAATCCAATTCCTCAAAATCTGCCGTGAGTTCAGGCGAAGCAAAACGAAAATGAAATCAAACCAGAAAAAATCTCATAGAATGAGCTTCTTAATTTTTTAATTTTCCATACTATGAAACGAAATACCTTTTCAAGCTGACAGAATCACTTCGAACGAAAAAAATATTCCAAATATAGAAATAGAAGATGTACACCCTATACTCACAACCAAAGAAAAAAATGATCATCTCTTTGATTTTACAAGTTCTTAATGCGAATAGTAGGAATTATAATGATCATAGTAATTTTGTGAATTTTGCTTATCTGGTGAGCCTATCTGCGAGATGTAAAGGATGTCTGACTTATAGAGAGCTGATGATATTTTGCAGAAAGTACCGTCTACTACGATGGGCAGTGAGGTGAGATGTACAGAGAGTCTGATCGATGAACTCGTCAATATATTGCCTATTGAGAAATCTCCAAATCCATAAAAGATGCTATTATTTCTGCTGAAGATCAACGATTTTTTGAAAATCCATGATTCGATATTGTGGGATTATTTCGAGCTGGTATCAATTATGTAACTGGAAAAAGTGATAATGTAAAAGGAACTTCCACGCTTTCTCAGCAACTTATAAAAAATACGCTCCTGACCAATGAACGCTCAATAAAAAGAAAAGTGCAAGAAGCTTATTTGGCGTACGAACTCAACAAAAGGTATAGTAAAGAAAAAATTCTTGAGATGTACCTCAATGCCATCGAGTTTTGACATAATGCCATTGGTGTCGAGCAGGCTTCGAAAAGTTTTTTCTGAAAATCTGCCAAAGATGTCTGACCGCTTGGTGCTACCATCCTTGCATCACTGCCAAAAAGTCCAACTCGATTCTCTCCCTATCTACACAGAGACAGACTTATGTGAAAAATTGAAGCCTACCCAAGCAACCAAACTGAGGATCGCACTACTCTCAACCTCGAAACAGCTAACGGTAAATTTGCAAGTTTGTATGTACCATTCCGGGAATATATTAAAAATATAAAGTTCTCTCAAGAGTGAAATCAGGTAAAAATCTGTAATGTTCGTGCTCAATATACAGATAGTACCCAATTTCCGGTTGATTCAAATTGATGTGTATCTCTCTCTTTTAATAAACTTCTCGATTTTATGGGGTCAACAAAGGTAACATGAGACTTTAAACAAGAAGATGGAACTCTGGCAAAATATACAATAGAATATACCATTTGAAGAAAAGATTTTGTAGCCTATCGTATGTTTGAGGATGGGAAAATTAGCCCAGAAACATTTTGAGAAATATGGTCAAATGGGCTGGAATTTCAATTTCAAAAAATCCGACATACGATCAAATATCCCTATTTTGTAATGATGGTAAAAGAATATTTAGAACATAAATACGGTGATGATCTCAATATAAAACGAGGACTCAAGGTTTATACCACAATTGATCCAGACCTCCAAAATGAAGCTGAAAAGATAGTCTATGACCATGTCCAAAAGAGCAATAAAGCCCGATGAGCCAATAGTGCTGCTCTCGTGAGTATGGATAATAAAACCGGAAAGCTCCTGGCACTCGTCGGATGACCCGATTATTTTGACGAAAAAAATGGTGGGAACAATAATATGGCAACAGCTTATAGGCAGCCTGGTTCATCTTTTAAGCCTCTTGTCTATGCCCTTGCTATTTCAAAATTCCCTATTGGAAATAATACACCTGTTGCTGACGTGAGTACCAGTTTTGGACGCTACAAACCAAATAACTATGATGACGCATTTGAGTGAATTCTCCCACTTCGTAAGGCAATTTGACACTCAAGAAATATCCCAGCGATCAAAATGTACTATCTAGCATGACAAGAAGAAAAAATAAAAAATTTTGTCTCAAGTCTTGGTATCACTGGTCTCAAAGAAAACTACGGAGCCCCAATGGCACTTGGGGTCAGCGAGACTCGTCCTATTGATTTGATGCAGGCCTATAGTGTCCTGGCAAATAATGGAGTAAAACGAAATCTCTTTTTTGTTCAGAAAATAGAAGACACCCAAGGAGGCCTTATTTATGAACATACAAAAAAAGAAGAAGAGATATTTTCACCATCAGCTGCCTATATTACTTCTTTGATGCTTTCAGATCCAAGTGCCAGACCGGAGATTGCAGAATGGAAAAGAAATCTTGACATCGGACGACCTGCCGCTGGAAAAACCGGAACTGCCAACAAACCAGCCAAACCTGGAAGTAGGATTATCTATCCGTGAGATCTCTGGACAGCCGGATATACCCCACAAATTACGACCGTTGTATGGGCCGGAAATGTTGACGGATCAGCCACAAAGAGAAATTGTTTTGGTCTCAATTGTGCCGCTCCTATTTGGAACAAATTTATGAGATTTGCACACAAGAATCAAGAAAAAGAAAATTTCCAAAAACCAAAATGAATTTTTGAATATACGATTTCTCGACTCAGCGGAAAACTCGCTACAAAAAATACAGCTGATGGTGATAAGGTTCAAACTTACACTGCCGTGAAACTTACCGAGTATGATGATGGGTTCAAAGAAATACAGGTTGATCGACTTTGTGGCTGACCAGTAACAGATAAAACCCCTCGAGACGATATTGTAACTCGAAAAGTTCCAGCTTCTTCTCTTATCGATTCATTTGATCCAAATTGGATAAAGGGTTTTGTAAAACAGCTTTGAAGTGGAATCACTGGCTCAGGAACATCATCAAAACCATGTGTACGCCCTAATAATATCGGTCCTGTCACTATCTCAACTCGTATGGTTGGAATTTCTAATAATATTATACAAATCAATTGGAATGGAGAGAGAAAAATTCGGCAAATCATCCTCTCTGAAAATGGAAACACAATAAAAACAGTTGATTATACAAATCCAAAAGCCATTGCTAATGATAGAATCAATATGTCTCGTGTCTGAGATGTCAATAATCTCAAAATCACTCTTATAGATATATACTGATACCGGTATGAAAAAACTGGAGTCAGCACAACATGAGGAAACGATAACTTGATCAATAATAATAATAATAATAATAAAACTCCTAACAATGATCCAAATGCACTTCCTCCAAAAGTACAAATTTCAAATCCAAAGGGCAATTCTATTGGTATTTATAAATGAGATATGTTTAATCTTCGTTTTAATGCCTGAATACAAACCGACACTCGAGAAGTTGTAGTAAAAGTTGATGGCACACCTATTCACAGTGCAACACAGTGAAATATTTTTGTCATCCCTATTTCAACACAAGATATGAGTGTTGGTACGCACACTATTACAATTACCGCAACTGATGCAAATCTCAAATCAGATACCAAGAATTTTACCCTTAATATTATGAATCGATAATGAAATTCAATAGTCTATCAATCGCGTATAATAAACGAAATATTCTCAAAGATATTTCTCTTGAAATCAAACCATGAGAATTTGTATTCTTCATTGGAGCCTCTGGAAGTGGAAAAACCAGCCTCATCAATGCGATGCTAGGATTTAAAAAAATTCACAAGGGAAGTATTGTTGATGACAATGGAAATGATATTTGAAAAATGGGAACTCGAAAAATGCTTCAATACAGACGAAAAATGGGAGTAATTTTTCAAGATTTCAAGCTCCTCGCCAAAAAAACAGTCTACGAAAATGTCGCATTTGCTATGGAAGTTTGTGGATATTCTCAAAAGGAGATTCAAAAACGAATACCAGAGGTGCTTTCTCAGGTTTGACTCTTGTCAAAAAAAGATAAATTTATCGAAACTCTCTCTGGATGAGAAGTCCAACGAACTGGCATTGCTCGAGCTCTTATTCATCATCCAAATATCATCATAGGTGATGAACCAACTGGAAATCTCGACAAACACAATGCGCTTGAAGTGATGTATCTTCTCGATACACTCAATCAACAGTGAAAGACTATCATCATCGCAACACATGATGAGACTATTGTCAATATTATGCAGAAACGAGTAATCGCTTTCCAAGATGGAAAAATTATTTCTGATCAAGAATCTGGAAATTATTGTCTTTAATTTTTTATTTTTTTTCTTATGGTATATCTTATTTTCTGATGAGTATTCTTTGTATTTTGGGCTTTTATAGTCATACAAACATACTATGCAACGAATACTTCTCATCTGAGCCTTATCAGCCTAAATACCGAAAAAAACACAGCTGGGCAGTACCTCAATCAAATTGACGGCGCTATTTATGATGCGATGATATGATATTTTTTTGCAATACTTGTCATCTACCTTCTCTATAAAACAATTTCACTCTTTTTTCAGGCAAAAAAAGTATCATTGAATTTTTGGTATATTCTGGGCTTTATTCTTCTCCAAATCCTTATTATTAGTTTTTTTTATACTGGATTACAATGAACCATATATGGAACAAATGAATTTTCTGGAGGTGGTCTTACGCTCTTTCTTCATATTCTTCAACTTCTTTTATATCCTCTTTTCTTAATGCTTCTCTGGCGAGGAACTGGGTTTCGTATTCTCTCATTTTTCTCTTGTTGGGAAAAATACTCTCTTCGGTTCAAAATCCCAGTCGAAATCTCTCTTGGAATGTGAATATTTACGACTGGACTTCTCATACTCGGAGCTATTGGATTTTATACCCTGACTGGACTGATTGTTTTGTGTCTCATTCTTCTCGCACTCTCCTGGCAGGGCTGGGTCCAAAGCTGGAGAGATATACAAGAGAGTCGAATAGAATTTGATCAACATAACTTCAAAAATTCATCTCTTATAGAAACCATACAACCAAAACTCCTCTCAGCAGAATTTGCTTTTATCATTGTAAGTATGGTTTTTGCTATCGCACTTATTAGCATTCTGCGTCCTATGCCGATAGGATGGGATGATCTGGGTGTTTATATGAACTACCCAAAAATCATGGCACATAATGGAAATTATCTGGCGGGAGCTGCTATGTTTGCATGGCAACTAATTACAGGAACCGGATTTCTCTTTGCAAATACAGCATCGCAGGCCTTCTTTGTTAATCAAATTTGAGGATTTCTTTCTGTTATTGTTATTACCGCATTTCTTTCTCTTCTTCTCGAACAAAAAGGAAGAAAATATTTTATCTGTCTTCCTATTCTCTTGGCGACTGTCTATTATATAATGCCGATGACAGTGTTTCAGCAGGCAAAAGATATGAAACTTGATCCAGCTCTCATGTTTATGAGTGTCACAGCGATGATGACACTCTGGTATGGACTCAAGGCTCTTATCAAAAAAGAAGACACCCGTGCATGACTTTCACTGATAGGAATTGCTGGTGTACTTGTTGGATTTGCGTTTGGTATCAAATTCACGACACTCCTTCTTATTGTCGCAGGACTTGGATACATAGGCTATCGAACCCTTGGAATTTTTGGGTTTATTGGTTTTTGGGGACTATTTATTGCTATTTTTACCGCGTGAAACCTCTGGAGTCGTATGTTTATTTGGCTTCCCACAGAAAATACAACTCTGATACAAATGATTACCATAGGAAGTGCTGGAATAGGACTTATAGGACTCTTACTCGGGATTAGTCTTCATAAAAAAAACACTTTCCCGTGGCTTCGTGGAACAATTA
This sequence comes from Candidatus Altimarinota bacterium, assembly GCA_002747975.1. GTDB lineage: Bacteria > Patescibacteriota > Gracilibacteria > BD1-5 > UBA2023 > GN02-873. The sequence continues at coordinate 14,816 of PDRA01000012.1, read as the reverse complement.
TATTTATTCTTGGAATTGGAGTTTCTCTGCTTCCATGGCTTATCAAAAACTGATCAGAAGCTCAAGTATGGAAACCATGATCTCATATCATAAGCGGACTTCTCTCGGGAAGTGGAGGAATATTCGAATATTCATATTCTCATATCTATAGCCCAGAAGAGATCAAGATACACAAAGAAAAGGCCAAAGAATTCTCAGCTATTACCGAAGATGGAAAATCAAACAACGAAGATTTTAGTCGGTATTTCGGACAAGAGGAATGACTCAATAACTATATAAAGCTACCAACTAATCTCACTGTCCAAAAAAATCAAAAATGAGAATTTACCGATATTACTTATATTTTCCTGCTTTTGGTACCAATAGCTGGAATATTTGTACGAGCTCGAAAGGGATTTCAAGGCGTGTGGGTTTGATGTATTTTTCTTTTTACTGCTCTCTTATATGGGCTCCTAAAAGAACCAGGATTTGTGAAATTCATCTCTCCGATTCTCTCTGGTATTACCTTACCAAATGGCTATCTCGTCCTTTTGATTGGAGCATTCACTTGGCAAATTATTGTCCATCTTTTGGTGGATAACTCTCACACGATGAGTCGAAGGTACAAGTATATGAGCTTTTTTGCGATGACATACGCTCTTCTCTTTCTTGTTTCTGCTTTCGGTATTGTATGGTACGGAGTATTGGTGTATTTTATGTTTTTTGTCCTTATTTCTCTTGGATTTTCTGAAGCTATCAGCTCTACAGAGCACGACAATGAGGCGAGCAGGTTTATAAAATGATCTATTGCCGGTGTTCTCTTTGTTTCTCTTGGTATTTATCTCAGCTACTCTGCTCCTCAGCACAATTGGAGAAATCTCAGTATGGCTGGATACAACGAATATAAATACAGACTTCTCTCACAAGAAGAAGTTATTTTCCGATATCGATGGGAATATCTCGATTCTATTGCAACAGTAAATCTCAAAGATCCAAAGAGTGCCATAGCAAAATCCATACAGGCATTTACTCTCAAAGATCTCCAAAAGAGGCTTCCAAAACCTGAAAGTCTTACTCCATTTGAATATCAAAAGATTCTTATCGGGTTTAATGATGCTATCAAACAAAATTACTTCAAATGAGAGAATCAAAGGGTCGCTGATGATCTTAAGAAAGCAAAAGAAGTATTCTATAATACCATACTCTACCCAACAAAAGAGGAGGCTAATACAAAAGGAATTTATAGAATTGGAACCTTTATGACCTATTTTATTGATAATAATCGTGAACGCTATCTTGATGATAATCTTATTACTCAATTTGAATCGTACTTTTACGATGAAGATCCAGAGACAACGATTGATCGAATGAAAAAACTTGGAATTGGCTATCTTCTTGTAGACCTCAATGCCGCTACTATCGATAGAGATCCTCGTCATTCTCTCACTCGTCGATTTGATCATCTCCTGCTTTCTATGCGTTCAAAAAAGCTCAAACTCATCGATACTGATAGTATTTGTCTGCGATTTGCAATTGACGAAAATAAAGCCTGAAGCTTTCGAAGTGCCGATGATTTTCTTATGATAGCAGGAAACAATTACATAGGGTATAAATCGAATGGAAATCCTATCTCTCCGTCTCAGAAAATACAAGCATGTATCAATAATATATATCAAAAAATTAACCTCACATCACCTGAAAAATTACCTACATATCTCCAATGATACGCCAAACAAATTGCTGCGGCCAAATGAGATAAGGCAAAAATTGCTCAAATTCTCCAGCCAAAACGAAGCTATTTTGTATTATTTGAAATACAATAAATCGTACTTTCTCCTTGGATTCTTGTAATACTAAAAAACGTACAAATAATATTCAATATTTGTACGTTTTTGTTATAATGTATGGACTGCTTCCCGAAACTGATTAGCTCGATCAAGATAATCTCGAAATAGTCAGAATGAAGAACATCATGGAGAGAGAAGAAGTACATCATTTTTTTCTCATTTCTGAAAAAGCCAATTAACCGCTTCCTTCATATTATCGGTCAAATAATGTTCAATATTTGTACGTTTTGCTATAGTCTCAAATTTTTGAGCCGTATCTCACATACAGACCATATACTTCACTCTCTTCTGAAATCGAGGCAATAAATACTCAAAATCATCTCATTTATCATGTCCACCAACGATAAGAAGGAGATTTCTTGTATTTCAGAAACTTGAAAGTGCTGCCTCAAGGCTCTGAGCAGAAGTCGACTTCGAATCCTCTACGATATCAATACTCTGTTTCGTATCAATGTGTTCAAGTCTGTGCGAGAGTGGATGCAAAAATGAAAGTGTTTTCGCTACCTTTTTTGAGCATATTTTCATTTCATTACACAGGACAACAACCGAAAGGAGATTCATCGCATTATGATTTCCAGAAAACTTCGTCTCTGAAAGTGTATACTTTTTACGTCCAGATACCACAATATTTTGACCATCTGTCCTGTCTTTATAGTACTTTTTTTCATCAATATCAAGATCAAAAAACCGAGTACTCATTCCTTCAAAATCATCCTCTCTTCCCTGCTCTTTCATATATTCGTGCACTTGTGAATTAATAATTGCACATTTTTTTGTATTTTGTATTATTTTCATCTTCGCATCAATATATTCATCACTCCTTTTATGCCAATCAAGGTGATCGATACTTATATTTGTAAAAATTGTATAATCGGACATATATTGTTTATTATTTGCTCATTTTCAAAAGAATAGCCCATATCACATAAAACTTGATACTTCGACAATAATATACGAGGACCGAATATTATTTGTACAAATATCACACACTGTTTGCGAAAATGGAGTTCCAAAATTCCCAGAGAGATAGACTGGTTTTTTGTTTTCTGGAAGACGAGAGAGAACTTCGTATGCCATATGTGCTGTCGTTGACTTCCCATCTGTCCCAGTGATAGAGATAATAGTGTGCTTGCCTTGCAAAAACCTTGACGCAAAATTGAGCTCTCAGATTACTTTTTGGGTGTCATAAATACGATGCGATGAGGGAATACCGGGTGATGGAATAATATATGAATACGCAGAAAAATCTTCTATCGCATCACTATCATCACATATGTCAAAATCGATATTTTGGAGCCGACAAAGATTGGCAACTGCCTGTCAAACGGCTCATTTTCAATAAATGAGATACATAATTATGAAATTAAGAGTCCTTTTCGCTTAATCCAGCCATGGAATTTTTTGGCAGCCTCCTTTCCTGGATCTATAATAGCAGGGGTAGGCTTTCCGTGAATCTCTTCCCAGAGGGATTCAATATGAGAGCGAATCAATGGGAAATGCGTGCATCACAAAACAAGAACTTCTCTATCAGGAGAAAATTTTTTGATATATGAGCGTATTTTTTCTCGCATTTGCGGTGTTTCTATTTCTTGGTTTTCTATCATAGCGACAATCCCGACCGTACCGATTTCTTCTATATCAATCGAACTGTCCAAAATATGAACTCGCTCAGCGTATCATCGTACATCAACAGTAGCTTTCGTTGCAAGAATTCACACTTTTTTGTATCATCACTCTACAATTGCCTCAGCTCATGGAATCATAACTCCCAGAATATATTTGTCAGGAAATTTTTCCCTTTGAAGCCAGCGAAGCACATGAACACTGGCGGTATTGCAGGCAAGAATGATAACATCAGCTCATCGCTTAAAAAGATTTTTGACTCATTGGAGGGTAAGTTCTTGTATTTCCTTGGAGCTTTTATCTCCATAGGGAGCATTTTTTCTGTCCATTTCTACTATGATATCAAGTTCTGGAAATTCCTGCTGAAATGCCTCAAGTACTACCATACTGCCAAGTCAAGAATCAAAAAGTCAAAGTTTCATTTGAAAAAAAGAGAAAAATATGATATACTCGTATTATATCTATATCTTTAAAAAAATCAATGGAAAAGCTCCCAGAAGGACATACGGGTGATACAGAAATCCTCATTGAAAACGGTATTTTTAAAAGAGCAAAACTTGATGAAAAATGACGTTTCTCTCTTCCAGCAAACCTACGAAAATACTTCCAAATTCAAAGTGGAGAGACGTGTTTATTTTGTTTCGATACAAAATCGATTCATATCGTGCTTGACCCTCAAAGGAAAGAAGATATTCTTACCCTTGATGCATCCGAGTCTCCTGCCTATCAAATAAAAAAAGTAGATTTACAATGACGAATTCTCTTTTGAAGAGATGTTCTTGATATAATCAAAGAAAAAGACGAAAAAGGAAAAGTGTATCATCGATATCACAATGGTGTGCTTGATCTCCTTTTTACAAAAGATGACGTGTTTCAAGCAGAGTCAGAAATGTTCGAAAATACACGTAAAATGTTTTGATCTCCTGGGTCTTCTCGGGCGCACAACATTCAAACACGCACCAACTGGGATGTCAATACTACTTTTAGATGATACGATCCGTTTGTTTTTGGGCCTCCAAAATAAAAAAATAATCCTCAAAAGAGGACTATTTTTTTCTCGATTATGAGAAGATTTATTTTTTGTATCCGATAAACAGAAGAGTTTGCTTTTTCATCTTTTTCCCGATAAAAAGGAGAAACACTCTCGAAACCCACATCGCGGTAAAAAGCGACACAATAATACCAATTCCAAGCATAAGTCCAAATCATTTAATTAGAGAGACTCCAACCAAAAAGAGGATAAATGCAGAAGTAAGAGAAGTGACATGGGAGTCCCAAATCGCTGTCCATGATTGATTAAATCATACTTTTATCGCTGAATCAAGCGGTTTTTTGTCTTTGAGAGCTTCACGAACTCGCTCAAATATGAGGATATTTGCATCAATAGCCATACCAATAGAGAGAATCACACCAGCTACAGAAGCAAGCGTAAGAACCACTCATGTCATCTTGACAATGGTAACAAGAAAGAGGGTGTAGACAATAAGCGCCGCCCCAGCAATAAGACCACCAATTCGGTAAAAGAACACGAGGAAAAGAAGGATTCATGCAAGACCAATAAAACCAGCAATAAGAATTTTAGAGAGGGCATTGTCTCCTATTTTTGCATCGATCGTTCGCTCACTGGTCAGATAAATCGGAGCCGGTACAATACCAGTATTGATATCATTGACAAGATTTTGTGCTTCAACGACATTTTTTTGTCCATTGATGGTTGCTTGACCATTAAGGATAGCATCCTGTACTACAGGAGCCGTAAGCATCTCTCATCATACATAGATAGCCAGTTGTTTTCCAATAAGTCGAGAAGATATTTCTCAGAAAATTTGCTTTCCAGCTTCATTGAAATTGAGGAGCACTTCTGCTTCTCCAACTGGAGTTATATAGACACTGGCATTATTGAGATAGGCATCTGAGAGAATTTTCCCGTCTTTTGTTTTCGCAACCTGCCATTGGGTTGGCTTTGGATCAACGATAAAATATTTATAGTCATAGCTTCCGCTTCCAAGTCGAGCATCGAGCTGAACAATAGCAAGTCCTGTACTGGTTTTGATGACTGGATTTCCAGCCTCATCGACTGTTTGCAAGCTATCGATAACCGCTTCCGAAACAGGCGAGATATAGGGAAATTCTTGGATATTTGCAAATTCTGGAAATTGGATTTCTTTTGGAAGTGTTCCTGTTCCGCTGGATGCAAAAATATTTTCATATTGAGTGGTATACTTTTGTTTTGTAGCATCAAATCCATCGGTTTGTAAATCCTTTTGTAGATTTTGAGCAATTTGTTCTCGCTCTTTTTTATCAGCTTCTGTGAACTCGGTTTTGAGTTCTTTGAATTCAAGTTGGACAACTTTTCCAATCGTCGCTTTTGCATTTTTTATATCTTCTTCTTGTTGTTTTTTCTTTTCTTCTGGTCAGAGATCCTTGTAATCTTTTGTTGGAATTTGTACGATAAGATGAGTTTCAGATCCATATTTCATTGTTTGGATATTTGGTTCTGCTAACCCAAGACTATTAACTCGTTTATCAATAATTCTCTTGAGAGATTCTACAATAGTCATTTCATTGTAATGGGAACCAGATGAAGTTTTGACCTCTGAAAAATCAATCTTGTAATCAAGCTCAACACCACCTTGCAAATCAAGACCAAGTGTATAGGGTTTATTGAGAAAATCTGTATTGACGCCAAAATTCTTCCATGGAAGAATATAGAGCCCACAAAGAGCGATTAACATGAGCACAAATACGAGTTGTTTTTTGATATTCATATCCTATAAATATGAGAAAATAAAATAAATACCGAGAGATTATAAAAAAAAATAAAAAATTTGCAAGAAAAAAGAAAATATGATATACTTTTTTGAGAGGAAAGATAAAATAATCCGAAAATCAAATCCTCCTCTCTTCGAAAAAAAAGAAGAAAAAAAGGGAAATCACAAAAAAGTGATCTGTCATTCCTGCAGGCAGGAACCCATTCGGGAGAAAGAAGACACAAAAGAGGAAGATCCTGAATCAAGTTCTCAGATGACAGGGAAAAGAGATCGCCACGCTCCGTTTCGCTGCGCTCGCGATGACGGGAACCGCAGGAACCTGGATCCCTGGTCAAGCCAGGGATGACAGAGACCACAGGGACAAGAAATCCCCCGGCTCGCTTCACTCGCTTTCCCCCTTCACAAAGGGGGCTTCAAAATAAAGTTGTCATTCCTGCAGGCCAAGAATCCAGTTGGGAAAAAAGAGATCCTGAAATAAATTCTTAGATGACAGAAAACAAAGAAGCTACAGGAGCAAAAAAACCGCCTACTCTCTAAAATCTAAATTCTAAATTCTACCTTCTAAATTCTAAAATCTAAATTCTACCCTCTAAAATCTATTTCCTAAATTCTATCTCCTTATGACTCCCATCGTAAAAAAAGCGCAAGAATACGCTCTTGGAATTATCCAAGAAAATTGTAGTCACTATCCATTTCACAATGTACAACACACTACAAATGTATTTCACAGAACACAAAAACTTGCTCATGAAGAAAATCTTTCACCAGAAGATACAGAGGATTTGCAAATTGCTGCCCTCTTTCATGATACCGGATTTGCCAAGCAATACCCAAAAAATGAATATATCTGAGCTCGAATTGCAAAAAATTGGCTCAAAAAACAAAATTATCCAGAAGATAGAATCGAAAAAATCGAAAATATGATTATGGCAACAGTACTTTTTGCAACCCCAAATAATCTCCTCGAGGAGATCATCCAGGATGCTGATCTTGATAATCTCGGAAGACATGACAATTTCCAGTCATCAAAAAATCTTCTCAAAGAACTACGAACGATCGCAAAAATAGATATTTCTGACAAAAAATTTTTTACCTTTGTCTATGAGCTCTTGAGTGTCTATCAATTTCATACGTTTAGTGGAATCAAAGAGCGACGAGCCAAAAAACTCGCCTACCTCGAGCAAATCACAGATTACCTCATAAGCCACGACTACGAAGTCCCTGAAATCCGAGAAGAAATGCAACTGAGAACCATCGTCTAAGACTTTTTCGTATCTACAAATAAGCATTTACACGAAAAAAGTGCTTATTTTTTATTGATTTTAAATTTTTTTAGATATAATTGAAATACATTTGAAATGTCGTTATTTTTCAGATTTTTTATTTTTTAAAGCACAATTATACTATGTCTCTTACTTCCCAAATGATTCCCAAAATCACACCATTAAGTGATAGAATCCTTCTCAAACCAGTCGAAGAAGAAAATATCACAAAAGCAGGAATTATCCTTCCAGAAAGCGAAAACAAAGATCGAACCTATCTCTATGAAGTCATTGCTGTAGGACCTGGAAAGCACGACAACGATGGAAATCATATCAAAATAGAACTCAAAACAGGTGACAAAATTATCAGCGGTCAATATTCTGGTGATGATGTCAAAATCGATGACACAACGTACAAAATCCTCGCCTATGAATATGTACTGGCAAAGGTTTGAGAATAATTCAAGTATATTATGTAATATGATTTACTTTTTGTCGTGAAATATCTTGGAGTACTTGCACTTTCATTTCATCTATTTTGTTTGGATCTTCTGGGAGAACATAAGCTCACATTGTATTTTCGAGAAGGTTTGCCTCTAAAAAATTATAAACTTCGGATGATAGCTTAGATGCTTTTATATTCAAACCAAGCAAATACAAGGCACACGAAACCTTTTGATATGAAACTTGACACACAGGATTCTCTCTCAAACTTGAAATTGTTATCATAATTTATACTTTAATACAAAATTCATTATATACAAAAATATAAAAATATCAATTCAAAACATACAAACTCTTTTTTATACTCTATTTTCTAATCTTTCTTTTTTATGTCTAAACAAATTCACTTTTCTGACGAAGCCCGCCTCAAAATGTTTGACGGGATGAAAAAAGTCGCAAAAACAGTCACAGCCACTATCGGACCAAAAGGTCGAAATGTCATTTTCTCAAAAGGATATGGTGCGCCACAAATTACCAATGACGGAGTCACAATCGCCAAAGAAATCGAACTCGAAGATACTATAGAAAATATGGGAGCCGAGCTTATCAAAGAAGCCGCTTCAAAAACCAATGACACCGCTGGTGATGGAACTTCGACTGCAACACTCCTGACCTATGCTATGGCAAAAGAAGGGCTGCGAGAAATTCGCTCTGGCATCAATGCAATCGAACTCAAAAATGGAATGAAAAAAGCGGGAAATCTCGTCATCGATGAACTTGCAAATATGGCAACACCGCTCAATAGTCAAGCCGAAATCGAGCAGGTCGCAACTATTTCTGCTCAAGAAAGCGAAGTAGGAAAAATCATCGCCTCTGCCATGGAAAAAGTCGGTCAAGATGGTGTCATCACTGTCGAAGAGGGTCGTACTTTCGGACTTGAAGTCGAGGTGACTGAAGGAATGAAATTTGATAATGGATATATCTCACCATATATGGTCACTGATACCGAAAAAATGGAATCTCGTGTCAGTGATGCTCATATCCTCATCACCGACAAAAAAATCTCATCTCTCAAAGATATCCTCTCTGTTCTCGAAAGCCTCGCTGAAGCTGGAAAACGAGAGCTCGTCATTATTGCCGAAGATATCGATGGTGAAGCCTTGACTGGACTTATTCTCAATAAACTCAAAGGCTCACTCTCAGTCCTTGGAATCAAAGCTCCAGGATTTGGCGACAAGAAAAAAGAAATCTTACAAGACATAGCTATCCTGACTGGTGCCAATCTGATCAGCGAAGAAACTGGAAGCAAACTCGAAAATGCTTCACTTGCAGATCTTGGAAAAGCAAAATCTGTCGTTAGCACCAAAGATACGACCATCATCATCGGTGGAGCGGGCGAAAAAGACTCTATTGAAACACGAGTTTCTGAAATCCAAAACCAAATCGCCGCAAGCACCAGTGATTATGACAAAGAAAAACTCGCTGAGCGAGTGGCAAAACTTGCTGGTGGAATTGCCGTCATCAAGGTCGGTGCTGCCAGTGAAGTAGAGATGAAAGAGAAAAAACTTCGAATCGAAGATGCTCTCAATGCAACCAAAGCTGCCGTCGATGAAGGAATCGTCGCTGGTGGTGGTGTTGCTCTCCTCAAAGCTGGAAAAGTTCTACATAATGCCCATTTCTCACCAGCTGAGCAGGTTGGAGCTGATATTGTCGCACGAGCGCTCTCATATCCGGTCCGACAAATCGCAGAAAATGCCGGAAAAGAGTGAGCTGTCATCGTCAATACGATTCTCGAAAATGAAAATAATAATTTCTGATATGATGCCGCTGATGATGAGTACAAAGACCTCGTAGCCTCTGGAATCATCGATCCAAAAAAAGTCGAGCGATCAGCGCTTCAAAATGCGATTTCTATTGCTGGAATGTTTCTGACCACAGAAGCTCTCATCGTCGATACTCCAAAAAAAGAAGAAGATACCCCTGCAAACCCAGCTGCTCTGGGTGGTATGGGAGGAATGCCAGGAATGGGAATGTACTAACATAAAAGACATCAATAAAAATCGTCAGAAAATACTGACGATTTTTTTATATAAGAAAGAGAGTATTTTTTATTCTCCTTGCATCCATGTATTTCCTTTTTTTCTTATATCCTTTGGTACCTTCTCTTGTTTTGGTTTCTTTCATTTTTGGTCTCAATTCTCTGTCTTTCATCCTTTTGTTCCATTGTATCTCTCAACAAAATGTGAAAAAGGAATAGGATCATGCTGTTTTTTTTGTGTTTTTGGTGTTTGGTCTCAATTCTCTGTCTTTCATCCTTCTATTCAATCATCTCATTCGATAAAATCTATATCCGTAAGATCATCCAATGCTTCCAATGCTTCCAATGCTTCCAATGCTTCTAATTCTTCTAATTCTTCTTCTGTTGGATATCACCTCTCACTTTCTTGAAATATCTCTTGCGCCTCTTGTATAAATTCTTGATAGTTTTCCTGTCTCTCATCTGGGTTTTGTAAAATATTCCACTTTCTTCGAGTGAGCCAATTTGGCTGATTAAATTTTTGAATAGTTTTTTGTATATTATGAGATTGCACTATTTCATTCTCTAGATTTTCACGGTCTTTTCTATTCATAAGGAGAGGGAGGAGTATGGCTTTATCTACTCTATTAAAAAACTCAAACCAATCCTCTCGACTCGTTATATAGGGTGGAATACTTGCATATATACTTCGATCCCGCATAAAAAGAGAGAGGAATAATTTTACTCTTTCAAGAGAGTCAAAAAAAGGAACCAAACCAACAAATTTATTTATATCTCATGGATGCGTCGTTCGTGTTTTATTGAGCATAAAAATCAGGGTATCTCTCTTTCTTGGGAGTATTTTTTGACACACGGCAGCACGCAAATCCTCATCTCAAGAAAGCATATCCACAAGCCAAGGCAAAGTTTGCAGGTTGACCTCATTGACAAAACGAACAAAAAGACTAACTGGCATTTGAGAAATTCATTCTTGAAGAGAAAGAACTACCGCTTCTAACTTTCTCATATCCACTTTTGTATCAGCATCAATAACTTTTGCAAGAAATATCTGTGCTTTTGTTGGGATTTTATGTTTTACGATCAAATCTTCAATTCTCTGCATTTCCAGACTATATCCCGATTCATTTCATTCATTTCTTGTATCTGGAGCCAGTGCTCTTCGTATATTTTTTTCACTCACTCGATTATCTATAATATCACCAAAAGTTTGGCGTATTTTTTCTTGCATTTCAGCTGAATACTGCCCTTCAATATCACCAGCAATAAAATCATCGATACTTAGTCCAAGTTTGATATTGATATATTTAATACATTCATCAAGAAAAGCATGGTGAGAAATATTTGCCTCTAATTTGTTTCTGCGACTTTGATTGAGAAAATGAATTACCTGAGACTTATGGACAATGAGAAAACGCCTCAGTTTCATCAAAGAATCGATATGTATTACATCTTCATCAAGCAAGGAAGCTTTCGCACGAGAAAGCGTATCTTTGATGTCTTCTGCGATGGATGATTTTTTTGGCGAAAGAAAAGTAAAGGATTCTCATAGCGATTTTGTATCGTCAGGATTCTGGTTTTCCTGCGGTTCACAATCAGAAACCATCTCATAGAGGAGATGAACCAGGTCATGTCTTTTTGACTCGTCAAGAGTCCCGAGAAATCCATCTACATTGATCTCGTAGCGGTCTATTATATTGACACCAGTGTCTTGGAGAGAATCAGAAGAGGTCATAAAAGTATATTATTAGATAAATATTTTAAGAAACTATATCAAAAGAAGAATTACCCTGAAAAATTAACAGATTGGACAAACCTATCAACAGGCATTCTCGTATCTTCCTCTCTCAGAGAAGGAATTCTTTGCGCAAGCTTTTTAAAATCAACTGGTATACTTGAATTGAGTACCTTTGCCAGAAATATCTGTACTTTTGTTGATACGGCATTATTTACTACCATTTTTTCAATCTCTTTAAATTCAGGTGCATATTTTATATTTCCTTGTTGTAGTACTTTTTTTAGATTTCTGTCACTGACTCGGTATAGTAAAATCTCATGAAAGGTATCTTGTATTTTTGCTTTGAGTTCATCTCAATATCGCTTCTCAATTCCCTTGGGAACATATTCACCCAAATCAAATCCAAGTTCGGAATTGATATATCAGATACACTCTCTTAAAAAATCATCATGAGAAAGACTGCTTTCAAGCTTCTTATTGCTGTGACTATTTATAAAATTAGTAATTTGAGGCTTATGAACAATGAGAAATCGCCTCAGTTTCACCAAAGAATCAATTTTTAGAGACCAGAGAGAATCTTGTGTATTACTCGAGATGGGCCCTAGATTTTTGAGGTGATCTGAAAGTGCTGTACTTGCTTCCTCTGGAAGCCTCAAAAATGCATTTTCATCGTGATTCTTGTTTCCAGAAGAATTCGCCTCTTTGCTTTCCATTCTAAGAATATTACTTATTTCTGCTGGCAACCGAGCAAATGGGGAAGATCAAGGTCTTTTTCGTTCTTTTGTTGGTATATTTTGTGGTATAGGTGGAGATCTAAACGTTTCCACAACAAAATCCGGATCTGAGTCTTCTGTTTCTTCTGGATGTCAATCTTCTGTTTCTTGTGATTGAGAAAGGGTCATATCATAGAGCAGGTTCACAAGATCCTGTGTTTTTTCATCATCAAGAAATGGAAAAATATCATCTATATCAATATCATAACGATACCGCAAATCCATAGGAGAAGCGTCTTGAGAATTCATACAAAAATATATTATAAAATAAAAACAAAATTATAGTATAGAAAAAAATAATAAAGTCAAGTGAAAATAAATGGAAATATGGAGAACACAATAAGAAACAAGAAAATAGGGTATATTTCTCCTTGTATTTTTTTGTAAAATAGATATACTAGCTTATGTATTTTATTTTTTTAATTTTACTCGTATGAAAAAGATTATTCTTACATTAAGTCTGCTTGCTTTCTCTTGTACATCTGTTTCTGCTCTCTCTGATATTTCAGGTTCGGATTTCGAATCGTATATCAATAAAGCTCACGAACAGTGAATTATATCAGGATATGACGATGGAACATTTCGTCCAAATAATCCAGTCAGTTTCATAGAATCACTCAAAATTATCCTCAATACTGGACCATATTCAAAATCAATTCAAGGAAATGATTCTGATGAATGGTATACAAAATTTGTACAATATTACAAAGCGCATCAAAAAACAAACGCTGTATCTTTTGGGAAGGATGAAAAAATCACCAGAGACTTTGCTGTCTATCTCATGCTTCGACAGCTTGATATAGACCTCACTGGAAGCGATTTGAGTCAAATACCAGCCAGTTTTCCAGATATTAACAAAAATACACCTCTAGCACCATATATCCTCTTTGCTAAGTATGCTGGAATCACCGATGGATATAAAAATGGAACATTTGGTCCAAAAAATAAAGTCAGCCGATGAGAGCTTACTAAAATGGTTTGGAGGAGTCTGCGAGAAAACAGCAACCAAATCCGAGAAAAATACCTCGATCTCGTTGTTGATGGACTTATTGAAACCCTCGATAAATAAAAATATCTCTTCCATTTCTATCAAAAATATCTCCTGAGAAAATAGGAGGTATTTTTTTATTTTTTTCGATGAATAATAAAATGGGTAATTTCTGTAATTCTCTCATCATCAATACCTTGTATACTTGATTTGATTTGCATTTCAAGATCTTGGAGAATTTCTTTTGATTTCTCAAGTCCTACCAAGGCTACAATTCCCTTCCCTGTTTTATCATCTTTTTTTGGCGTTTTTCCAAGTGTTTTTGCATCTCCCTCGATATCGAGAATATCATCTTTGATCTGGAAGGCTCGTCCCATCAAAAAACCAAGCCGACGAAATGTTTCTATTGTACGAGCTTGTGCTCCAGCAAAAATGGCACCAATTACCAGTGATGAGGCAATAAACCCACCTGTTTTTTCGTCATGAATACGAAGCAATGCTTCGAGAGAAAGATTTTTTTGATCAAGAAGCGTATCTCGCACCTGCCCGCGAACCGTTCAAAGATCGCCTAAAGCTCGAGTCATTTCTTGAACGATTTGCGCATTTCCAGAATCTGCCAAAAGCTCAAATCCGAGCGTCTGCAAGGCATCTCCGACAAGCACAGCTGTCGTCTCGTCGTATTGTTTCCATACCGTCGGTTTCCCACGGCGTAGAGTATCATCATCCATACACGGCAGATCATCATGAACCAGCGTATAGGCATGAATCATCTCAATTCCAGAAAAAATTGCCCTTTCTTTTCTGGAAGCTTCCCTTTTTGAAACATACTCATACGCAAGAATCGCAAGGATGCATCGCACTCGCTTACCACCACCCTCAACCGCATACCGCATGGCTTCAAAAAAAGTCTTTTCCGCACTGTCATGAGGAAAGTTATACCGATTTTCAAAAATATTCTCGATAGTTCGGTCAATCTCGTTTTGTAAGTTTTTATACCATTGCATAGGAGGAAAATGGAGTTTAGAGTTTAGAATTTAGGAGGTAGATTTTAGAAATTAGATTTTAGAATTTAGAGGGCAGAGATTTTTTTGTAAGCCCCCTTTGTGAAGGAAGATGTCCGATAGGACAGGGGGATTTGGTTCCTGTTGTCCCTGTGGCTCCTGTCATCTGAGAACTTGATTCAGGATCTTCCTCTTTTGTACCTTCTTTTTCCCGAATGGATTCTTGGCCTCCCAGGAATGACAACTTTCTTTTGAAGCCCCCTTTGTAAAGGGGGATGTCCGAAGGACAGGGGGATTTCTGTAGGCCCCCTTTGTAAAGGGGGATGTCCGAAGGACAGGGGGATTTCTGTAGGCC
>PDRA01000006.1 GCA_002747975.1 Candidatus Altimarinota bacterium | reverse complement strand
AAACCCTCAGACTTTCTCTTTTCTTTTGCGGACAAAAGAAACAAAATCCTTGGGAGAAATAAACTCGCTCATACACTCGCTTTACGCTCATCATAATAACACTGACTTTCATCATCGCTCATCGATTTTTTTCACTGTATTTTTTTTTCAAAAAGAAAAAAATCTCTTAGCAGTATTTCCCCCAAACCCCATTATGTACAGATTTTCTTCTGTATTTTCTTTTTGACTCTTCAGATTTCCGTTCCCGTCATCCTGAACTTGATTCAGGATCTTCCTCTTTTGTACTTTCTTTTTCCCGACTGGATTCTTGGCCTGCGCAGGAATGACATATTACTGTTGTTTCTTCTCTTTCTGTCATCCTGAACTCGTTTCAGGATCTCCTTTTCTGTCATCCCTGGCTTGACCAGGGATCCAGGTTCCTGCGGTTCCCGTCATCGCGAGCGGAGCGCGGCGATCTCTTCCGCTCCCGCTGTTCCTATCATCACCGAGATTGCCACGAAATCAAAGATTTCTCGCAATGACTTTTCCTGTAAATCCATGCCCCTGCCCCTGTCATCCTGAATTTATTTCAGGATCTCCTTTTCTGTCATCCCTAGCTTGACCAGAGATCCAGGCTCCTATACTTTTGCTTTCCCGTCTCCAGGGAGAAAAGATATTAGGATTTTTTAAAAAAAGAATTTGATTTTCTAGAAAAAAATATATAATATGTTCATACAAATATTTCTCGCCTGAGGGAATGATGGGAAAGTTTCCAAGAAAAATATTGTATAAAAATGAAGTAAAAAAATTAGGTGGAACCGTCCAAAACAAGGACCCTAAGACTTGTAAAAATTGCAAGTTTTGGGGATTTTTTAATTTTAGACGTATGAAAACAACTTACAACAAACTTGTGCGAGATAAAATTCCTGAAGTTTTAGATAAAAAATGAATAAAATTTGAAACAAGAGTTTTATCTAAGAAAGAAAAACTAGAATTTTTATTAGAAAAATTGAAAGAGGAAGTTTGAGAACTATTAGAAGCAAAAATGAGAGAAGAAAGAGTTTGAGAATTTGCTGACATATTTGAGGTTTTATATGCTCTGGCAGAAGAAAATAATATTTCTCTGACAGAAATTGAACAAATGAGAATACATAAAAAACAAGAAAGAGGCGGCTTTGAGGAGTGAATATTTTTAATTTCTACAGAGGAATAATTATCTCATTTTTATGATTATAGAACAACTCACACAAATCGGAGATCCACTCCTGACACAAAAAATGGAAAAAGTGACTGATTTTCACTCGCAAGAAATAAAAGACTTGATCAAAGATCTTACAGATACTATGCGAGCAAAAAATCTTGTCGGGATTGCAGCCAACCAAATCAGAAAAAATTCTCTTGTTTTCTTGACAGAAGTCAGAAAAACAAACACAAGAAAAAACCTAGAAACAGATACGCTAAGAATTTTTATCAATCCTAAGATTACAAAGCACTCACAGGAAAAAGAAACTTGATACGAAGGATGTGGAAGCGTGGCATATACAGAGTTTTTTTGACCCGTTCCACGCTGGACATCTGTAACAGTAGAGGCCTATGATGAAAAATGAAACAAATTTATATTTGAAGCGGGCGGCTTTTTGGCAAGAGTGATTCAACATGAAATGGATCATCTAGAGGGAAAAACTTTTATCGAAAAAATCGAAGATATGAAAGGCTGTATGAGTCGCGGAGAATTTAGAAAACAATAATATAACCTTAATTTTTAACTTTTAACCCTAAATACTTATGACAACACAACCAACAATGAAAGACATTGTAAACCTCGCACAAAAAAGAGGTTTTGTATACCAAGGTTCTCAAATTTACTGAGGACTTGCAAACTCTTGGGATTACGGTCCATACGGAGCTCTTCTCAAAGAAAACCTCAAGAATCTTTGGATCAAAGAATTCGTCCAAAAACGGACTGATATGGTTCTGCAAGATGCTGCAATTCTTATGAACCCAAAAGTCTGGGTTGCCAGCGGACATGTGGGAGGTTTTTCTGATCCACTTATCGATGATAAAAATACAAAAGAGCGGTTTCGCGCCGACAAACTTCTCGAAGATCTCATCGAAAATATGGAACATCCAGAAACGCTCAAAGAAAAATATACAGTCAATAACCTCGTTCCAGAATCCTGGACACTCGAAAAACAAACCGAAGTAATGCGCGGTGAAAACGTGAAAAATCCAAATAATTGACAGGTCGGAGATTGGTCCGAAGCAAAAAAATTTAATCTCATGTACAAGACAAAACAATGAGTCACAGAG
The DNA here is from genome assembly GCA_002747975.1 of Candidatus Altimarinota bacterium. Classification (GTDB taxonomy): domain Bacteria; phylum Patescibacteriota; class Gracilibacteria; order BD1-5; family UBA2023; genus GN02-873. Next base: position 2,672 of record PDRA01000006.1, on the reverse strand, counting down.
GATTCAAGTGCAGATATTTATTTGCGACCAGAGACGGCCCAAGGAATCTTTGTTAATTTTCCAAATATACTGCGAAGTAGTCGTCGAAAACTCCCATTTGGAATCGCACAAGTCGGTAAGGCCTTTCGAAATGAAATTACGCCTGGAAACTTTATATTTAGAACGCGTGAATTTGAACAGATGGAAATCGAGTATTTCGTAGAGCCTGGAAAAGACCTAGAATCTCACAGAGAATGGAAAGATTTTTGTATGAAATTTTTGGAAGAAAAACTCGAGCTGAACTCAGAAAACCTGAGAATGCGGGACCATGAAGATGATGAGCTCTCACACTACTCAAATGCAACGACCGACATAGAATACAAATATCCATTTGGTTGGGGAGAACTCTGGGGAATTGCAGACAGAACGGATTTTGATCTAAAAGCGCACATGGAACACTCAAAACAGGATATGAGCTATTTTGATCCAATAAATAATAAAAAATTTATTCCATATGTCATCGAGCCATCAGTTTGACTCAATCGACTCTTCTTGACCGTTTTGGTCGATTCTTATACAGTTGATGACGAAAATAAGAGAACCTATCTCAAACTTCCAGCAAAAATTGCTCCAATTCAAGTTGCGGTCCTCCCAGTAATCAAGAAAATTGGACATTTGGCAAAGGAAATCTATGCAACACTGACCGAAGAATTTGCCTGTGAATATGATGAGGCGGGAAGTATTGGAAAAAGATATGCTCGTATGGATGAGATCGGTGTTCCTTTTTGTATTTCTGTCGATTCCGATAACTATGATGCATGAAAAGTAACAGTGCGATTTCGAGACAGTATGGAGCAAGAAGTAGTGGAGATAGCAAATTTGGTAGAGTTTTTGAGGGGGAAGATGTAGAAATAGTGCCATTCTGATTTTATTTTAGGACCTTTTTCCAAAAAATTATTTTCTAAATTTTACGTACCATGAACTATATAGATTTTCTCGAAACCATATCTCAGCGAGCTGGAAAAATCATACTTGCCAATTTTTCTCTCGGCATGAAAAAAGAATACAAAGAGGATTTCTCACCAGTTACAAAAACTGATACCGAGGTCAACAAAATCGTGATCGAAGAGGTGCACAAATACTTTCCAACTCACGATATAAAATGAGAAGAAGAAAGTGATATGACTAACAAAAGTGAATATGTGTGGGTATGTGATCCAGTCGATGGAACTATTCCATTTTCTGCTTGATTGCAGATCTCCACCTTTTCTCTGGCTCTTACCTACAAGTGAGAACCCATTGCGTGAGTCATATTTGAGCCGTTTTCTGATAGAATGATTCTGGCAGAAAAATGAAAATGAGCTTTTTTGAATGGAGAGAAAATCAAAGTCAACGAAAAAAGTACTATCGATGAAACCTTTATCTTCGCTCTCGAAAATTATAGAAACTCGAAATATAATCTTGCAAAATTTGATCAAAAAATGACAGAAGAAATGAATGCAAAAATATTTCGATTTTGCAGTATTCTCTTTGCTGGTATGATGGTAGCCTTATGAGAATTTGACGCGGTCGTTTTTCCATGAAAAACACCCCATGATTGAGCCGCGCTCAAAATCATCGTAGAAGAAGCGGGTGGAAAAATGACAGACATACACGGAAACGAGCAGAGATATGACGGAGAAATCCAAGGATATATTGCTTCCAATGGCAAACTGCAGAATGATTTGGTAAAAATAGTTTCTGAAAATATCATAGAACGGTACTAGAAAAACTACAAGATAATTCCTAATGCACCGAAACAGCATCTCGGATAAGTTTTTGATATGATACTCATGATTGTTTTGCCTTTTCCTTGTAATATAAAATATCACGAGCATAAAGATAGAGTGAAATTCGTTTTTTTTCTTCTTGCTTTTCGAGCCTTGTTTCAATGTGCGTTTCAAGAAGTTCTGGCATATCTTCAAGCATCATAATTTCATCAATATGAAAGGCTGGACAGATGACTCGTACCACTTCGCCATCACCTTCTCTGTTGCCAAGATACTCCATTTCATATGCGTATACATTTCCGTATACTTTGATGATTTTTTCTTCCTTGTTATTCATAGTGAAAAAAGTTAAATATTATATATTTGTTTTCGAAAACGTTTTTTATAAGGAATTTTGATTTCTCCATTGTGAACGGGGGCAATAATTGGATCTTCATTTTCTTTACTATAGATATGATGACTTCCTTTAATTCTCTCGAGACGATATCAATTGTGTTTTATAATTTTTTCAAGATCTTTCCATTGTACTGTGCTGGGTTGTTTTTTAAATTTTTCTATGAGTTTCTGAATTTGAGTCATTGCATATATTTTATATATGCCTCTATTATATGCATATAAGTATAAAATGCAAATATTTTTTGCTTTCATAGTATTTTTTAGTATACTGGGGGTCAGTATTTTGTAACCGAGAAAATAATGAAAAAACTCTATTCTCACAAAGAAATAAAAAACTCAAATCTCTTTTGCTTGATTGAGAGTGATTTTGATCTCAAAAAACTCAATTTTCTGGATCTTGATCCAAAAATCACAGAAAACATCAAAAAAAATATGAAGAAAGATGAGAATACAATGGCAAGTTATTTCCTTGGGGATAAGCATTTTGAAAATCTTTTCATTTACACAATTTCACCAAAAAATAAAACA